>NZ_JBVQPQ010000007.1:0-266264 GCF_055721145.1 Bacillus sp. VA15 | reverse complement strand
CACTTCAACCGGATAACTCACTCTTGTCCTCATAGAAAAAACACCTCCAAGTCTAATTTCGGATAACAATCATCCGTTTTCAAACTTGAAGGTGTTTTTATTTGTCTCATCTTATGGGGTCAGTCCCATACGCGGGCGCTTTTTTGTTATTCAGATTTTTCGCCTTTCAGCAGACACATAAATACAATAATCAGGATAAAAGCAATCAGGGCCAGGAATGGAATGGTAATAAAACCAAACCAGTTAATATATTGGCCTGAGCACGGCACACCGCTTACACACGGCTTAATACCGGTAAAGCCGGGCACTTTTTGCTCTAAGTAGTGCATGATCGAAATAAATGCTCCGATAATCGCCATCGGGAGCACATATTTTTTCACGCGTGTATCCCCTTGAAAGGTGGCAATGCCTAAAATCAGAACGAGCGGATACATGAGGATACGCTGGTACCAGCACAGTTCACATGGAATGAACTTTCTGATTTCACTGAAATACAGGCTGCCCAGCATAGCGACAAGAGCCACAACCCAGGAAGCATATAAAAATACAATTCTATTTTTCATATGATTACTTCCCTTTCAGCTCTTTTTCTATCGTTTCTTTGATTTCATTATAATCCGCAAAATTTTTGATCACTTTATCATTTACGTAAATCGTCGGTGTTGCGTTTACGTTCATTTTTTGATTAAGGTCTGAGTCCTTTTCCACTTGAGAAGCAAATGTTTCCTTATCAAGATTGTCCTTGAGCGTCTCAGGTTTTACCTTTGTGGTGCTTTTGGCAAGATCACCGAGAACGGCTGGGGTTACCCATTCCTGTTCTGTGTCCGGCTGTTTTTCGAACAGCTTTTCATGGAATGCCCAGAAAGAGTCAGGATCTTCTTTCCATACTTCTTCTGATGCAAGAGCCGCTAATCTCGAACCTTTTCCATGGAACATGACGTTCACGAAGGAAAATTTCACGTCGCCCTTATCAATAAAGTCTTTTTGTATTTTTGGAAAGATGTCACTGTTAAACACCTTGCAAGACGGACATTTGTAATCTCCGAATTCTACTACAGTTACCGGCGCATCATCCTTGCCAAGCACAGGCTGGCCTTTGATAGACGGCTGTCCGGAAACCGCTTCATTGCCTTGTTCCGTTTTGTTATTAATGATGACAATGGCTGCTAGCAAGACAACAACCACTACCGTAAGGATGACCGCGAATTTCGCAGAAGACTGCTGTTTCTTTTTCACTCCGACACCTCATCGTTTTAAAATTAAAAAAAGAAGCGGATCGCAATAGACCCACTTCTTTATTTTAACAAGACAAGTGCCTATAAGAAAACCCCGAAAAAATGAATTCTCTCCGACAATTTATCTGTTTTCGAGACGCATGACGCGCATCGCGTTTGCCACAGCGAGCAGTGTAACGCCGACATCTGAGAAAACCGCTTCCCACATGGTTGCAATTCCAAATGCTCCAAGAATGAGAAAGATCGCTTTCACACCTAAAGCAAAGCCGATGTTTTGCCACACGATTCGCCGTGTCCGTTTCGCAATCCGAATCGCTTCTGCTATTTTTGACGGCTGATCTGTCATCAGCACGACGTCTGCGGCTTCTACCGCGGCGTCTGAGCCAAGGCCGCCCATGGCCGCTCCGATATCTGCGCGCGCAAGCACCGGTGTATCATTGATGCCGTCACCAACAAAAATGAGTTTTTCATTTGGCGAAAGCTTGGCTTCTAATGCTTCGACCCGTGCGACTTTATCCTGCGGCAGCAGCTCCGCATATACCTCGTCGATGCCAAGCTGTTTTCCGACGGCTTCTCCCGTTTGTTTCGAATCACCTGTCAGCATAACTGTCTGTTTGATTCCAAACGATTTCAGATCAGCAATCGCCTGTGCTGCATCTTCTTTTACTTCATCCGCTATGATGATTGCTCCGGCATAGCGTTGATCAACAGCAATGTGTACGATTGTTCCGGCATATTCATCCGGGACGCTCTCAATCTGTTCTCTTTCCATGAGCTTTTTATTTCCAGCAAGGATTTCTGTTCCATTTACTTTTGCAAAAATGCCGTGGCCGGATATTTCCTCATATGACTCTATTGCGTCAGAGGAGAGCATTTTCCCGTAAGCTTTACGCACAGATTCGGCAATCGGATGCTGGGAATGAAGCTCAGCATATGCCGCCGCTTCAAGTAAACTTTCCTTTGTAAATCCTTCAGCAGGTTTGATTTCTGTCACTTCAAAGCTGCCTTTTGTTAATGTTCCTGTTTTATCAAACACAGCGTATTTGACTTGATTCAAGGCTTCTAAATAATTGCTTCCCTTCACAAGTACTCCCGCCTTTGAGGCTGCTCCGATTCCGCCGAAGAAACCAAGAGGAATAGAGACAACAAGCGCACATGGACAAGAAATCACTAAGAAAATAAGTGCGCGGTACACCCAATCAGAAAGTACGGCGCCAGGAAGAACAAGCGGCGGGACAAAGGCCAGCAATACCGCGATGATTACAACAGCAGGTGTATAATACTTAGCAAACTTCGTGATAAAGCTTTCTGTCCGGGCTTTACGGCTGCTCGCATTCTGAACCAAGTCTAATATTTTTGATACTGCAGACTCTTGGTAGCCCTTTGTGACTTCAATATGCAGAACGCCGTTTTGATTGATGAAGCCTGACATCACATCTTGTCCTTCTGCAGCTTTTCTCGGAACGGACTCACCTGTCAAAGCAGACGTATCAACCATCGCTGATCCCTGCACGACCTTACCGTCAAGGGGTATGCTTTCTCCCGGATTGACTACAATGATGTCTCCTGTTTTTACGTCCTCCGGAGAAACCTGTTCGATGCCGTTCTCTGTTTTGACATTGGCGTAATCAGGCCGGATGTCCATTAACGCACTGATTGATTTTCTGGACCGGCTGACAGCGGCTCCTTGAAAAAGCTCACCGATTTGATAAAACAGCATAACCGCGACGCCTTCAGGGTATTGCTGAATCAGAAAAGCGCCGATCGTGGCAAGAGCCATTAAGAAATGCTCATCAAATACCTGACCGCGGCTGATGTTTTTGACTGCACGGATGATAATGTCACCGCCAATGATCAAATAGGCAGCGAGAAAAAGGAAAAATTCGATTGTTTCGGGATGAACCAAATATGCCGCTGCCCCGAGAATGACAGCCGCTGCCATTCTGATCAGCATATTGATCATTCGATTACGATAGCCGTCATCAGCTGATTTCTTTTTATGCTTTTGACGAACCGTTACATGCGGATCGATTGATTTTACTTTTTTCTCCACTTTATTGGTGACCCATTGCTCTTCTTTCCCATCGGCTGAGACAGTTAAGGTGCTTGCCGCAAAATTTACCGCGCATCCGTCAATGCCTTTTATGCCTTTGACTCCATTTTCGATTTTTTGAGCACAATTGCTGCAATCCAAACCGTCCAGAACGTATTCCTGTTTCACTAGTCTCACCTTACCTTCCGATTTAGGGTTCCCTCTTCAAAGCGTATCAATGAGTGTTGGTATTGTTTTTATATATGAGCACATACTCATATATTGCTTACATCTATTATATGTCGTTTTCCAAGAAAGTGTCAATGTAAAACAAAAACCGGCATATAGCCGGTTTTTATTTTACTTTCTGCAGACGCAGCGCATTCAGAACAACGGAAACGGAACTGAACGCCATTGCTGCTCCCGCTATCCATGGCGCTAAAAATCCGAGCGCCGCGATTGGGATGCCGAGGCTGTTATAGCCAAGCGCCCAGAATAAGTTTTGTTTAATGTTTTTCATTGTCAGTCTGCTCATGCGGATTGCGTCGGCAATGCTGTTCAGGTCGCCGCGAATCAACGTAATGTCTGCTGTTTCCATAGCAATGTCCGTGCCTGTTCCAATCGCCATGCCGATATCGGCAGTGGCAAGCGCCGGCGCATCGTTAATTCCATCGCCTACCATGGCCGTCTGGCGGCCTTCTTTTTGCAAGCGGGAAATTTCTGCTGCCTTTTGTTCAGGAAGGACTTCCGCAATGACACTCGTAATCCCCGCTTCCCTGGCGATGGCTTCAGCGGTTCTGCGGTTGTCTCCTGTCATCATGATGACATCCAGGCCCAACTCTTTCAGACGGGCTACTGCCGCCCGTGACGTGTCTTTTATCGTATCGGCAACCGCTACAAGGCCCGCGGCTTCACCATCAATGGAGACAAGCATAACTGTTTTCCCTTCTGCCTCAAGTTCTTCCATTTGGGCGAGAAGGGCTCCATACTCAACCTGTTCGCTCTCCATTAACTTTCTTGTGCCAATGAGAATGGTTTTTCCTCCGGCTTCAGCCAAAATGCCTGCGCCGATTTTTGCTTCAAAGCGGGTCATCTTCGGTATCTCAAGCCCTTTTTCTTTCACGCCGGCAACAATCGCTTCACCGAGCGGATGCTCCGATCCCAATTCAGCTGCCGCCGCAAATTGAAGCAGATCTGTTTCTTCAAAACGGCCGAACGGAATGGCATCTGTCAGTCGCGGCTTCCCGTTTGTCACAGTTCCGGTTTTATCGAGAACAATCGTATCGAGATGATGTGCTTTTTCTAAATGCTCGCCGCCCTTAAAAAGGATCCCGAATTCAGCAGCGCGCCCAGATCCAGCCATAATGCTCGTCGGAGTGGCAAGGCCCAAGGCGCACGGGCAGGCAATGACGAGAACGGCAATAAACTTACTGATCGCTTCGGCAAAATCGCCGGGAGCCGCCCAAAGATACCAAATGAGGAAAGTGAGAACGGCAATCCCCAATACGATGGGTACAAATATGCCGGAAATCTGATCAGCGAGACGCTGGATCGGCGCTTTTGATCCTTGTGCTTCCTCGACAATTTTGATGATATGAGAAAGTGCCGTATCCTTTCCAACGTTGACAGCTTTGATTTTCAGGAAGCCGTTTGAGTTGACGGTTGCACCTGTCACGCTGTCACCTGGATTTTTGTCAACAGGAAGACTTTCTCCTGTAATCATCGATTCATCTACTGCCGAGCGGCCTTCAACTACTTCTCCGTCGACAGGAATTCGTTCGCCCGGTTTGACGTAAACAATGTCATTGACAAGCACTTCATCAATTGGAATGATTTGCTCCTGTCCGTCTCTTACGACAGTCGCTGTTTTCGCTTGAAGCTTCATCAACTTTTTAATGGCATCCGAAGAACGGCCCTTTGCTTTTGTTTCAAACAGCTTGCCTAATAAAATCAACGTCAGCAAAATTGCGCTTGTTTCATAGTAAAGACCATCTGTATGCCCATGGGAACCAACGCTTTGAATCGTAAGATAAAGACTGTAAGCGTAAGCAGCCGACGTTCCAAGCGCAACCAATACATCCATATTGGCGCTCTTATTTCTGAGCGCCTTATACGCCCCCGCATAAAACGGCCATCCGATCAGAAACTGGACTGGTGTCGCCAGCGCAAACTGCATCCACGGATTGAGGAAAATATCCGGCACCCAAATGAACGATGTAAACGTAAAATGGCTCACCATCGCCCAAAGCAATGGGAATGACAGAACCGCTGAAAAAATCAGTCTCGCCGTTTGCTTCCGTTCTTCTTTCTTTTTAGAAGCTGCTGCTTCACGTTCCTCATCGCCCTTGGGCTGAAGCTTATATCCCAGCTTATCTACCACTTCTTTGAAATCGGTGACAGACGTTTCTTTTGGATTGTACTCGATTGTAACGGTTTCTAGAGCGAAGTTTACAGGAGCATTGGTGACGCCTTCTATTTTGTTAAGCCGCTTTTCAATCCGATTTGCGCAGGCCGCACAGGTCATGCCTTCAATATCGAATTCAGCTTTTTCTGTTATAACGTGATAGCCCAGCTTTTCAATTTTTTCCTGAATCGCTGCAGCCCCTGTTTCAGCAGGATCGAAGATGACATTTGACGTTTCGGTTGCCAGATTGACATTGGCATCTGTGACACCCGGCATCCGCTTGAGGCCTTTTTCAATTCTGGATGCACATGCCGCACAGGTCATCCCAGATACCTGCATCGCGATTTCCTTTTGTTCACTCAACATACTCACTCCTTTATATACACCCGGGGGGTATATAAAAATGAAAGAAATATCGCGCCTTCATAAAGGCGCGATACCTTGAATCAATCGGCTACATCATAGCCTTGATCTTCTATCGCATCCGTAATGTCTTTGACTGATACTTTGTCAGCATCAAACGAAACATCGACTTTTCCCGCTTCTAGGTTGACATGAACAGCACTGACGCCATCCAGTTCTCCCACGCTCGTTTCCACTGCTTTGACGCAGTGCTGACAAGACATTCCTTCAACTTGCAATGTTTTTTGTTCCATATGAATTCCTCCTGTTTATTCTTTCTGTTTTCATCCTACCATACCCCCGTAGGGTATTACAATAAAAAAAGACTTTATGATTTTGTGAACTTTTTAAATACGTCCAAAAGCTCAGAAATGGCCTGTTCCCCGTCTCCACTTTTGATTGCATCTGCTACACAATGATGGGCGTGGTCCTCAAGCAAGTGAAGCGCCACATTTTTCATTGCCGCCTGAACAGCCGAAATCTGCACAAGAATATCTACACAATATCTATCGTTTTCCACCATATTTTGAATGCCTCTGACTTGGCCCTCTATCCGCTTCAGCCGGTTTGTGATTTGATCCTTTTCTTTCGAGCTTTTATGGTTTAATGCTTTATGTTCGTTATGTTTCTCCATACGTACACCTCTGTTCCTTATATTAATTCCCATTATACTGATTGTCCAAACTGTTGTCTAAGCATGCCGCGGCAAAAAATGAATCAGTTAGGTTTTACCATTTAATCAGGAGGGTATATACTTCTTGTGAAAACGCTTTTAAAGGGGAGAAGAAAAGTGGATACGATAAAGGTTGGAATATTAGGATACGGACTTTCTGGTTCTGTGTTTCACGCACCGCTGCTTGCTGTTCTGGATGAGTATCACATCAGCAAAGTCATGACATCGCGGACAGAAGAAGTGAAACGGGATTTCCCGGATGCTGAAGTTGTGCATGAGCTTGAGGAAATCACAAATGACCCGGCCATTGAGCTTGTCATTATCACCACCCCGAGCGGCCTTCATTACGAGCATGCTATGGCATGCATACAGGCCGGAAAACATGTTGTGATGGAAAAACCGATGACAGCAACGACCGAAGAGGGGGAGAAATTAAAGAAGGCTGCTGATGAAAAAGGTGTATTGTTAAGCGTATATCATAACCGACGCTGGGATAACGACTTTTTAACGATTAAAAAGCTGATCGCTGACGGATCGCTTGAAGATATCAATACATATCAAGTCTCCTATGACCGCTACAGACCTGAGGTTCAAGCACGGTGGCGGGAAAAAGAAGGCGTTGCCACTGGTACACTGTATGATCTCGGCTCCCACGTCATTGACCAAGCCCTGCATTTGTTCGGGATGCCTAAAGCCGTTACTGCAAACGTGATGGCCCAGCGTGAAAATGCCGAAACAGTTGACTATTTTCATTTAACTCTAGATTATGGCAAGCTCCAAGCCATTCTATACGGAGGATCGATCGTTCCGGCAAACGGCCCTCGTTATCAAATCCACGGACAGCATTCCAGTTTTATAAAATACGGAATCGACGGACAGGAAGACGCACTCAGAGCGGGAAGAAAACCGGAGGATGACAGCTGGGGCGCGGATGATCCGGAGTATTATGGACAGCTGACAACCGTTCATGGCACGGACAAAAAAACAGAAACCATCCCATCAGTAAATGGCTCCTACCTTACCTATTACCGCAAAATAGCGGAAAGCATACGGGAAGGCGCAGCGCTGCCAGTCACCGCTGAGGAAGGTATTGATGTCATCCGCATCATTGAAGCCGCGATGAAAAGCAGTGAAGAGAAACGAACCATTATGCTGGAGCACTAAATAAAAGCCCCCCCATTAATTAGGGGAGGCTTTTTCATTAAAATGTTTTTCCTGCTTCTTTCGCACGCGCAATCGCGTCTTCTTTAATTTGCTGTGCTTTATCAGGCTCCGCATTATGTCCCTCTACGAAAATGCCCTCGAAGGATGGTACACCGAAGAAGTTCATCATGATGCCGATGTAGCGGTGGCCCATTTCCATTTCAGCCGCAGGACCCTCTGAATAGTAGCCGCCGCGTGCTTGGATATGAATCGCTTTTTTATCAGTTAACAATCCGACAGGTCCTTGTTCAGTGTATTTGAATGATTTTCCTGCAACTGCAACAGAATCAAGATACGCTTTCATTACTGGCGGGAATGAGAAATTCCATAAAGGAGTAACGAATACGTACTTATCGGCAGATACAAATTGATCGCTAAGCTCTCCCAGACGGCCGACTTTTGCTTTTTCGCTTTCAGAAAGCTCTTCAAAGCCTGTTCCTGATTGAAGCTTGCCCCAGCCGCTGAATACATCTGCGTCAATGTGCGGGATGTCTTCATTGTACAAATCAATATGTACAACTTCATCATTTGGATTCGCTTCTTTGTAAGATTCAATGAATACTTTACCTGTTGCCATACTGTAAGAAGTTGCTTCATCATGCGGGTGAGCAGTGATATACAATACTTTTGCCATTTTAACCAGCCCTTTCGTTTTTAAAAATCACACATCAATTATTATCATACAGATGCACTGCCATTATTCTTTCTCTCTTACGCTTTATTATAGAGACAACAAAAATTACTTTCAAGTAAAATATCTCGAATTAAAGATTATTTAACTCTTCCAAACTGTTCACTTTTCAAAAGCGGTCCGCAAGCCGGAATACAGTGCGGAGAGCTCCTTGCTGATCCGCGGATAATAAGGAACATTCGGTACTTGTATGTCCGCCGGCATCCTTTTCATCAAAGCGGATTGTTCAGCCTGTTCAAAAAATGCCCTTAGCTGCTTCATCTCTTCTTCAGAAAACGGAGCAGGCGGTCGATGATGGGCTTGTGCCGAGAGCAAATAATACCCTAAGTGCTGAGCACCGGAAATGGCAGGCCAAAGCGCATCCGCATGAGTATTGGGAAATTCCCCAAGTGCCTTGTCATACGCATCCCGAAGCCTGACCAGGCTCACCCTTAACTTGTGTTCATCTGCTTTCTGCCCGGTTAACAGTTTCTCCATAAACAGCCCTTCCATCCGGATTACGTCCCGCATCAGTTCAGGCAGCCGCTTCGTTGAAAACCGCCTCCACAAAAGCATCGTTCCCAATAGTCCGATCACGCTGCCAACAGCTACATCCGTCAGCCTCGCTATCATAAAATAACCGACGTCCGCGCCGCCATGCATGCTTTCTGTAATGACAAGCGCATTTGCGGTCAAAAAAGGCACGGCCAGCGCATAATTGCGGACAATCAGCATCTCAAGAAGACATTGCAGCGCTGCAATACATAACGCAATATAAACACCGCCCGGTTTAACAAACAGGATTGCGCCTGCCAGCCCCACACCGATCACAGTTCCGGCCGAACGCTGAATGGCCCTGTGAAGCGTAAAGACAACAGTAGTGCCAAGCATGACCGCTGCTGCCGAAAGCGGAATCCAATAGGAGCGTGCAAAACCGAATGTAAGGGCAAACATATCGGCGGCAAACAGCACAATCCCGTACTTTAACGACCGTATCAAAACGGGAGACTGCCAGTCAAAGGCATTTCTCAAAAAGTAGAAAGAGGATGGCAGGCGGCTCGGTTCCCCGTCCAGCTGCTTATCAAACCGCCCTAAAGCGATATGCAAAGCCTCATTGATTTCTCCAAACAGCTTCCGGCTTGGCTCTGATTCATTCTCGTTAATCTGAAATGCACTGGAAACACGGGCATGCCCAAACATATCTCCGGTTTGGCGGAGTGCCTTTTCAATCTGTGCCTTCTCTCCGTCTGGCGTTTCAGCTGAAAAATGAATGATGGCAAGGAATATGTCGTCAGCTTTTTCGAGCAGGCGGAAAAATCGTTCATCATGCTGTGATTTTTTCCGCCTGTTCCCCTTGCCGAGAACCGTTTGACGAGCTGTTCTGAGCATGAGCACCGTCTGATGCTGCGCGTTATGAAAGCCTGACGTCCCGACGGCCGAAAGACATGCTGCCAGCTGATGGTATGTTTTTTGCAGCACTGCCTCCTCCGGTCCATGTTTGTTCCATAACCACCCGATTAAGGCGATACTCATGGCGAAAATGCCGCCGAGAAACGTCAATCCCGCTCTAAACAGCGCTTGTGAAGGGTCGGCCGGCAGCCCTGAGCTAACTAAAAAAGCAAGGACAAAAAACATCGGCGCAGGGCCTTGTATACCGAGCGCGCTAAAAATAAACATCGCCGCTGCACCGATCAGCGCCAGAACAGCCGCCATCATCCAAACCGTATCGGACAAAAGTGTGCCTAATCCAAATGAAAGGGCGATCCCAATGGAAACCAAGAGCAGCTTCAAAGCGCGCTTTTTATACGATTCACCGCCCGCATATAAATAAACAAAGCCCCCGATGCTGGCAGTTAAACCGTAATCCGTGTGACCCGCCAATGCGCCGATCAGCACAGGAAACCCCGAAGCGATGCCTGATCCGATTGCCTTTTTCCATGGAAAGGGATGTGCATGAATGCGAAAGGCATCTTTCACGATGCTTGGCATGGTTCTTTGATTGTTCTCAGCAGTCTTGTTCATATGACAAAATCCTTTTCAATGAATGTGTAGAACTCTTCCCGTTTATCCGCTATAGTATGCCCCAAAAACGTTAAAAAAGCAGAGACCGTACCGTCTCTGCCTGTCTTACATCAATTTATTCGCAATATCCTGAATTGGCTTGATCCAGTTGCTGTACGTCAGCTCGGCCGCTTTTTTTCGATCCTTCTCCTTACATGCCTGAATGATTTGTTCATGCTCTTCAATCGAATTTTGCGGCGATTTGAAAAAAAGATATTCGAGCCGAAGAATATGCATATGAAGAACAGATGTGAAATTGCGAATATATTCATTATCGGCCGCATCAATCATGACATCATGAAACGTTTTATCAAGCCCAAGCACTTCATAGATTTCATTTCGGTCAATAGCCGCCTTCATTTGCTGATTGATCGCCGCCATCTCCTCCAAGTGGGATGACTGAATGTTTTCAATAGCTAGTTCGGCAGCGGTGGATTGCAGAGCCGCCATTGGCGGATACACCTTGAAAACATCGTTTTTTTCAATTTGTGAAATTCTTGTTTCTTTCCCCGGTGACATTTCAACAAAGCCTTGTACTGCCAATAATTGCAGAGCTTCTCTGACTGGCGTTCTGCTGACGCCAAGCGCTTTCGCTAACTCGTCGTCATTGATTTTTTCTCCAGGAGCAAGAATGCCTTCCACGATCCATTTTTGAATTTGTTCCAATGCAATCGTTTTAGCTGTCTGCCTGACAGGCTTCGGGGTATTTGACGGGATTGGCATAAAAGCATCACCTCTGAATATTGGTTTGTTTTCTTAACGTCGCCGATTTGCCGGCACTCTTCTTTTGCGATAAAACAAAAATCATTACCAAAATACATGCTGCTCCTGCCGCTTGATATAATCCAAAGGACACACCGAGCCACAGAATGGAGGATGCCACTGCCGCAACCGGCTCAGAGCACCCAAGCATGCTCGCTTCTTGCGGAAATAAGTATTTCAAGCTTGTCAAATACATATAAAAACCCAATAGCGTTCCGAAAATGACAATAAAACCGACTGATACGTTCTCAGAAATCGTCCATCCCTGTACATCAACGTCCCATGGGGGATGGATAAAGCTCATGCCAATGCCTCCGATCAGCATTCCCCAGCCAATCACGAGAGCAGATCCCCATTTTTTCAAGAGAGAACTGGAGTACAGCGTATAAAAGGCAAGAGCCGCAGCAGAAAGCAAGCCCCATATGACAGACAAAGGCGAGACAGTTAAATTATTAATACTTCCATTGGTCAGCAATAAAAAAGTGCCTCCCATAGCCAGCACAAGTGCGCAAATATCTGCAGACTGAAAGGAATTCTTCCGTGTCACAAGCATAAACAGCACAATCATAACGGGTGCCAAGTACTGAAGAAGCGTAGCTACAGCTGCATTTCCAGTTCCGATTGAAGCTAAAAATGTATACTGAACGCCCAGCATGCCGACAATCCCGAAAACAATCAGCTGGATAGCCGATTTTTGATCTTTCCATATCTCCCACACAGCACGTCTGTTTTTACCGGCAGATATGATCATCAGCAAAAGCAAGCCAGATAAAAGCAAACGCACGGTGACAAGCCACTCTACCGACACATCACTTGTTTCAAACAAATGCTGGGCAACAGTTCCCGATAATCCCCAAAAAGCAGCTCCAACAATGACCATAAAAAATCCGTACATCCGTTGTTTTTGAGTCGCCAACGTACATCCTCCTGACAGGTAATATGCAATATATTACATATTATATCGTTTCATTTTTCAGAAAACAAAGGTTTTTTACAAACATAAAAACAGTGCCTGTCAGCACTGCTTTGTTGCATTACTCTCCTTTAAGAGAAGATGAATAAAAAATAAAGGATAAATTAACAGATATCCGTTAAACAGCCACCAAACAAGATCAAAGTCCCTGCTGAATGTCCAGAATGAAATCGCCTGAAGGCCTGAACAACAGGTCAGCACAAGTGAAATCAGCGCCATCAGCTTCCAGTCAGCACGATTCACCCGATGTAAGTACAAGCTGTACAACCCTGTTAAAGAGATTATCCAGCGGGAAAAAAGACCAGTTCCAGGCGATCATAAACGGATGGTCATGGTGTTTAAAAGCCCAGCTTTCCGGTATCAGTGAAAACCCGGCTGACAGCCAGTACAAGATAAAACCGATATCAGTCACGAGAAAAAACAGTTTCATATATCTCATTTGTACTGCCCGCTTTTATGTACCGGCTCAGACACCGCAGCATGCTCGATCAGATTTAAAGACACAACACCGGCAATAATCAATCCAATTGAAATGAGTTTCATGACACTAACATGTTCTTGAAAAAACAAAAAACCAACGACTGTAATCAGGACAATTCCCATCCCTGACCATACAGCATAAGCAACAGATACATCAATGGATTTTAGTGTAAGCGTCAGAAAGAAAAGACTGCCGCCATAAAAGAAAATCAACAGCACGCTGGGAGTAAGCTTTGTAAAACCTGACGATAGCTTCATGCTGACCGTCCCGGCAACTTCAAACAGAATCGCTAAGCATAGAAACACCCAATTCACGTCGCATCAACCTCCTCATCAGCTGTTATGCCGTTAAACAATACATCTACAATTGATTCAAGAACCTCTCCTGTCGTGAATTGATGTTTGAGCGGATATTCAGGGTCATACACTTGGTTGATGCTTCCTATATACATATGAACAAACAAGTCCGGGTTGATGTTTCTGATTCTTTTTTGCTGTTTGCACTCGTTTAATAACTCTAGGACAACCGTCCATTCTTCCTTAATAAACGTATCTAATGTAAGCCACGCTTCGTAATGGTATTTCTTCAGTTCACTTAATAATCCCATGTTCAGAAGTTCCATTCCCTGCGGAAGACCGATCAGCATTTTTTTCACTTTTTCAAGCACATCTAAACTTTCATTCTCATAAATGTCTCTTTCCATTTGCTTCATCTCTGCGATAAATTGCTCGACAACCGCTTCCGCAAGTTTGTCTTTTGATGAATAATGCGCATAGAGCGTCCGCTTGCTCGTTCCCAGCGCTGCCGCCAAATCATTCATCGTAAATGAAAATCCTTTCTGCCTGATCAGCCGGATGGTTTCCTCAAGAATTCTTTTTTCCAAATCAATCCCCTCGCTTCCGGTACTAAAAAAACTATGTTGGTACCAAAATTATACGACAGCAATTTATGGAAATCAACATCATATAAAAAAACCTCCCAAAAGGAGAGGTTTAAAAGACACTGCGGACCAAACCGCCGTCCGCCCGAAGTGCCGCGCCATTGATCGCAGAGGAAAGCGGACTACTTAAAAATGTAACGAAGTGGGCGATTTCTTCCGGACGGATCAGTCTTTGAATAATGGATGTCGGCCGGTTTTCTTTCATAAAACGTGCCTCAGCTTCTTGAACAGTCAGGTTTTCACCAGGATAAAGCGAATTCAGCATTGTTTCCACACCCTCTGTTAAGGTAGAGCCCGGCATGACGGTGTTGACCGTGACATTCGTGCCGGTTGCCAGCTCCGCCAAACTGCGGGAAATGGACAGCTGCATCGTTTTTGTCGCACTGTAATGGGCCATTTCCTGTGACGGCATAATCGCCGCTTCACTGGCAATGAAAATCACACGCCCTTCTTTTTTCTCTATCATGTTGTGCAAATATTTGCGTGTCAGCCTTACCCCGCTCATAATGTTCACTTCAAAAAAACGAAACCATTCATCATCAGGAATATCAAAGTACTCCGCCGGTTCAAAAATCCCTAAATTGTTGACCAAAATATCAACCTCTGGATATGCCTGAAACAGCTCATTACAGCCTTCTTCTGTTCCCAAATCATATGCAGCCGGATAAAGAACCGCTTCAGAATGTTGTGTTTTCAATTCTTCTATCGTCTGATTCACTATCTCTTCCCGGCGTCCGTTAATAATCACTGCCGCGCCTTCTTCAGCTAACGAAGAGGCAATGGCTTTCCCGATCCCCGATGTCGAACCGGTCACCAGTGCGGTTTTTCCTTGTAAATTCAGCTTCATTCTTCATCCCTCCGTTTTTGATTCCTCTTATTTATTGACAGAAATCTGATTGGTCTAAACATCTGCTCTGGAATCAGTATGAAACAGCTGGGATTGAAATGGAAGTACGCACTTTTTGGTGCCTGTGATCTGGAGAAAAAATAAAGCAGAACCCCTTAAGAGGTTCTGCTTTATTGTCAGTATGTATGGAGACGGTGGGAGTCTATTACCTTGGTATGGTTATGTTTTAAAAGTGTTACAAAACGCTGATATATAAGCCTTTTCGGTATGTTGAAAAATGATCGTTAAAACTATTTTTTTATGTTTTTGTTACCAAAATGTTACCGCAACTAGCTAGTCAGTTATAATAGATTCAATAACAAAAAGGGTGATGCGTATGAACATTAATAAAATTAGATCAGCTCTTTATAAATCGGCTAAAATTCTAGGTGACGTAAATGCAGCTAAGAACGGTACACTCGGAAAACGGCTTGCTCGCCGTGCCGCAGGAAAGGCGACGAATAAACTTATGAGAAGCTTGTTCAAATAAACTCTGCAGCATTTCATTATGAAAGGGGATTGAAAAAATGGAGAATATTAAATTTGATCCGCCTGTTGGTATGGATGCAATTAGGTAGGCGTGACACGGATGACCATGACAGATTTCGAACGCAAGTTATATCAGATTTTTGTTAACATGCGGCTTTACGGAAAGAATCCGACTCTTCCAGAACTGAAAAGAAAGACTGGGAAAAGCGAACAAGAAATACGAGAGGCCACAAAAAGCCTGATCCGCAAAGGCGCTGTTTCATGGGATAAGGAAAAGAAAATATGGATTATTTAAAAAAGCCCAACTCATATATGAGTTGGGCTTATTTTTATGAGGATAATTTTTTATCTTTCCTCAATAGGATTGTGTTTTGTTGCTTTCAACCCTGTTATCACTTTTTTGATGATCCTTAGTAATACATAAACAATCAGAACGGCAATTAAATAATTAACAACATTAAACTCTGTCTTTATGAATTCTGTTGGAGTAAATAACAGAAACCTATTTCCTACAAACCCATCATAGCTACGATAAATCACAAATTGAATAGGGAAACCGAGAGCATACCCCAATTCTGAAACCTTCTCATAGGGTATTACAAAAATCGAAATAAGTGGAACCAGAAAGCTTATCAAACCTAACTTGTATTTTTTCAATCGGTTTTTCATGCAATCACTCCCTTCCCCTTATATGTTACCCGGCAATTATAACATATCCAAATAAATAAACTTATTGAAAAATATAAATATTTTGGTTTTTTATGGATTTTAGGACTTTCATATGTTTTAATTGGTTTGTAAGAACTAAATTGAATGGAGGTTGAAAGTATGAAAAGGATTTTAGTCTTAGTCATTGCCCTTGGCTTGGCTTTGGTTCCTTTTGCTTCAGCCAACGCAGAATCCACAACAAAAGAGATTGCTGAAACAAAGAACCAAGTGGAAGAGTTACAAAAGGACCTTGGTTTTGAATTAGTGGATGTCTCAAGTGAAGAATTTTCAATTGCATCTAAAAAGGATTTTTTGAAGTTTGACTCAGTTCAGGATTTTGAAGAGTTTATTAAAGATGCTCAACAACCACAAGAGTTTGAAGAGACTATTAATGTTAGTGAAGGTACTCCCCTAATAAAACCACAAATAAATGACTCACATGTTATCAATTGGTGGGCGCCTTTTACAGGTTGGGGTATGACAGGGATGGCTTGCTGGAAAAATATCGCGTTTAATTACCAATATAAGTTTGTAAATAAGAAGCCTCAGTTCACCAAAGTGTCAGGTATTAACTCTTATGTTACTGGCCTTAACGTAGCTTGGTGGAAACAAACTGGAAAGAGCTATAACATTACTAAAACCAAAACAACTAATGATACTGCAAAAATTAAGGTTGTAGGGGCTATGGTTCTCGGTGTAGACATTAAAGGATTTACGATTGGAGCTAAAATCGGACAAACTTGGAACGGTAGTTTGCGTTTATATTAAAAGCAAAAAGGGGTTATGATACCCCTTTTTATTTTATTCTCTTTACGTAATTAAGTGCATAGTCAAAATGCTTTTTATTTCAATTTCCTTTCAATTTTCGCTTTAGTCTTAGGCCCATAAATGCCGTCAGCAGTCAGGCCATTTACTGATTGGAACCGCTTGACTGCATTTGCTGTTTTCGGACCATACACGCCGTCAATGCCGTTATTCTTCGCCCCTTTGTCCGGGTAGAAATATAGAGACGCCAGAGCATTTTGAACTTGTCTTACCTTCGTTCCTTTCGTCAACGGACTTGTCACTTTAATAACTCCGGAAGGCAGAGCATATGACGTTTTTTCACTGTTTGATTTAGTGCTGGAATTGCTTGATCCTTCAAGCTTTATCTTTTGGCCAACTGTGATTTTATTCGGGTCTTTTATGTTATTCCAGCTCTGAAGGTTCGCCACACTCACCCCGTGCTCTTTTGCAATTGCGGAAAGAGTATCACCTTTTTTGACTATGTAAGTGCCCCCAGAAGCTTTAGGCGCAGAAGATGACGGTTTAGAAGTTGTTTTCCCGCCCAGAGCCTTCAATTCTGCTTCAATGGCAGCCTTAACCTCGTCCCATCTTCCCTCTGACAAAATACGGTGCGGACAATACTTGCCGTTCCAATCCTGATGCTTACGGACACGATCGATTCCCCAGCCACGCTCTTTAAGCAGCTGCGCCACAAATTTGATTGCCAGTTTTTCTGCAGCCTTATATTTAGCGCCTCCTGACTCGCTGTAGCAGATTTCAACACCGATAGATTTACGGTTCCCGGTGCCGTTTGTGCCGTCTCCTGTATGCCATGCGTTACGATTTAACGGTAACCCTTGAATAACCTCTTTGTCATCAACGGCAAAGTGGAAACTTGTTGAACTGGTGTTTCCAATCATGTAACTGATCTCATTGGCAGCTGACGCATCGTTTGCTGTATTGTGGATGGTGATGTATTCAGCGTCCATATAGTTCGGGCATTTCAAAGCGTATTTCGCTTCTGATACAATATTCTTTTTCACTTTGATTGTCATAAGTGTTCTCTCCTTTATTTTTGATATAGAAAAAGCCGCCGGGTTACCCAGCAGCCTGTTCATCTTTTTCATTTGTTTGTTCGTTGTCATTTTCAATTACGTGAAGCCGGTCAGTAATGGCAGCCGGAATCTTAACGCCGATCTGTGCAAGGTTCTCCGTAATGGAAAGCCCCTCATTGGCGATATAAAAAAGAACGGTTCCAAATGTCAGGACACCGTTCAGATTGAGGATTGTATCTACGATATTTGCTACAATGACCACCAAAAAACTGAGCATCTTACGCACATAACCGAACCATGCGCTACGGCTGCGGAGCTTTTTGAATTTCCAAGCCTTGATTACGCCCGTTATTACATCGAGAATACTGAGAACTAGTAGTAAATCAAGGTACTTCACACCCCCAAACAGGTATACTCTCGCTAAATCCAACGTTTCGAAATTAATAAACACCGTTGTCTCCTCCATTTCTTGTTATCACCTCCTTAGAGGCAAAAATAAAAACGCCTATTAAGCGTTTATTCTTCTTTATTCAGCCCCAGCAGGTTCGCTAGTTTCCCCAGAAGGGGCGTCGCTGGGAGTCGGGTAATCCTTTCCGGTAATTTCTTTGTATTGAATATCTGTGATCTTGCCTAATTCTACGTATTTAGCAACATCTTCGTCGTTGTAAGCTTTCCAGCTGTAGCAGTATTGAATACATTTGAACCATTCCATTTACAACACTCCTTTTTCAGTCAAAGACATTAATAGACTCGCTATTGTTTCGGCTTGCTCTTGCGATTGTTTTTGCGTTTCCGCCAGCTGCATGAGCAGCAAGGCGTTTTGTTCTTTTAATTGGCTTACCGGTGACACTTCGGATGCCCCAACATTTAAAATTGCCTCAATCTCTTCTGGTGTTGCTGATTCAACCCATTCTTGCTTTTCCGGGTCGAATTGTGGCTCGAAAAAAGAAGGATCGTCTGGCGGTGGAACTGCTGTACAATCTGACGGAATAACATAGTCACCCATGTCATCTGTCTCATAAATCACAACCGGCTCAATAAATCTAAAATCTTCACCATATCTATAAACCTGTAGCATTCTTATCCTCCTTAGTTTAAAGCGACAACGGCATCCATGTAGTAACCCGTCACATTGCTGTCATTGTTTGAGTGAATACCGGTCAGCTTCATATCTCCACTCGCATTAATAAATAACTTACTATACCCCGTAGTACCAGAAACCGGGACCATTACGGCCGCACCGTTTGCCGGTAATCTGTCAGATGGAATTGTTCCGCAAACTACTTCTCGAGTAGCTGTAATATGTCCGCGTAGAAGAAGTAAATTGCCCCACTTTACATACTGAAACGCTCTGTCACCGGTAGCTGCGCCGTTTTTAAGCGTGACGTTTTGCCATGTTACATTTTCAAAATCAGCACTTGAAGTGAGCCGTTTCCACCCCTGCCATCCGACAGTGTTACCATCCCAATAATTCGTAAAGACATTATTTCTGTAGTCCATCGCATAAACCCAGCCATAGTTGCCTTTACCGTCAGATGATTGGCTTGTCATTTGAAAAAACCCTCTTGTAGAGGCGGTAGAAGGAGAATTTACTGCTTTTCCATTTGCATAAAAGGTGCCCATACTTCTACCTCTATTTACAATTGCCTGAAGCATGTCTTCCCCTTCGTTCACTGCAAAAGCTACACCCCCATCATCATTTGTGATTTTCGTTAATTGGCCGCCGTTCCATTTATCTCTCTCATTTTGTGAGATATGGCGAATAGCATTGTAGTTATGTGCGTTAAATTCAGCTAAAGAGGCTTGTTGCACATTATCGACTTTATCCAAGCCGACTTGCGCTTTCGTAACGCCGTGTGGGTTGTCCTTTCTATTTGCGTGAGCATCGACTTTCTTTTGAGCACCAACAGTACTTTCTAATTCAACCCATGCCGTCCATGTTATAGAATCGTTTTTTCTCAGTCTAAAAAGCACTTGTTCACCCTTATATCCATCATAAGCAATTTGGACAAGGGTGTTTTTTGAGCTCATCACGAGGAGAAAGGCATAGGGCAGCCCGGGACCATTTAGCCCTTTGTTGTATATTAAATACATTCCTGTATCAGTTATTTCGTTATAATCTGTGGCTTCTGTTGCACTTTTATAAATGATTCTCCCATCATCTTGAGTAATTTTGTGCATTTGTGCCCCGTTCCATTTTGACCTTTCAGCTGTCGAAATGTGCTTAATAGCATCCGATACATGCAGGTCAAAATCTTGTTTAGGAGCTTGCTGCACATTGTCTACATTCCCCAATCCTACTTGGCTTTTTGTAACGCCGTGAGGGTTGGCTTTGTCGCTTGTATGAGTGTCTAAATTTGACTGGACAGCATCGGCTTTTTCCTGTGCGCCGGCCTTTGTCTCAACATTATCCAAGTCTTTAAATTTCTCTTGAAGGTCAGCAACAATTGTCTCAACAGACTGCTTTAAGTCCTCAAAGTCATCAATATAATACTCAGCACTTGGCGCAATATCTGAGTCGATTAAATCCTTATTGATTTCAAAAGTAAACTTAATGATTCCCAGCGATTGTTTATTGTTGTAATAGAGATTGAGAGACGCCTGAACCCTGCCGTAATGCTTAATCTCATCACTTGTCAAAACGTATTCAGCCTTGCCGTTTTGCTTATCGACAATCGTTATATTTTTGATAAACTTACTCCCATCGGCCATTAACATGACAAGCTTTCCGGTAACTGCGGACAAAGGTAAAGGGACGCCATTTTTGAACAAATGAAAGCTCAATTTGGCCGTCCCTATGTCTTGTGTGCTGAAATTAATGTTTGTGGTTCTGAAAGCGCCGGTGCTAGTGCCAACATTGGCACTAATCGCAGCATCTTTATAGATCATGTTTTCCCTCCTTAATTTAATGGGAAGTTAATATTGACGTAAGTGTAAGTGACGTTGTCGACACTGTGGACCATAAACCCCAATGCCGCCACTTCTCCATTGCTTCGAACAGTTATTTTTCTATCGCCCGTCGTTCCCCCGACCTGACAACCTTCAAACCAGCTTTTAAGAGGTCTTGCTCCTGCCGGCAGAATGGCGAACACAACACCGTCTTTTTCCGGGATTTTCACTCTTCCACGAATATGAACAATGCCGCCATTTATGGCATACTGCAGTTTGTTGCTTGTATCCGGGTTAGAAGCTCCGTTTTTCAGGGGAAGGTCTATCCATTCCTTTTGTTGGCTCGACATTAACTCAGTCCATTCCCCGGCAACACCCTCACCAGTAACAACACGAGTAAAGATTTTAATTGACCGGCCCGTTGAGTTCCGTGTGAGAGTTTGGATAACAGACCCGGAGCCGTCAGCCGGTGCATTTTGAAGCCACCAACCCGCGTCTCCGCCATCTGGATGATCCGTCATCTTGTTTGCTTCCGCTGTTTTCATGTAATAATAGCCAACTTTTCGATAGTCTTTGAGCTTTGTTAGTCCATCAGGCAGACTTTTTGCAGAGCCGTTGTTTTTGGTCAAAGAATAGCCTTGGAATCCTTGTGATAAGTCTGCCGCGAATGTGGCCGCGTTATCTTTTGAGTGATAGGCGTAAACTTTCGCAAGACGTTTGCCAACTGTACCGGTCGCAATGGCTGCGAAAAGTGATTTCTTCCCGGTCACGGGGTCCGTATACAGAAAGACAGATTCCGGTTCACGAAAATCCCCCTCGTATTTCCCATCAGGTCCTCGGCCAAAATCGCACGTAATCCGCTTTTTGAGCTTCCCATCTTTAAAACTGAACAAAGACAATTCTGCCGGATAGGTGACGCTGTTTGTATCTCCTGTGTACCAATACAAGTCGTAATTATCTATTGTGAATCCTTGCAGATAGTGAAGGTCATGCGGTATTTCCACAGTCCCGAGAACGTTATTGACGCCCCGTTTTACTTCTGACAATTTCCGCAACTCAACAACGCTGTCATCATTGCTGCCTTTAATACGAAAAGCAATCAAACCGTTTTTCTGATCAATTACAGGAGTCACATAAGCGTCTGTGAATTTGCTATAACGCGTAATTCCACCGTTACCGCCGTTTAATGTCGCGCCGGCTGTATATGGGAATCTGACAAGGTCATTCCCAATTGTGCTGCCGTTCGCATCTACCACATTATAATTAGACCATATATAAACCTGACCGTTTTCTCTCTCAAGCCCAATTGTGGTACCGTGCCCGCCATGAATTAATTTCATGCTATCAAGCATTACGCCGTTTTTATTCATCCTGGTAATGACATAGCTTTCACTCGCGTCTGTGGTTCCGGTAGCAACCTGTGTCGCGTATATCTCGCCCGTTTCCTCATCAATTACAAAGCACTGCAGCACGGTCCTATCGGCAAGATTTAAACTTGTATGATAGACAGCTGGGACAGTTGTATAATCAAACTCATATTCTTTTTGAATGGCTGCGCTCAACTGATCAATGGCTTTTTCATCCTCCACTAGCCGGGCGTTTGCCGATCCAAAAAGCTTTCCTTTGTGATTGACCCGCATGTCCAAAACTTCTTTAATATTGGTCCCGTCAGATTCGGTCATCATGTTATCCCAGCGCGTCTTTAACGTTTCTATCTCTGTAGAAACAGAAAGACCGCCATGATCAATTTGACTTGATTTATGGGCGGTCAGTGCGTTTTTATGTGCATTGAGTCTGCTGTAATTTTCATTGATTGCTAGCTCTGAAAGCCTCGCATTTTCATTAAGGGTATCCACTAGGCCGGAGGCGGGGTCTAATGTATGATTTTTATCTAAATAAATCGCCACTCATCTCACTCCTCCATGAATCCGTTAATCAAAACCGTTACTTTAGAGTTTTCGGGTAATGTATCCGGATTGATTTGCTTTCCATTTTGATAAAAAGTCACGATAAATTGATCCGCCGTTCTCCCGTCATAATCCACGGCCACGGCGATTCCGTTTTGTTTCAATAGCGAAGAAGGCTCAGACGACACATATTTGATATTGATTTCATTATCCGTATTGAGCACAATCTCTTTTTCTAATGTGGTACTAAACCCACCGCCAGACGGTACAGACCATATCCCACTCACGTATTGAAGCGTGTAAGGGAAAGTTTGAGGGTAATCACTTTGCTGGCTGTTTATAATTGCTTGCTGCAGCTCATTTTTCATCGCTGAAATCTGTGCAGCATATTCATTTTTAATGGCCCGTAATGACCGTTCTGTCTCCTTGGCGCGCTGTCTCTCTTCTGCAATTCGATCCTCGGGGGTTTTTCTCCCGCCGTTAATCGTCAGGCTTGGTGGTTTTGTTAAATCGTTCGGATCGTACGATATGCCTGTAATTCTTATTGAATCTTCAAAGGTAACACCGTTCAAAGCAGTCTCAGCAAAAACCTCTATTGTATCGCCTTTTTCTACTGGCTCCTCAATTTCAAGAAGCTCAAAAACCTCATGGTAATTGACTGAATAGCTTGTTTCGGCGTAAGGATTTACCTTTGTTTTCAACACCTTGATCATGTCTGATTCCTTTGTGATGGAATCGTCTGTGTAATCAGGAGCCCATGAAGGCTTCCCCTCGATCAAATACTTTTTTTCATCGGGGTGAATGTAAACAACCGGAGGGAAAACGTATTCCTCATTTTCATTCTTGAATGAACGATAGATTGTAAGAATATTCCCGCGTAACAGGTACATGACCGGCGTTGCGCCTTTTGCTCCCTTGGTGTTAGGGTTGTTACTGTCTTTCCCTTTGAACGTCGCTACAACTTTATGAGTCTTGCTATCTAAACCACGAATAACATCGAATGTTTTTTCTTTAGGATCAGAATCGCTATAGGCCGAGATTGTTTTGGTTTGGTCATCTATTTTAAATTCCCATTTACCGCCGAGTTTAGAGACAAGTGTTTTGAATTTGAATCCTGTCCCTGTAAACGAAAATGTAAAGGTAGCGCCTATTTTCTTAGTGAAATCGGCTTTCAAAGATGAATCATAAGACCACTCGCCCGTTTTTGAATCGTAGGAAATGGACTGATCACTAAGAATGTCTTTTTCATCTTTCTTCTTGCCATAGCCTTTTATTCGGGTATAGGTGTTATCCTCTGAGGTTGTGATTTGCAAGGACGTCAGATTGACACCTGAGTGTAGCTTTTTCTTTAATTTCTTGCCGATTCTTGAATATACGTAAATCGTTGTGTTATCAACATCTAATTCAACTGAATAAGTTGAGATAATATCGTTCATCAGTTCCAAAGCGTATTTATTTCCAAAGCCCTCAAGTTTTTGAGGAGAAATGTTTTTTGCATCTTTCATAATGACATAGGTGAATCCGCTGCCGCTCAAAGCAAATTTAAAAGCATCATCAAGCGACTTTGTACCGCTAATCGATCCGCTTCTGTAATGCTTCCCCAGCATAAAGACATAGATATGGGTTGCTGTTATGTCCTTTGCCAGCTGCTCGCCTTCCTGTCTGATAGTCGGAGAATTAATAAAGTACCGTTGGCTCTTGTGCTTGATTTCATCAACGAGTATAAAGTTTCTCCCCACCAATGCGTTGAAAGGAATCACATTGTTTTGAGTAAGAGTAATAGAAAACGTCAGGTCCTTTGTACCGTCGATACTATCCGTCAATACCGCGTCCACATCAGGAATTAAGTACGGTGTATTGTTCATCTTGTCCAAAACATACATAACACTCAAAAGGATCACCCCCTATTTATAATAAAAGTGTGTCAGAAACTTAATTTCGCTGTATGTCGCATTAATGATCTTGAATTTATTTTTACCGGGCGCCAGAGGCGGGAAACAGGCCCCTTTTGTTGTGACAATCGTTGATCCATTTACTGTATAATGCTTACGCAAATTCAGCTTGTTTTCTTTCGACTGTCTGCCTACCAATGTGTAGCTTTTCCCGGTCGTTTCGTTCAAAATTTCAATGTCTTTGCCTTCAAAATACATCTCGACGTCATACTTATGATCAATCGGGGACACTTCCGCATCTCCCAAGTTATAGACTTCAAAACGATTTGTATTTTTGAATGAGTAAACAGGGTTTTCAACTTTCCCCATATTCATTCCAAGACTCCATTTGCCAATTTTAAAAGGTACTGAGGTATCATAAAGCGATTCTGCAAGCCCTTGAATATCAGTAAGCGTAATGTCTTGCTCTTTCCACGTTTTATTAGAGTCTTGTTCCAAAGAAAAGCCGTCATCACCCGTAACAAGCCATCTTTTGTTAGGTTGATACGTGTAACCGATATAAAAAGGGTCTTCGCTTGTGAAAAGTCTGGACAGATCATCCCTGATCAAATGAAAATGCTGTGAGTTACGGGCATTGATAAGCAGTTTCACCACAACTTTACGCTCAACATATCGCCCCTTATTGCCTTTTCTCGGCATCAAAATCCCATTCCGTAACGGATGGGTGTTAGACGTATTTCTTTCGAATCTCGCTGATTCCGGCTTAAATGAAAGAAGTGAGACACCCGGAAGGCGCTCACTTATATATGTTCCATCTGGCAATATTAAGTCTAGTTCTTTCATTGTCTTACAATGCTCCTCGCAAAAGGATTTTCTGATTCGCGATTCTTTCCGATCTCATCCCGATTGCATCCCCCAACGTATTCACATCGACAACGGCTGTGATGCCGCCTTCTACCGAGTTTACAATGGTCTTGAGGAAACTATTTTGCTCCTCCAGTAATGCAATTTGAGCGTCTTGGCGCTGCGTAATCGGTTCAATTGAAGGGATTTCCGGAACAGTTTGTGATAAAACCCCAAGCTCCGCCCCGGCTCTCGCCCAAATTCCGATACCGCGCTCACGATATTTAGGATCAGTCGTGATAATATGCTCGTCATAACCTCGCTCATTCAATGCAGCAAGCTTCGTTCCGCCAGATCCCGGAGACGTGCCGCCCATTTCATAACCCACATAAGGACCACCCTTAGACATAGAAACGAGCCCCGGATGATTTAAGATGCCGCCGTATCTTCTATTCAGATAGTTGATTGAAGCCAACACCTGATCAACCGGATTTTTGATATTTCCGTGCCCCGGCTCCTTATAAGCGTTGAAGGTACTCGGGATGAATTGCATAAGCCCCTGTGATGGATGCCCTGCCTTCCAGTTAGAATCCCATGTATTTACGACATTCGGGTTCCCCCCTGATTCTTTCATCGCAATTGTCTCTAATGCCGAAGCATATTGAGGTCCAAGTCCTTTTATAGATAGAGCCTCCGCAACCCACTTTTTCACGGCAGCAGAGCCGCCCCCGCCGCCTGTAAAGAATGAACCAATGGAGCCCATAAGGTTATCAACGCCGATACGCGCAAGCTTGCCAATGGCTTTTAATGGGCTACCGCTGTTTTTGGTGAACCAGCTGGGAATTAACTTGTCTGCAATGCCGAACATACCAGAAGCTTTGTCCCATAAATATTCCGAGCCTTTCATGATCCAGTCAAAATATTTACCGATACCGCCCTCATACCCCGGAAAACCGTAATTTTTCAAGAGTCGTTCCGTATGTTTATTCGGAAGAACAGAAGAACCCGGGCGAAGGTTCCGCAATTCCGGCCCGTTATCGCCTGAAAGATAAGTACCGACACCCGGCTCATGAATCAACTCGCGCCCTTTTTCACTTGTAATGGCAAGGCCGCCCGGGTGCCCGGAGGCTGACGTTCCTTTGGCGTATGCTCCAACTTGGTTACCGCCTAATGACCGGCCGGCAGTTTTTGGCGCTGACTTTTTCTTGGATTCTTTAGGCTTTGATTTCTTATCGTCACCTGAGAACAGACCTTTGATCCAGCTCCAAGCGCTGTCAACTTTGTCCATCATCTTGTCCCAGCCGTTTTTTACGTCGCCCGTTTCTGTGTCGATCTCGTCAGCGTGCTCCCCGGCTTGCGCCTTGGCTTCCTTGACAACTTTTTTGTGCATTTTCTCTGCAGCATCAATCGAATCAGTTTTCTGGCGCTTTGCCTCTTTGATCATCTTGTCTGCTTGTTCAGCGCTGATAGAGCCGGTTACATCCCGTTCATATTCGATAGCCTTTTTCGTTTCTTTGTATTTCTTTTTCGCTTCTTTCACAGAGCCATCACGGGCTTTTATACTGTTTTTGATTGTGTCTGCAGCTTGCCGCGCTGTGATATTGGATGACTCGTTTTTGAGCCGGCCGAGAATCATTTTTTGTTCAGCTTCGTTCTTACTCATTGTTTTAACAGCCGTATTCATCATGGTCTTTTGAATAGAATTGATTTTTTCTTGTTCTGACTTCGTCAAAGACCGTTTTTCAGTGCTGGCCTTGGTCAAAATGGCTTTGATCTGGTTTTGTGCATCGTTAACCTTTTTCGTTTGGTCATCCTGCTTTTTCTTCACGTTATCAAGAATGGCTTGCTGCTCTTTATTGCTCAAAGTCTTACTGCTGGAAAGGAATTTACTAAGGGATTGATAGCTCTCATTTCCTTTCGTCTGGATAGTCGTTTTGATTTTATCGCCCATCTGACTAAAATTCTTGCTGATATTGTCCGCAGCTTCTTTCGAAACCTTTTGCCCTGACCAATTCAGCTGATTCAATTGAGCAGTAGCCTTATCGTTTAAGTTTTTGTAACCCAAAACAGCTTTTGTCGTGGATTTTGAGACGCTATCCCCGAAACTATCAAGCGTCGGGATTGTTTCCTCTTTCATATGCTTATAGAGCTTGTATCCGCCTTCAGCAAGCAAGGAAACCCCCGTGATAGTCAAGCCCACAGGACCGCCCAAAGCACTGAAACCAAGGCGCGCAACGCCGGCAACACGGGCAACACTTCCGAAGCTTTTCACAAGGCCCAACGCTTTGCCGCCTAATCCGGCCAGTTTCCCGGTTGTTTGTACTGCCCCGGTACTTAATGTGGTAGCCGCGGTGCTCGCTGTCTTTGCTTTTCCTCCAAAGCCGAGAAGCCCTGTTCCAGCAGAGGCAGCGTTTTTCCCGAAGCCAAGAAGTCCTTTTCCGCCCTTTAAAATCTCAGGGAGAAACATAGTAGCGATGCTGAGGACATTGCCCCATTTCCCGCCGTATGTAGACATAGCCCCGGAAGCCGCCACAGTCGCGGTATTCATTCCTCTCATGCCCCGAGTGGTCCGAGTAACCGCAGCGTTACCTTTTGCCAAGCTCACAGAGGCCGCAGCGTTTGTCGCTGCCAGCTGTGCTGTAGTCGTGCGTGTCAATGCTGCCTCCGCACGGTAACGGCCAAACACAGACGCACCTCGTCCCATAGCGCCTACAAGGGTGCTGACGCTTGAAACAACCGCGCCTAATGCAATGACAACCGGAGGGAATGCCGCAGCCACCAGACCGGCTATAACAACGGTATTTTGCATGGAAGGTGAAAGATTTTGAAACCACTCAGTAAAATCACCAATCATTTCACCTGTCTTTTGCAAAGCCGGTTCAATTTTATCCAGCAGTATCTCACCAACTGGAATCAAATTCGTTTGTAGCTCACGCATGTCCTTTGTCACACGGTCACCGAAGTTGTCTTTTAATGACTGACTGGCCTTTTTCGTGGCTCCGTCTACGTTGTCGAAACTGTTCTTTACATTCGCAAGCGCAGAGACGCCTTTTTGTCCTAAGTCCTCAAATTGAGTACCCATAATAGACTGACCGATCACATAGGCTTCGCTTTTGTTTTTCATGCCATCAATGTCTTTCATAACAGCAGAAAAAACCTCATCGCCGCCTTTGCCGGTCTTTTTGAATTCGGCGTACAACTCTTGTGTGCGTTTGGACAGTTTCCCCATGGCATCGTCCGCCGTCCCATCGGACAAACGGATATTCATTTCCTTGATTAAATCGCCAACCTTATCCAGTTGAAAGGCTCCGGATTCTGCGCCAGCCTCGAAAATAGAAAACATCTGCTCAACTGAAAAGCCTGCAGCAGAGAATTGATTCGAGTATTCATTGATCGAATCTAGAAACTCGTCAGAATAGTTTAAGCCCTTCTGGAAACCGGAGGTAATCAAGTCCATAGATTTATCAACGGACAGATTATCAAAAGAGTTTTGCATGGCGTTGACTGACTTTGTGATGTCATTGCCCTCCTGGTCAAACGACTCAGCAATTGTCATTGTGTCTTTCGTCACTCTTTGAACAGTCTCGCTCGATGCATCACCCAACGATTTAATGTTTCTGCGGACGTTGCTAATTACGTTTGTAACATCGCCAACGTCCTCACCGAAACCCTCTTTCCATAGGTTTGTTGCGGCTTTTGTGGCTTCCTCAGCTTCTTGTTTTGTGAGCCCCATTTGCGCTTGAATTGATCCTTGCGCTTTCTTTACGTCTGAAGCTGACTTAATTGCCATAATCCCCAGCGCCCCCATTGGAGCCGTAATTCCGGCAAAACCAACGGTCCCGATGGTTTTCATGCGATTGGCCTGTTTTTCTAAATCCTCGCCGTATTCCTTTAAAGTCTTTCCGGCTTTTGTCCAAGCAGAGTTTTGTGTATTGATTTCAACCGTAGTACGCTCTAAGGCTTGTCCAAGTCGATTATAATTAGCGACTTCTTTGTTGATTTTCTCAGCAAGATCAAGGGCTGCTTTTGAGTTATCACCCTTCTCAGCCGCCAGTTGATCATATTTTTTCTTGAGTTGCTCAATCTTTGAACCCTGTAATTGATACAGTTTGGAAAGCCCGTCTTGTTTCTGACGTAACTTATCAGAAGCATCACCTAACTGACCAAATTGGGAGGCGGAGGCTTTCATTTCACTTCGTACGAGCTTCATTTTCTCAGTGATATTTTCCATGCTGCTCGATACGCCGTTGTCATCGACACCGAGACGCATAATCATATTTCCTAGATTTTCGGTAGCCATTCCCTCACCTCCCCGTTAGAATACATGGTCAATCGGTACTACTTGGGCTTGTTCCCAAGATTTTTTTCGCTGTTGTACCGGATCATTCTTTTTCGCTTGATGCTCAAGCAGCTCAACATAAAAAGGATAGTCGCTGTTATCAATGTCATGCAGCGTCCATCCTTGCTTTAATAAATCCAAATATATGTCTTTAATTCGGTCTATTGCTTCGTCGAGGGTGACTGTTGGTTTTCCTCCATTATTTTTTCCAGAAGCTTTCCCAAGTCTAGGTCCTCTTTTTCCTTTTCAATCTCTTCCCGTGATTTATAACCTAAAATACCAACGCCGATAATGTCGTAAATCACTTCATTATGACCAATAGCATTCAAGCCATTTTCAAGCTGCTTTAAAGTGAATTTCTTTTCAAAAATCTCAACGATCAGGTTAAAATGTCTTTTTTCAACTTCTTCAATATCCGGCTTTTCTTCTTGAATGAACTTTTCAATTTCAAGTGCTTTTCTTTTGATCTTGAACGGAACAAATTCCTGCGTAAAGGTACGGAATTCACCATCAATTCTTAGTGTAATCTCTAAAGGCTTGCTCATTATTCAGTCACCCCCGCTGCATCAGTATTTGATTCATTCTTTTCAAGGGAGGCAGCTGTCGCGCCAGTTTCTTCTAATTTGCTTAAATCAAACACCTGATCAAAGAATGTATCTTTATATTCCTCAAAACCTTCCACGCTGCTATCACCTGTGATTTTAAAGACTTTATCCGCCCGCTGTACGAATGTGCCCTCGATCTCTTCCGTCTGCCCGTCAATCTTCTCTTCTTTCGTTTTCCAGTCAGCTGAAGGAATTCCGAATCTCCCTTTTGTCAGCCATACATGCCGCACATTGCCGTCTTCTTTCGTTCCTGTAAAACCGAAAGCCACATAAGGAGCAACGGCATCCTGACGCCAAGCAATAACACCCTTCACCATTTTTTGACCTGTAATATCTGACAAGACTTCTTGAGGAATTTCAGTAGTGCTGAAATTCAGCTTTGTTTCCCCGATACTTGATAAAACGATAATTGGGCCGTTATCAGCGTAAATTGTTGAATTTTCGGATGATGTATCAACTTTTGCCTGAATGGCCGGAGCAAACGGTTTGACCTCACCGTATTGAATATTTCCTTTTTCGTCTTTAATCAATTTTGCATAAACTGCATTTTCTAAACCCACGATGACGCTCATTTGTTTTCCTCCTCTAATTTAACTATGGTTCTATATAAAAAAGCTTTTCTAAACGCATCTCTTTCGCTCTCATTGAAAGAGGAAACTGTGATTCGCTTACAATTCAGAGACTTCATTTTGTTATCAACTGCCGTTTGTAACGGGCCTATGTTATCGTCAGCCTTGATCCAGATATTCACCTGAATGTCTATCTCTGACGCTCGGGCCTTATTGTCTGAATAGCTCACATCGACGTTGTCCATTTCGGCAACAAGAATGTGAGGATACTGACTGGAAAATTCGCTTGGAAACTCCCCCGCATACACCCGTCCGCCCGTTAATTGATTGATTGTTTCATCTTCATATAGTTCAGTTGCTATGACCGGCTCATAGTTGATCATGGTATCACCTCATTGCCTTTTGATACTCCCGCGCAATGGCTTGCACTATTTGTTCTTTCTTAATACGAAAAGCGCGGACGGCAAACGGATTGCCTCGGACGAATCGGCCGTTAGCAGCCACGAATCCGTCATGAACAAACCGCGCTCTCCACGCTGTTTCCTTACCGGGTCCAATATCAAAGGTGATGACATCAGGCATCGGCCGGTCTTTTTTAGGCGTCTGTCTGACTTTAATGTCATCCCTTATATGCACATGATCAATGTCAGAGACAGGAACCTCGTCTTTCATGCCTTGAGCAAGGACACGTCCGCCGGCTCTCAGTGCTTTGGGTGTTACTTTCTGCATGTCCTTTCCCTTTCTCTCCAATTGACTGATCATATCGTCCAAACCCTCAATATCAAGTGATACTCTCATTGTCCCACCCCTCGCATTGGAGCGTCATGAGTCCTTTATTTTGTAAATCCGGAATCACTTCTTTTATTTTGTAAGGCTGCCTTTTATAAACGACACGCATTTCTCCTGCTTCTATACCTTCTCGGTGCCGTATCCGGAACCAGACCGTTGTTTCTTGATGCTCTGCAGCTGCTTGGATGATCCAGCGATCCTTTGGCTGCATAATCTCAGCCCATGATTTTGCAAATAGAGTCCAGACATGTTTCGGCTTTCGAGTAACCGGGTCTTGCCCGGGCTCCCGTTTCTCAATTCTAATTCGATGTTTCAGATCCCCCGGATTCACTCCCACTGTCCTCACCTCTCATTTCCGCCGATATTATTAACGGCGTTAAAGCATCGACAGCAAGGGCCATGCTTTTCTCTGTCACCCTGTATTCATAAAAAATACCGGCAAGCAAAATAATCAGATGATCATTCTCGTACCCTGTAGCAGCTTTGATATAATTCGTGGCCGACTCCAAATAAAAAGACAGCAAAGATTCTTCTTCGCTGTCATCTAATTTCAAATGCTCTATTAACCTGTCATTAAGCCGATGTAGTGCCATCTGATAACTCCAATTTGAATACAGTCGGTTCATACGGTCCATAGACCAATTGACCATCATTCAAATGCCAGATTTTAAAGCCTACTTGGTTTGTGTCACTGTATTTCTCAAGAAGTTTGCTCACTTCCATTGAATTAATGACATCCTGAATACGGAAGGAACTAAAATCACCAAAGTAAAGGCGTGGGGTATCTGGCGTGCCGCCGTCAACATAATCAGTTACATCCACTGGATAACCCAGAATTCTATAACCGAATGCACCTTCGATATATGCTTCTCGTAACAGTGGATTTCCGTTTTTGTCTTTGATTGTTTCAACTGCTGTTAAAGCTGCTCTGTTCATCATCCAACGAGAGTTTTTGAGTTTCGATGTTGGTACGGTATTTTTCAAACGAACAAGTTTGTCATAGACTTCCATGTCAGCCGGTGTAAACGCAACTGCCTTTTGAATCAGAGAGCCCGGGTTGTCAGTAGAGTTATAGAAAAAGTTTGCTTCTTGATCAACATACGCTTTTTTCAATTCCTCAATAACCGTCTGTTCCACAGGCATATCAGTCATGGCAAGTAATTTTTTCGTAACAAGCACGAGTGCATCAGTTTCAGTAGGATTTAGTTTTACTTCATCGAAGTCAATGTCTGTTTGCGGAATAGGATTGTCTTGCGTTCTCTCGGTTTTAATCCGCTGCGCTTTGGCCTTCTTAACAAGAATAGGATATCCCTGTGTACCTTTTGTTCTAATCACAGTTCCATATTTACGCAGCAAGTTTTCTTCTTGAGCGTATGTGATAATTTCCTTTGCTAACGTCTCAGGGATTAATACTTTCCCGTTTGTTGTTTCAACACCCATTGCACGGGCCTCAGATTCACTGATGCGCCCGACAAGGTAGTTTGCAAAGGCTTTGCGCTGTTCGCCTTCTTTCGCCTTTGTACGGCTTTCAGAGGACAATGAACGCATAATATTATTAACAAGTGCATTTCTTTTCTCCGGATCAATGCCGCTGCGATTTTCATTTGGTTCAGGATCATCCCCTGTACGCCCTTCTTCGCCGCCTGCTGTTGCCTCCGGTTCATCTTCCGGATCTTCGTCGTCCTCTGGATTTTCTAACGCTTTTTTGATTTCTTCCAACTCTGCAGCTAAATCATCAACTTCCTTTTGTAGCTGTTCAACCGCAGAAGCTTCTGTTTTATCGCCTTCCAGATCAGCCCGGATTTCGTTCATTCGTGCTTCGATTGCTGCTTTACGTCTCATAAGAATCTTTTTCATTTTTTTGTAGCCTCCTGAATTTTATTAATGATCTGTTGTTTCTTCATCCGTAATTCGTGTTCTTTTTTCGCCCGTTTGTAAATATCACCGGAACGGAGAACCGCTTCAGTTTCCTCATAAGCCGGGAACGCCACCACGCTAATTTCAAAAAGCTCAACCTCTTGAATTGTCCGTGTCACCGGCTCAGTTTCATAGTTCCATTCATCCTTAATGACGTTGAAACCGAAAGAGCACTGATTAATGTCACCGCGTTCCATGCTACTGCGTAAATCGCTGGCCCATGACGTTGCCGGAGGCGTAACCGTGAATTTGAGCCCCTTGTCATCCTCTTCTAACGTTAAGGTGCCGCTGCGTGTCCGACCGAGTACATAATCCCAATTGTGATTAAACAAAGCCCTTACATCTGACTGATTCGCAAGGGCTCTCGAAAAGGCACCCGGCGCAATAACCTCAGTGAACATCCCTCCGATGTTTGCCGGGCTATTAAAAACCGCGCCGTAACCGGTTATTTGTGGCGTTTCCTTCTGTTCTTCAAGGTTTCTGATTTCCAATCCGCTAATATGAAACGTCCGTTGCTCCTTATCCATCATCCTCACCACCTTTCAGCGAACTGTCTAAACTATCCTCAAGTCGATCAAGGCCCACGAGGTCTTTACTGATATAAAGCTTGCTTGATTCTTCTGTATCCAACCGTTTGAAGCCCAACATTTCCCGGGCATCATCCGGAACAGCAATAGAGGTCCGCACCAAGTTGTAAGCAATATCGGTTTTTGTTTTCATACCGACATAATCTAAAAGATTGTGTCGCAGCTTGAGACGCAGCCCACTGTTTTTACCGAATAGCAAAATGGACAAATGTTCTTCTATATTGCGAAAGATAGGTTTTAGGCAGCTAGTGTAAAGTTTCATCATGGCTTGTTCCATGTCTTTCTCTTCGAGCTTGTCCAGCAAGTCCTTATCAAGTCCAAAGAATTTACCTAAATCCTTTTTATAAACACTCAGGTATTTCAACGTTTTTTCATCATCAACTGGCGACTCAAGCGCTTCAATTTCGTACCCTTTACCTAATGGAATTAGCTTCACTTTACCGGAATCTTCAATGTCCTCAAGTTGATCAAGAATTGCATTAACGGTTTTATTTTGTGTTTTGTTCGCCGGAGACAAATGAGCATCTAATTTAAGAAGAAAAGCCATAAGCCCGCCTTTTTTGTATTTCTCCGTTAATGCTTTTTCTGCGTTCATTACACCTTCCAGCGTCTCTTTTGCCAATTCTAAGAGGCCAACACCTTCTAAATGGCTGAGCCCAATATTTTTTATGTGCCTGACCATATTTCCCGGTACCACTTCGCCGGCAACTGTGATTTTTTCAATGCCGGAATTAGTCAACTCTGAATAAGCATTATTTAAAATGTGCAGCTGGCGCCCATCATAAAATGGGTAAACATCGCCACGGAGCAAATACACATTTGTCAGTAGCTTTTTAAATTCGAAACCGGTTAAATAATCATTCGGGCATGATAAAACCCGCAAAGCATGAGCAGCCCGCGGGTCGTTAGATTTCTTTCCTGATACTATGTCCTCAACATCAAATTCAGCTAAGGCAACTTGATCACTAATCAACTTCATTAAGTTGAAAGTATCACTGGATTTTAAGATATTTTCATCATTTACGTATGAACCATAATTAAAATAAGAGCTCCCGATGAAATCAAAACTTCTTTTGGTGAATCGGTCTAACACGCTGCGAATAATCCCCACGATTTCACCCCCTATCTATACAATTGTTGAAGCATTTCGTCATAATCATCCTCGTCAAAATCAACGAGCATCATCATTGTTTCTTTATGGGCGTTTAAAAACGCCACAAAGCCGTCAATCTTCGCTTTACTTTGCTTTTTAGATGGCCGTTTAAGCCCCTGAAAGTTCTTATCAGCAACAACGTTCTCGGTGCAATAGATAAAAAGGGGATTATCCGTCTTGATCCGCTCTTCAAACATTAAAACCTCAGCATCATCGAACGGAGCGTTAAGTACAACTGAATATTGTTTCACCTCTACACAATGCAAACCCTCGGCCTCAAGCGCTTCAATCACTTTCTGAGAGAGAGCCGGATCATAATTCACTTGTTCAACGCTATAGATTCTTGAGCACTCCACAATGTACTCCACAACCATGTCATAATCAATCGTTTTTCCGGGACACAACGTCAAAAAACCCTCCTCAGCTAAGTGCCGGTAAGGGACATTTTCTAATTTTTCACGTCCTTCGAGGTTATGATCAGGTATAAAGTACATTTGCTTAACTTTCAGCATAGACTTACCCTCGTCATTGTGGGAAGGAATATTGATAGAGACACAGGTCAAGTCTGTTGTACGGGAAAGGTCAAGACCAATGACAGCTTGTTCCCCTGACAGGTCTCCTAAATCCTTTATAATCTCACCGTTTTTATCTTCAATCATTCTTTGAACAATGTCTTTATCAAAATAGGTTCCGGTACTTCGGACGAAAATATTTAGATACTTTGCCAAAAACTCGTCCTTTCGTTCCGCACTCATTTGTGCAGTTTTAAATTCACTTTCTAAAAAGTCTGGTTGGACACTGACGCCCCAGTTTGGGTTTACTTTTTTCCAAACTTTTCGGTCATCCCATTTGTCTCCCTTATCGGGCTCAGTAATAAATGTGAAATATGAAATATCTTCTTCTTTTTCATTTTTATTGTTCAATAAGCCCCGAGCATAATCATATATTTGCAAGCCGACAGATGTTGTTCCCTTTCCGGCTGTAGAAATGATGAACATTAAAGGCTGCAGTCGGGCACCCATACCAGATTTTAATACATCGTACATATCGGCGTTATTTTGGGCGTGCACTTCATCTAGTAATACAAAGTGAGGGTTTTTCCCGTCAAGCCCTTGAGTGTTTTTGGACAAAGGCAAGATGCTATTTTCAAACTTTGTACCGCCTATGGTGTAACGGTAAATGATCGCGTTTATGTGCCCCTTAGCACCCTTATAAATCTGAGTGCGGGAATTTAAATCAGGGCTATTTTGAATAGTTGCCGCGATTTGTTTTGCTGCGATGTTAGCTTGTTCAGAATCGGTTGCAGCTGTAAAACATTCTGCGCCCTTCTCTCCATCAGCGTACATTGCATAAGTAGCAGCGCCAGCAGCCAAAACAGTTTTCCCGTTTTTCCGTGGGATTTGAACATAAACAGTTCTCACAGCCCTGACAGTCCTGCCTTTATCGTCTTTTTTATAAAAGCCATATATGTTGGTGAAGATGAATTTTTGCCATAGCTCTAATGTGATAGGCTGCCCGGCAAGTTCCCCTTTTGAGTGCTTGCAGAACGTCTCGATAAAATCCATGACTTTATTCGCCTCGTTCACATCTAACCAGACGTCTTTCCTTTTTTTCATCCTTTTGTATCGTTCAACGACTTTTATTACTGATTTACAGTGGTCTTTCTTATTCTTCAATACGTGGTCAGCATATAAATCAGCATAGTTCACACCCGGTTCTATCACTTGTCTGCCCCCCATTTTGAATTAAAATTCTGGAAGGCGTCTGTTGTAGAATTCGGTTGGCCACCGACTTGTTTTTGAAGTTTCGGAGTAAGACCAAGCTGCTCTAACAACTTGCTTTTTTTCGAATTCCAATCTGCTACTTGCTGGGCTAATGGGTGCTTCATTTCATTGGTGTGCCCTTGTTTATTCGTATGCATCCGAGTGGCCGGAAACCCTTCATCTCGCCACTTTTCGTACATATGTGTATAAACAACATGAGCATCTAAATATGTCTCGATTAGAGGTGTGAGTGTTTCGGAATAGGTGCCGGATTCTTTTAACCAAGCATGAATTTCAGTTTCTTCCTCTTTTCGAATTTTGTTTAATTTCCTCGTTTGTGCTGCACGCTGTTGTGGTGTAATTTCTTCCAATTTTCGCTCACACCCCCCTTCAAAATTTCATTTTGATATATAAACGACTCCCCCTATCCTATCCCCAAACTAAAAGTATTTTTGGAAAATAGTAGGGGGGGATTTCTTTTTATTTTTGTTTTCTTCTTCGGCGTGACACTTCGGACAATACAGTATCAAATTCTCTTCATCTAGCTTTAAGTCTGGACGTTCTGAAATCGGCTCGATGTGATGGACATGAGCATCTCGACCAAATACGAATTTGCCACAACACTGACACACGCCTTTATCACGCTGATAGACATATGCCCTCATGTCTTTCCATTCATCTGTCCTGTAAAATGATTTATTAGTAGACTGAAAGCCGTCTCTCTTTCTCTTCCTTGGCTTATGGTCAGCGCAATAGTATGTGCCTTCCTCGACTAATGAAGTGCAGCCGTTAGAAATGCAGTACCTCATTCGGCGTCAGTCGTTTCTTCTTTCTTTGTTGTTTCTGTTTTGGTGTTCTTCTGCTTTAGCTTTTCCTTTGCCTTATCTGCTGCAGGTTCTTCCGTTGGGCTTTGCTCCTTCTCAAGCTTGGCTGCTTCATCGTTTGTCATCAGGTATGAACGTTTTTCTTCTGTATCCCACACCATTACGCCGTGAGCTGTTTTATTGGTAATTTGTTTTGTCATTTAAATACACCCTTTACATCTTCATATTGTGTTCCAAATAAACGAATGCCAATTGATTCTTTTTTGACTGGATCACTTACTCTATCTAAAAGCTCTAGAGTCGTAACGAATATATCTTCTTGAGAATTAAAGAGCTTATGGATATTGAGCAAAGCATATTTCCAATTGGCAGCTCCTAAATCTCTTAGGGCTTCTTTTGTTTGTTCGGATTCATCTTTGAGTCTTATATAGAACTCTTTTCTCAAATCCATTATTTTGTCTGCTGCTTCACTGAGTTTCATGCTTAATCCTCCAACTAATGTCCAATCAATAGTTTTTTTCGGCTGTTTAATTGTTAAGCTTGGCTTTTCAACACTCATATAGGACTCTCCCCGAACACTCTTTTGAGGTCTTGGAGCCCTTATTGTCGGCCTCCCGCAACTCATAAGAGCCCCTCAATTGACCTTTTTAATTTTGGTTGTTATTCCATCAAGACATAAGAAAAACCAGAATATAAACCACGTTGTCATAAACGGGTGTTCATAGACTGCTTCCATGCTTCAATTCCTCCCAACCGGCCCGTTAATAAGAACCATGACAATACATTTGTTTTCCAACCTCGAAAAGACCTGAATCCGGCGCTTCAATCTTTCTAATCGCTACATCCTCGATTTCAGCAACAGAAATATCAAGGCTCTTATCATAAACGTAAAAACCTTGTGCGATACCTTCTTTCAATTCGCTTTTTATTTCTTCTTTTGCTTCATTTGTTAAATGTCCGACATCAGCTTGAACTAATAATAATTTCATTGTTTTTCCTCCCCTATAATCTTCTTTCGTCTATGCCAATAGCTCCTTGATTGTGGCTAATTCCACTTAATACAGGCCCAAATTCCCTATAAACAATATCAATATAGATTGGCTTACTCCCGTACTCATCGCCGGTAAGATAAGAGAAATCTACCCGGACCTTATTCTTTATTTCTTCACCTTTATAAAAAACACGAGGGACTGATTTAATATCGTCTAGCTCAATTTGTAGCAATGGCGGTTCTTTAACTTTTTGATCTGTCAAACTGCTTAAAACACTTTTTGGAATAGGTATATTCTTGCCGCCGTATTTTCCGCTGATATAGGTAATAGCATCAGTGGCAACAACAAAAGGACAAAAAGACTTTTCTTCCGAGAATGGTTTTCGCACAAATCCTGTTAACAATTGACCAAGTCCATGCAGTCTCTCAACAACACATAAAGGCACGCCTTCATCACATACAACGTTTGTGAGTCCGTCTAACGCTATCTCATTTTCATAACTGATGAATGTTAAATCTGGATGCAATTCTTGATAGTCTTTTGCAATTCTCGAATCATGCATAAGAATAGGAGAATTGTTTTCCCTCGCAAACTGGATCAATGCAGTTGTTTTGCCGAGAAGCCTTTGATTTGATCTTGTATAAATAATTTCATTGTTCTCTGCTCCCTTTTCCAATAACTCAGAAATGCTCATATATGACAGATTCAACTCCATGTAACGCCGCTCCCTTTCCACAAAATAAAAAGCGCCCTCCCATTTGGGAAAGCGCCTGTCGATTTATTGCCTATTACCATAATACATGACTGTATTCAAAATGGTGTGCCGTAATATTGCCATGTTTGTGCCGTTTGTCTGCCAAAATCAAAACTTCATCAAATTAACCTTATGTCTCTCAACGTTTGTGATTCTATATGTACCCGGTAAGCTTATTTCTTCATCTGAACCATAAAATTCAACATCATAAATTGTTTCATTACTTCTTATTTTTTCTTTAAAGAATTTGTAAGGCAGTGAATCATCAAATTCAATAATCAATTCATCTACAATCCTCTCATAATAACCAGACGATTGTATTAATTCATAGCCCGCTTTCATAGAACTGAACCTCTTCATTCAAACACTCCTTAATGATGGTTTTCACGAGAAAAGTATAACATATCCACATTATCCACGAATTACCCATATGTTTTATACTGTGCAACTCGTTGAACTGAGCCAACCCCTTGTCCTCTCTGTTTTTAACCAATATCCCTAAAATGAATTACACACCTGTTATTTTTGAGGAATTGACGAAAAATGCAAAGAAAAAGGCCCATCCTTATTGTTTTGGATGAGCCTGGTTATATTTTAAATTTCTTCATAGCGTTGTTCATGGCGTCTTGGTTGATTCCAATATAACGCAGGGTTGTCCGTTGGTCTGAGTGATTAAATATCTCCTGCAGCATAGCAACGTCCTTCGTTTGTTTGTAAAAGTGATAGCCGAATGTTTTCCTCAATGTATGGGTTCCAATATCGTCTAAACCAACATACTCAGCTGCAGCCCTGAGAATCTTGTATGCCATCGACCGGGATATTGGCTTGTTAATCCCTTCACGGCTTTTAAAGAGAAATTCATGATCCTCTTTTCCTTCGACATAGGCCTTAAATTCTCTTTGAAGAGCTGGCGTCATATCGATTCTCTTTTTCTTTTTCGTTTTCTTCTCTATGAGATTGAAGTATGGCCGTTTAGCGTCTCTCACTCTCAGCTGCAGAATATCTGATATGCGGAGCCCTGAATTGATACCGGTCACGAATAGCATGTAATTCCTCATGTTTTGCTCTTTTAAAAACCTCTTGATGTAAAAGATGCATTCCGGATCACGTATAGGCTGAACAAAATTCATTTAGAGGTTCCCCCATCCTTATATACTTCTTCTCTCAGAGCAAATGCCAACCGATATAGAGCCTTTGCCTTCACACGATAATAGCTGCGCTGGCTCAGGTCCATTTCTGCATACACTTCATAATCATACATTTCTTCCGGCTGCATATAGAGCATGACAATGATCTGCCGTTCTCTTTGAGAAAGACGGTTAACAGCTCTTTGAATCCTTTTTAGGAATTTATCACGCTGAATCTCCCAATCAAGACGTTTTAATGCTGCATCTTCCGTCGATGAATGAAATTCATTCGTAATGCTCGGCGGAACAATGCTATAAGTTGGTGTAACCTTTGGCAAAAAATCATCCGGCACCTGTAAGAGATATAACCGGTATTGATCAAGCAGCTTCTCTGCTTTTAATTTAGTCGCTTCTTCGTCAATCTGAGGAATGTTTAATGTTAATTGATTCATAGTTTTACCCTCCCGTTTATTTACGTCTTAATGCCCCGCCTTTGCCTCTTTTCAGTGTTTGCCTATCTTGACCCATCATTTGCCGCCAAAACCGTTCAGAACGCTCCTGAGCGTTTTTATTGTGCTTTTTCTTTTCCTGTTTCATGTCATCCCTCCGTTCAAATAAAAAACGGACACCAACCAAAGCACAGATTTCTCTGTACAGTGATTAGTGTCCGCAGGCGTCTCCATCTTGGACCTATATAATTTTGTATAGTATCTCCTTACCAATCATTCCGTCGATCTTCAATGACTTTGTATTGTTCTTCTGTTAATGCGATGTGTACTGGCTTATAATGCTTTTTAATGTCCGAAGCATCTGGTCCGAATTTCAATTTCCCTAAAAAACTGTAAAAATCCTCAACATCGCTATCATCAGGCATACTTTTATCCTTCCTCACGATCACAAGAGCATCTGTAATGTCCTCTATACTTACATCCAATCTTTCATCTGACCAATCCCCACAATCTGGTCCATCACATAAAAATCTTTTCTCTTTGTCTTTCGCTTCGAATACAATAGCTGGAATCGTCACTCCGCGCCCTCCTCACTCATATTCTTCGGAATAATCATCCCAACCACAACGGCACTTCACAGCGCTCCATGTGGACATTCCATCTTTAGAACGTTTTAAAAGTTTTCCTGTTTTGAATGATCTTTCATACTCGATTGTCATTTCTCCATATTCGATAAGCTGATCATTTCCGCATTTCGGACATTCTGTGTATTCACTCATTCTGCTGCCCCCTTCAATAATTGAGCCGATACAAGAATCTCTTTAAAATGTGACATTGCATGATCCCACCCGCTATAATGTCGAGGAGAATATGAGCGTTGGATGTTTTCACGCGCAGCCTCCATTTCATTGAATCCTTTGATAATTTGTTTGATATTTTGATTGTCGTCCAGTGATTGGATAGCCGCTTCCAGATAGACTGCATGATCAAGAGTTTCTTCAAGTGCATGCTGCAACCAACCGCGCAAGTCATAGGCACTAACTTGGACAGGCTGTCCGTACTTGGCAAGCCCCTTTTCCTGTTGTGCGTTTAGTTTGCTGATAACGGCTGAAATGATCGGGTTGTCGGTGTGGATCATCAATACCCCTCCTGCTGCCGCCGATGATTGACGGCGTTTTAATGAAAATCAACTGCTCCGTTTTCAGATGCCATTTCAAAAGCTTTTTTCCAATCGTCATACAAATAGAGCCACACTTCCCCCGCATCGCCTAAGGTTTTGGCGAACTCACGGGCTGCGCTGGCGTGTTCGTTGAAGTCTTTTGCCAGCTTTTTAGAAACGACAGGGCCTATCGTACCCTCGTTATCTGCAAAATTGATTAACTCCTGAAATGCGGTGTCTCCTTTGAATTCTTCTAATTTGCGACGCCACCAGCCATACCCGCTGTAACTCCCTGCGCGGAAGCTGAAACTCTCTTCCCACGTATAAAATTTGTCAGGATCAACACCTTCGCCACGACCGGGAAAGTGCTCTTCCGACCATTTCATACTTTCACCCGGTGTCCACTCTGTTCTCCAATTTTTAATGTCGCCATATTCGTCCAACTCAGGATTTTCAACAACCTTCAAATTTTTATACGCCGTAATATCTAATCCCATTTATATCTCTCCCTTATATCCGCCCGCCGACGGTTTTCATTAGATTGTCTTGCAACAGGAACATCAGATAATACCTGCCATTGTCACCATACTTCTGTTCAAAAACCTCAATTGCTTGCTGGAGAACGGGCTTGTAATCTTGTTTCATAGCTGTCACCCCCCTATTCCCAGCCGACTGCAATTACAATGAATAAAACCAAAACCATCGCCTCAATGAGCCATCCGTTTGTTTTGTCTCTTTTTGCAATAATTGCGTCATTGCCAATCATTCTTAGATCATCAGTTTGAGCAACGATCATAGGCACTTCCTCGACATTAACCTTTAAGTGTTCGGCCGCCTCATAAATTGTCATTGCTTCGTCCTTCGTGGCTTTGACTGCCCGTTGCAACTCCACTTGTAGAGGAATCATTTCGCTTCACCTACAATCTGCAGATTCTTATAATGAGCTACATGTCCGCAGGGATTTTCCCAAATATGAACTTGTCCAAAGAATCCGTCCTCAACATGATGCGTCAGCTGAGGATTTCCCATTTTTCCGCCACAAGCAGGGCATTCCCAAAGTGCATTAACTTCTTTAAATCCGATCATGAAACCATTAGAATCCCGGGCGGGAATCGTTATTTTTTTTGCTTTCATTCCGCAGCACCATCCTTTTTCCAGTCAACAATGATCTTTTTAGAATCCTCAGATATTGAATACAGAACAGGCATCTGTACAAAACGTTCTTTTGTTTCAAAGAAAGCACGGTCAAATCCGAATTTTGAAAAGTGAACCGGTATGTCCTGACCCTCAGAATGCTTACAGATTTGAAAGGCCTCTTCTTTTGTATAAAGCCCCGCACGCTGTAGAATAGCTGTGTATCCGCTGCTATTAATACCCCAAAACAAATGAACACTGCCGCCGAAATGCAAGTCTTTATATCTAGTGGTTAAAATCAGATATTCTTTCATTCCGTATCACCTACTAATGCTTTTTTTGCGGTATCTCCCCAATCCATATCAATAGGAGGTGGACAGTCTTCAAATTCTTTTGTGTAAGTTGTTTCTTCCGCGTAAAATTTTAATGCGTTTTTATAACGCCCGTTCTCAGACTGTAGCCGCTGAAGCTCTTCCCGAGTCTGTCGGAACTGATGAACCGTTACCTCCTGCTGGCGTTTGTTTTCCTCGATGATTTCCTTTAGCCCAATAACTTCATCAGCAAGAAGGTTTACCGCCTGATCCTTGCCGAGTGGTAGGCTGTTAGAACCCAGCTCGGTATAACAAACCCCTGAAATATCCTTACGAAACACAACGCCCGATAATAAAGTGAATTTATATTGGTTCATGTCCGTTCCTCCCATATCGCAGAGAGGACCGGCCCCTCTGCGTCACATTTTATATCCGATTTCAAAATCAATTCTTGAAAGATTGCCTTTTGACGTTTGCACGATTGTTTTGCCGTGCTCCGGCATTTCCGTTAACTTGAATGATCTATTGTTTCCGTCAATCACAATGACGTAATTTTTATCATCTTCAATTTGATTAAGTACCTGTTCCAGATTTTCTATATGTTTTGGACAGTTCACTGTAAACGCCCCCGTATGGTATAATAGAAGTGTCGAGTTTCTATTTTCCATACGGTGGCGTTTACTAAATGACCATCATTACATCCAATCGTTCATCGGGAAAACTTGCAGCTTTGTCTGTGGTTCTTCTGTTGGGATGATTGGATGTTTTTTTATATACTCCAAACGCTCCTCTTCCGTCATAACCCATGTAATGACTTCCCCATGCTGACGTAAATTTTTATTTTCTGTCATGTCCTCGCCTCCTTACTCTTCGTTTAATTGTTTGATGCGCAGATTGTAAAGCGTTTCAATTTCATCGTCTGACTGGCGTTCCAGAAATGCTTTTCCGTATCCACCCAAGATAGTGAGCCACTCAATCAAATGCTGACGTTCTGTCCATTTCAACGGTCCCCGCTCCCTTCTTGATTAATAATTGCATCGCAGAATTTTTATAGTCAGGCGGACATTCTTCATACCGCACGATGACCATAAGTTGGTGAATGGTTGCTTTCTCAAAAGGGAAGGCGCTGCCTGGTAAGATCATGCTCTGTCGCATCCTTTCCGAGAAGTCCGTTCCTTCGTGGCTGAATGAAGTCCCTGCTGGCTTGATCCATAACAAGGAATAGAACCTCGTCTATGTCTCTATTAAGCTCCTCTGAAATACTGATAATAGACTCATTGGCTTCCCACATTTCACGGAACCGCTTGATCTCCCAATCATTCCAGACAAAGTTTTTTTCAATGAATGGAATATACACCGGGCTATCTTGCACGAACCGCCGCAGATTATCTTTTTTACCTTTCAGATGCGTTCTCTTGATTGAAATTCGTTTATTTGCATTTAACCCATAAGGACGTGGCGGAAGTACGCGGCCTCTTGCAAAGTCAACAATCAGCAAAATGATTTCATCTGGCTTTCTATTCAGCAACTCCGCCATGTCATAAATGGATTTGCCGTCGTACCAGTAATCAACAACCTGACGCATTTGCACCAATGACCATTCAAAATTAAGATCAGTCAAAGCGATTTCTAAACGATCAGCAAGAACCGCAACGCTCATGCCAAACACTTCCTTACCGTACCGGTATACCTGTGAACAATGATCAATCTCTGTTCATGCTGCAGGTTTTTAGAAACCAGCCAGTTGTTTGGATTTAAACCATTTTGCTTGATAATGTCCTTTTGCGCGCGTGTTGGGCGCTTACCGTGTTTCACACTGCATTCCTCCTAAAGTTTTGATAGTCAGCAATTTTCTGATCAATGAGAGCAATAAGTTTATTAATCTCTTTTTTGCGTTCAGCGTCAGTAAGCTTCCGTTCTGGCTTGAGCTCCCAAACGCCGGGCATCACTGCTTGTACCACTTATCTCACCCCCTTAAATCGGCAAAGCCGGTGTCTTACGCCCTTTGTTCTTTTGCTTCTCGACAAAATCAATTTGTTCAAGATGGGCTGTGAGGCGGTTAACTGTTTTCCTGTCATAAAGCTTTGCTAAAGCAACGCCGGTAAGATTTGTTGTCACTATGGTCACCTTGCCTTGTCTGCCAGTAGAGACTCCATACCAAACCCTTGAAATGAAATCAGGTGCCGCCCTATTTTCATTATCTGTGTCGCCTACTTCGCTCCCTAAGTCATCGATGACAAGGTAATCCACTCTTGTAAGCAGCTCGATTGCCTTAGACTCCGTAAGCTTTTCAGAATCATCTTTGAAAGAATTTTTAATACGCCGCATGAGTGCGTCACTATTAACAAAAAGAGCTGATTTTGCATACTCTTCTGCACTCTTTTTGTTCAGTTCTTTAAGAGCTGATATTGCCAAGTGACTCTTCCCGGCATTTGACTCGCCAGTTAAAAAAATGTTCATGATTACGCCCTCTTTGATCTGGTCAACCAGTTCAAGCATTCGGCGTTTGTTCTGTGCATCCTCATTGTTATAACAGTGAAAGTTTTCAAATGTTGCCTTTGTCAGAGTTGGATCAGCGATTAGTGAATGTGTAGAAAGAACCTTTCTCTCTACCTGCCGGCGCCACGCCTCAGCTTCTTGTTCGATCTCCTTATTGCGCTGCTCCCTTTCGCACATTGGGCATTTTACTGAGCCGTCTCGCAGCTGCATCAGTTGAACTGGATAAGGCTTTTCTTCGCCACCGATAATCCTTGTATGTTTGTCACAGCAGACAGGATTCCCATCCTCATCAGTAAGGAATGTCATCCTCCGAGATATTTCGCCCTTGACCGCGGCTGCTTGCTCCTTTGTGATATCCTCCATGTGATAAGCCTCCTTTTTGGTTAAGGTAAGATTCAAACTTGGTTCCGAACAATGTTTCAGGCCGGAGAAACTTATTCATAGCAGGGTCATTAAGCCATTCCTCTGTTTTCACTAGGATGACGTGTTTAAAATCTTCAAAACGAAAACCGTCTTTCCAGAGTTTCTTTATAAGTTTTCTTGTTTTGTCAGTAGTATGACGGTATCGTGTACCTGCTACTTTGTTCAGCAGATCAATGATCAGTTTGTAAGGAATCTCCTCTTTTGCTTTTTTTGAAGAAGATGCCCCGTCGGGTTTACCCGACAATATATCTTTTAATTCTTTTTCTTTATCTAATTCTTTATCTATATCTGTACCGTCATGTGACGTCACGCTAACGTCATTCTTTTTTTCTGGTGCAGTTAGCTGTAATTGCTTCTTCCGTTCCCGGTATTTTCTGTTTCTTTCAGCGTTTAATTTTCTTACTCTGTCCATGCCTTCAACGTTCTGGTGTTTTTCCCAATTGGCAATAGATATGAATTTATTTTCGTCAACTTCAATCATTCCAAATTGTTGAAATGTATTTAACGCCATTCTGACAATTGGTAATGGGCGATTAAAAATTGTTGCCAACATTTCGTCGGTGTATGGGATGTTTTGATTTAGATAAATGTATCCAGAAGCATTAGTTTTCCCAGCCTGAGCAAGCAGCTTGACCCAAATAATTAAAATAGTATCTGATTCTGGCATCTGCTCTATTAACTTAATTTTTTCATCCTCAAACATCTGAGTGCTTAACTTGATCCACTTCACCTCAGACATTTTGTTCAACCCTTTCTGACTTAGTTAAAGGCCAAACTGATCTTTTACCATTGACGATTACTGAACCTAATGTATTATCTATCCTCTCGGTTCTAACCACTTTGCCACCCTGTGCTTCTAACTTACATAAAGCTTTTTCATGTAATGATTCTGATTCGCTTATAACCGTATGAAATTTTGCTTTCGACCATACTTGACTAATTAAATACATGGCACATTTACCTCCTTACTCCGATTTTCAGCTCACTTTGAACAGTTCATCTATAGATCGTCCGAAATGTTGAGCCAAAATTCGTGCTTCCGACAAAAGGAATTCTCTTTTACCGGATTCCTTTAAGTGATAGGTCTGAGGACTAATCTTCAAAATTTCAGCAATTTCACGTTGAGATTTTCTTTTTTCTTTCCTAGCAACAAAAAGATTCAAGTACAAAATAATACCTCCTTTTGGACAAAATATACCTGACAGTACATTTATTCTCCAAAAAAAATTCTTATTTTGAGACTTAGTTTTTGTTCTATTTGTTCAATAGCCTTGAACGTTGGCTTCGCTTTTCCACTTTCTATACGTGAGATATACGAAGCTGTGAAACCAAGTAACTGAGCGAAATCACTTTGTGTCATATTCCGTTTTTTTCTTACTTCCTTAAGCATTTGTCCAAATTCCTTAAGATCAAACATATGCAATCACTCTCTTTTCTTACCTGTCAGGTATATTCGTAGGTTACCACACAGGAATTTTTTATACAAGTGTTTTCCAAAAAAAATTTCTTGTGAGGAATACCCTGTGATATAATTACCTATAGGTTAAAGGGTAATTTTCAAAAAAAAAGCAGGTGTTTATTATGGAAAATCTAAAATTAGGAGAAGCCATTCGCCGCCTTAGAAAAGAGAAAAAGAAAACAATAGAAGAAATGGCTGCTGCAATAGGAATTACGCAAAGTTATCTTTCAAGAATAGAGAGGAATTTGCAAAAACCGTCAATTGAAGTAATTGAAAAAATTGCTGACTATCTCGACGTTCATAAATCATACTTGTTTTTTGATGAGGAAAGCCTTAAGAAGTATTCTGAACCAGAGAAACAATTGCTTGCTCGGAAAAGCATAACTATAGACGAACTTAAGGGATTAAATATAGTACACGAAAACGGAAGTAAAATAACAGAAGAAGAATTACAATTAGTTATTGACTACTTGAAAGAATTAAGGCAATTAAAGGAACGCCGCCTAAAAGACTTAGATTAACAAGTGCAGTATAGTTCATGCTTAGTTAAAAGGGTAGGTGGTATTATGAGAAATAAATCTTTAGGAGAAAATATCCGCCGCCTTAGAAAAGAGAAAAAATTGACATTAACTGATGTTTCTTCTAGTATCGGAATTTCTCATAGTTATCTTTCAAGGATAGAAAGGAATTTACAAAAGCCTTCACTTGATGTTATCGAAAATCTTTCTGCTCACTTAAATGTACCAAAATCAGATCTCTTCCCAAATGATATTCAAAATTTAGATACCCCAAAAAGCAGATTATTGAATGATTTAATCGAACTCAACATAACAGAAGAAGAATTACAAATGGTTATAAAATATTTAAAAGAATTACGTGAATTGAAAGAAAGGCACTTGAAGAACTAAACTAAACTGCCTTTCTTTTTTCATGACTCTGCTCTTTTTCACAGTTTATATCCTCTTTTAATTTCTCTGTTAGATTTTCAAAGTTGATTTTCATATTGAATCCCCCAATTTATATGGAACATATGTTCTATTATATTTTAATTTTGTTTCAAAACAAATACCTTTGAAGCAATTTCCTGTTTTCGTTTTTTTTGAAAACAGGAAATTTCCCCAAAAAGCACGAAAGACGTTGCCATTTCTGGCAGCGTCTTTTAGATCATTTTTATACTTTTTGGGTGTTTCATTTACATGCCTACTCTTACTTCACTTACTTGAAACCCTGCACTTTCAGAATGAGACTGAAGTGCGTGCCCTGTTAATACAAAGGTCGTCAGTAAAGCACAAGCAGCCATTAAGCCTAGCATGAACTTTTTCATAGCAAACACCCCCTGACTCTTAAAGTTTAAAATTAAAACCATTTTTTATCAAGTCAATTTTGGGTAAATTTGCCCTGAAATAGTCCCTCTTCTCAGAAAAGTAGTGTAAAGACAGCAATAACTTTTCTGAAGACCTTTCTTTGATACCGTCAAATAATAAGGCATATTTATTATAATAGTTGTCAGAATAAAAACTTTCCAGCGATTTATTTTCTGATAAAAATTCAACAAACTTTGATACTTTGTATTCCTCTGAAATCTCTTTATTCCAATAATGCTGTAATATTGCAATCTCTTCTTTGTTTTGAACCATTTCATCGGCCCTATCAGGGAACTGTTCATATAGTTTAATACACTTGGAATAATAATAAATTGACTTAGAATATGACTCTGTCATATATGACAGGGCTAGTATATAGAACGCAGTTATATTATGATTCACGCTTAGATTTCTTTTTAGCAACCGTTCAGCTAGTTCCCTTGCTTTTATAAGATCGTTTTTTTGCTTCAAGTAAATATTGGCTGACACTTCATCAATACGCGCACTGAAGGCGATTTTTAAAAATGGATCATCTATAGATTCAATCATTTTTCTTACAGTGTCTATATAATAAATTGTCATGTCAAACCTATTATTATAAAAATAACCGTACATTTCTAGGATATACAGTAAAGTCTTCATTTCAGTTGAGTAAGGAGTGAAACACTTCAACTCTTCTGTATACTCGAATTGATTAAATGCACCCCTAGATTTTAATATCCATAAATAGATATTGGCCCACTCTTCTCTCTCTTTATCCATATGTAATCTTTCTCTTGTAAGGACCTCGATAACGTCAAACATTTGCTTAGAGTAACAATATTCTAAAGCTACAGCAAAGTTCTTTTTCTTAATGCCTGACAGACAATACCTTTTCATCAATGCTGCTTCATTTCCAAAATCCAAGTAACGAACAATCTCTCTTACCATCCAAAAATTTATCTCTTTTCCATTGAGAAATTTGCTCAGGTAACCTTCGCTTATACCTATTTTAGAAGCGACGGTGCTTTGTCTTTCTCCTGATGATTTTATGAGTTCTTTTAGATGCACTCTTATGTCTCTTGTTGCTACTGTGTTCACAATAATCACCTTTTCAACTCAAATTTAACATAAGTGCAAAAAGAATATTGTCGAATCATGACGAAAATATTTAGAATTTTGCAATATTTTAGAAGAGAAATATTCCCCTACTTAATTATACCATATTTGTAATAAAAAGTATTGAATTTTCCGTCTATTTTCGCATGAAATATGTAAACTTTTCTTTTCAAGTTTTAAATCCAGTGCTATCTTAATAGTATTATTTCACTATGCAATAGTTATTTTTTAGAAAGGTTGAATGATATGCCTGTATATAAGGACGAGAAACAAAACTCTTATTACTTTATTTGTCGTGTACCCCAAAATGATGGAAAGGTAAAACAAGTAAAGCGCCGAGGGTTTAAAACCAAAAAGGCAGCAAAAGAGGCAGAAGCAGAAATGCTCCTATTTAAGGATTCCGGATCACGGATCACGTTCAAAGAAGCTGCAGAAAGTTATTATGTTTGGTATAAGGCCCGACGAAAAACGTCATCCGTAAATGTCATTAAGAATATTCTTTTCAATCACTTGATCAAGGAATTCGGTAACATGAAAGTGGAATCCATAACACCTAAAAATGTTATGATGTATCAAAATAAAATCATTGATCAATACGCTCCTGACTTTTTGAAGAAAATTCATTCTACCCTCTCCGCTGTTTTCAATTTCTCAACAAGGTTTCATAACACGAAAAACAACCCGGCAAAAGTCGCCGGCAATTTTGAGGTAGAAGTGAATAAACGTTTGAATTACTGGGAGTTCGATGAATTTAAGAGGTTCATTTCGGTGGTAGATGATCCGATGTATAGAGCATTTTTTTCAACTCTATATTTTAGTGGAGCTCGTAAGGGTGAATTGCTGGCATTAACCTGGGCGGACGTTGATTTTGAGAACAATCATATTGACATAAATAAGACAGAATACAATCGAGAAATAACCAAACCCAAAACAAAGTCATCAATCCGGGTTATCCTCATGCCAAAACAAGTCATGGACCAATTAAAAGACATAAAAAAAAGCGCTGAAAACATAGCGCCAGTTAAATCAGATTATAGGGTTTTTGGTTCTTTTTATGATAGCATAGCGACCAGCACAATTGACAGACGCTACGAAAAATATCTTAAAAAATCAGGAGTTAAAAAAATAGTGCTCCATGAATTCAGACATTCACATGCATCATACTTGATCAATAAAAGATGCAATCCTTTGGTCATCGCTCAAAGGCTGGGGCATAAGAATGTTGCCGAAACATTGAACACGTATAGTCACCTTTATCCGTCTGCACAACATGAGGTTATTGGCTTTATGGAAAACGAAAAATTTTAAAAGTGTTACCAAAATGTTACCGCAGTGCCCTCAAAAGCTTTAAAAGCCTTGATAGCACTGCGGTTTCAAAGTATGTATGGAGACGGTGGGAGTCGAACCCACGTCCAGAAACATCGATTACTTAAGCGTCTACGAGCGTAGCCTACATATTTATGGTTTCACTCATCTTCTTGCCTGCGGGCGGGCCTTCCGAGAGCTAGTCTGTTCATCTCTTCTTACGTTCTCAGACGGGAACGCAAGCGTAGCCTACTTGGATGTGCTCTTCACAGACACATAGGCAATGTCAGGAAGAGCTCGCTGCGCTTATTAGGCAGCTAATGCTACGTTTTGGTTAAAACTGTTAGTTTTGCCAGTTATATTTAGTGCGTGTTTACGAGATCGCCTCTCGGCTCGCAGCTCAAGCTCGATCCATCCCTGTCGAATCCGTAACGTCCCCTTGTTATAAGGGAAATACGGGAGAAAATATCAAGCTCTCACTCAAACTGGCTATAGTCTTATTATAACATGATCACGTCTCTTTTCAATTGTCAAATCCTTCAAAAGAAAAGCGTTATGATTTGTTCGTGAACACAGTATAGCACAGGCCTGATTTTTGAATCAAGCACTATGCCTTTAGAAGCCTTTTTGACTGTCTCTGAACGCTCTTTCGATTTCACGCTTCGCGTCCTTGCGCTTCAGGTCTTCCCGTTTGTCATAGTTCTTCTTCCCTTTTCCAAGGCCGAGAAGCACTTTGGCAAAGCCGTTTTTCAAATACAGCTTCAGCGGAACGAGAGAATAGCCTTTTTCTTTTGTTAATCCGATCAGCTTATTAATCTCCTTGCGGTGCATTAACAGCTTTCTCGTCCGGAGCGGATCGTGGTTATAGCGGTTTCCCTGCTCATACGGGCTGACGTGCATATTGTGGAGAAACACTTCTCCCCGTTCGATTTTGGCGAAGGAATCCTTAAGGTTTACGCGGCCGGCGCGAATCGATTTAATTTCGGTTCCTTGCAGAACGATGCCTGTTTCATAGGTTTCTTCTATAAAATAATCGTGATTGGCTTTCTTATTTTGAGATAATACTTTTCCTGACCCTTTTGGCATGCCAGAACCCCCTCTCTCTAAGGAAAAACTGTCCACCTTTTGCGATACGCTCTATTTTACCAAATGACACGTACTGCTACAATGAAAAGCTGTTTCCGAAAGAAAGCAAATAGAGCGCTGCGGCCCTATTTGCTGGTTGAGCTGCTATTTCTTCTTTTTCCGTTTCTGTTTCGGCGCGTTTTGAAAGCCGCGTTTTTTCTTTTTCTTCTTCGGCTTAGTGAACCACTCCCCTTTTTCCTCAGACGGAGCTGGAGAAACAGGTGTATTGGTGCTTTGGACGCGTTTTCTGGCAGGTTTTCCGCGTTTTCGGCTCCGGCTGCTGTCCAGTTCTCTCGGACGCCGCGGAGAGCCCTTCATGCCGACAATTTCAAAGTCGATGTTGCGCTCGTCTTTGTTGACATCGACGACCTTGACTGTGATTTCATCCCCGATGCGGAAGACGTTGCCTGTCCGCTCGCCGATCATCGCAAAATGCTGTTCGTCAAAGCGGTAGTAGTCATCCGTCATAAAGCTGACGTGGACGAGTCCTTCGATTGTATTCGGCAGCTCGACAAACATTCCGAAGTTTGTCACAGAGCTGATCATGCCGTCAAACTCTTCACCGATTTTATCAAGCATGTATTCCGCTTTTTTCAGATCATCCGTTTCACGCTCGGCGTCAACTGCACGGCGCTCCATCGTTGATGTATGTTCGGCGATATCCGGCAGGCGTTCAGCCCACTTTTCCTGTGTCGCTTCATCGACCTTGCCGTTGATTAAATACGTTCTGATCAGACGGTGGACGATTAAGTCCGGGTAACGGCGGATCGGCGATGTGAAATGCGTATAGAATTCTGTTGACAGGCCAAAGTGCCCCAAGCTCTGCGGGTCGTATTTCGCCTGTTTCATCGAACGGAGCATGACAGTGGATATAACTGTTTCTTCAGGTCTGTCACGCACAGCGTCCAGAATGCTTTGTAACGCGCGCGGATGAATATCTCCTGCGGTTCCTTTCACCACATAGCCAAAGGTCGTTACGAACTCTAAAAACTTTTGCAGCTTTTCAGCATTCGGCTCTTCGTGAATCCGGTATATAAACGGTACGTTCATCCAATGGAAATGCTCCGCTACCGTTTCATTCGCCACAAGCATAAATTCTTCAATCAGCTTCTCGGCGACTGAACGTTCCCTGATGACAACGTCTTTAACCGCGCCTTCATCATCGACAAGCACTTTGGCTTCTTTGAAATCAAAATCAACGGCGCCGCGGTTCATCCGCTTATCGCGCAGAATTTGAGCCAGACGCTCCATGTCTTTGAACATTGGAACAAGAGGCTCGTATTTTTGTTTCAGCTCCTCATCATCGTCAACAAGAATTTTATTCACATCTGAATACGTCATTCTTTCCGTTGTTTTGATGACACTTTGGAAGATCTCGTGCTCTGTCACCTGTCCCTGACTGTTAATTGTCATTTCACAAGAAAGTGTTAGGCGGTCAACCTTTGGATTTAAGGAACAAATGCCGTTTGACAGTCTGTGCGGAATCATTGGGATGACACGGTCAACCAAATACACACTCGTCCCTCTTTCGAGCGCTTCTTTGTCAATCGGCGAGTTTTCGGTTACGTAATGGCTGACATCAGCAATGTGAACGCCAAGCTTGTAGCTTCCGTCATCAAGCTTTGTCACGGTAACTGCATCATCCAAATCCTTCGCGTCCGCACCATCAATGGTGACAATCACCTGGTCACGGAGATCACGGCGGTCTTTCAGATCTTTTTCATCAATTGTGTCAGGCGTACTTGATGCCTGTTCCATCGCATCAGCAGGAAATTCTCCCGGCAGGCCGTGCTTATGAATAACGGATAAAATATCGATCCCCGGGTCATTTTTGTGGCCGAGAATGGTTTCTATTTCGCCCTCTGCGTTCATGCGGCCTTCAGGATAGCTCGTCAGCTTGACAACAACCTTATGCCCTTCCGCAGCTCCGTTTTTCCCGTTTTTCGGGATAAAGATGTCACTCGTGATTTTTTTGTCGTCCGGAATGACAAAGCCGAAGTTTCTTGTTTCTGTATACGTACCGACAACCCGCTGAATCGCTCTTTCTAAAATGCGGATGACGGTTCCTTCCTGTCTGGAGCCGCTTGACTGTGAATTCAGACGAACCATAACGATATCGCCGTTCATTGCCGTATTCAGCTCAGTAGGCGGAATAAACACATCGCTTAACGACGTATCCTCAGGCAGTAAAAAGGCAAATCCTTTTGCATGTGCTGAAATCTTTCCTTTTATTAAATTCATCTTCTCCGGAATGCCGTAGCGGTCGCTTCTCGTCCGTACGATAAGCCCTTTTTCTTCCAAGGCGACTAACGCTTTGACGAGCTCTTTAAACTCCTCGGCTTCCGTAATATTTAACATCTCCTCAAGTTCCTGAACGGTCAGAGGTTTGTACGCCTCTTCCTTCATAAACGAGAGAAGCTTTTCCATAAATGCTTCTTTTTCCATTATCCGACCTCCTGTTGATTACCAATCGAGCTTCTCTAAAAATTCATACACATCCTGATGGACGAGGTCACGTTCTTTGTCGAGCGTAATGGCATGGCCTGATTCCTCGTACCATTTCAGCTGTTTATCGTCAGTTTCCACTTCATTGTAAATAATATTAGCACTTTCGGTATTAATCATGTGATCATGACGGGCCTGCACCACAAATGTCGGTGAATAAATCATATCGACATTATTCCGCACATCAGCAATTAAGTCTTGCAGCGCCTTGAGGGTATTCATCGGCGTTTTTTCGAATTCCTTCATTTCCTCTTCAATTAGCCCCGGGCTTTTCCCCTCAAACTTTTTGTAATTGCGAGCGTATGAAAGAACGCCTTGATACATGACCTCTTCACTCTTAATATGCATCGGTGCGCACATTGGGACAATTCCCTTTATGGGTACAGTGTAACCCAATTTCAGCGAAAAAACCCCGCCAAGCGACAGTCCGCAGGCAGCGATGCTCTCATAGCCTTCAGATTTTAAGTATTCATAGCCATCCATCACGTTTTTCCACCAGTCTTCAGGCCCTGTATGTACCAGTTCTTCAGGGGGAACGCCATGTCCTTCATATTGAGGCGCGTGGCACGTATAGCCCCGTTCATTCAAATAACGTCCCAGCATTCGTACGTCCGCTGTATTTCCCATAAAGCCGTGCAGCAAAAGCACCGCTTTGTCTCCGCCTTTAAATGTAAATGGTTTTGGTGTCACAACTTTCATGCTCATGTCTCCCTTTCTATCTGCACGATCATTTTAGTTTTCCACAGTTTGATCAGAAAAAAACGCTCTGAATATCACCAGAAACGTGAAAAAGGCCTGACTTCACATCAGACCTTATACAAACATTGCCCTATAGGATATAAGCAAGCGCAATCGTTAACACGAAAAACAAGACTGCCAGCACAACCGTGATGCGGTGCAAAATCAAATCAAGACCTCTTGCTTTTTGTTTCCCGAAGAGCTGCTCCGCTCCGCCTGAAATCGCACCAGATAATCCGGCGCTTTTACTGGATTGAAGCAAAACGACAATAATAAGTGCAATGCTGACGATAACCAATAAGGTAATCAAAACCGCGTGCATCCCTCACACCTCCAGACTCACTGGCCTACATTACTTCTATTTTACATGAAAAGGGTTGGCATGTCACGCTGTATCAGACGCCAAAAGGCGGGATAAGACGTATTATCTTGGTTACCCTATTCATATGAAAAGGTCAAAAGGAGAAAAACAATGCCCCTTATCAGCATAGCCAGCAGAAAACATCTTTATTATGAGGAATATGGACAGGGAATTCCTATCATTTTTATCCATCCGCCGGGCATGGGACGCAAGGTTTTTTATTATCAGCGCCTTCTCTCCGAGCATTTCAGGGTGATTTTTCCCGATTTAAGCGGCCACGGCGACAGTGATCACGCGGATCAGCCCGCCTCTATTTCTTATTACGCAAACGAGATCGTGCAATTCATAGACGCTCTGCACATTGATAAGGCTGTGTTATTTGGGTATTCCGCAGGCGGCTTAATTGCGCAGCATATCGGCTTTACCCGCCCGGACAAAGTATCTCATCTTGTTCTGTCCGGCGCTTACCCCGCTGTTCATAACGTAATCGGAGAGAAGATTCACAAGACGGGGATGTATCTGCTCGAGAAAAACGCCGGTTTGCTCATCAAAATCCTTGCTGTCAGCCACACAAAAAACAAAGAACTTCGAAACCTATTAACAGGCCATATGAAAAAAGCGGACCTTGCCCATTGGCATCAATATTATCAGGATTCGCTCCGCTACAACTGCATTGAACAGCTGCCTCATTTACACATGCCAATGCTGTTTATGTATGGCGGCCTTCGAGACTGGACCTTCTCAGCCTCAGGCTATTACCGCAAAGCTTGCAGCCATGCCGAATTTTTCAGATTGGAATATCAGGGGCATCAGCTGCCGACAAAACAATATAAAACATGCAACGAACTGGTGACAGGGTTTGTGTTGACACATCATTCATAGGGATAGAAAACGCTTGGTCTCCTTGCGTTTTCCGCTGTTTATTGACTTTTGTCAATAAAATCATAGTAAAAAAGATCCTCAAATTTCAAATTAAAATAGTGAAGCATTTTACCGATCACAAGCTGCCCCGGCCGTCTTTCTCCATTCAGCACGCGGCTCAGTGTGGCGGGTGAGACTCCGATTTCCAGCGCAAGCTGATTAAGGGAATAATCGTTATTGACCATATACTGCAATACATAATCACGTCTAATCTGTATCTTTTCTACTGGCACTTTCCTCACCTTCCATTCCTGGAAAACTTTTTTCTATACTTTTACATTACGGCTTATGTTAACTTTTGTCAATACTTTTCCAGCCTACCTATTCCCTTTAGTCAATAAACATACTAAAATATGAGTAACAGTGAGGGACGGGGTGAGATACATGGAAAGCTTCGGCGAACAATTGCGGGCATTGCGTGAAGAGAGAAAATTAACAGTCAACCAGCTGGCGACTTATTCAGGCGTAAGCGCAGCCGGCATCTCCAGAATCGAAAACGGCAAACGGGGCGTTCCCAAACCTGCCACCATAAAAAAACTGGCGGAAGCTTTAAAAATTCCTTATGAAGGGCTTATGTATAAGGCAGGTTACATTGAAGAAGTGCATGAAGCCAGGGCTCCTTATGAAACGAAGTGCAAGCTGCTTGAAAAAGCGGAGGCCTATGACCTGAAAAACCTTGCTCTTCTTGAGAACGAAAAGTGGCAATATCTCAATAAAGAAGATTTGCTCATGCTGGATCATTATTTTTCGTTTATTTCAGACGAAGCCAAAAAACGGTCTGCTGATGACTAACCCTTGATAGAAATGTGAGGCGATCACCATGTCACCGTTCGGACAGCAATTACGAGAGCTGCGCCGCGCCCGCAAACTGACAGTGAATCAGCTTGCGGTGTACTCAGGCATCAGCTCCGCCACCATTTCCAAAATTGAAAACGGCAAGCGGGGCACGCCAAAACCTGCCACTATCAAAAAATTGGCGGCCGTACTGAAAGTTCCCTACGAAAACCTGATGGCTGCCGCAGGCCATATTCGGGCCTTTCCAGAAGAAATCCGCGAAGCTTCGGAAAGCTATCAGTCCATATATGAAATTTATCAAACGGCTGTCACTCGAGGAGCGGAGCACCTCCCGATTTTCAATAGCCAAAAATGGGGATATCTCTCAAAGCAGGATATTGAAAATCTCAGCAAATACTTCGATTTTTTAGCCTCGGAAGCAAAAAAACGAACCTCTTCTTCATAATCCCCTGTATCTCTTTCTGCATTTTATCAATCACGCTTGCATACCTTCCCTCGTTATTTGCGTTATAATAATGTCAGACGAGGTGAAAAGTATGAACCAATCAGAAATGTGTCCTAGATTTGAAAAAGCAGTCGACATCTTGAGTAAACGCTGGGTCGCTTTGATCGTATTTCAGCTCTTGAACGGGTCGCAGCGATTTAGCGAAATTGAAGCAGCACTTCCAAATCTAAGCGGCAGAGTTCTGTCAGAACGGCTGAAAGAACTTGAGCTTGAAGGAGTGGTGAAGCGGGATGTCATCCCTGAAACTCCGGTTCGCATCGAATATTCATTGACCGATAAAGGAAAGGCGTTAGCCCCCATTTTGGGTGAGATTTCTAAATGGGCGACGGATTGGATTGACCCTTCCTTTCTTGACTAATTGCTAAAACGGTTCTGATCTCAAAGGCGAGAAAAGAGCCGTTTTTTATTTTTCATTTTCCAGGTAAAAAAACGATTTCTCAGCCGATATATAGTACATCCACACACATTACGATTTTAAAGGAGACCACTTATATGCGACTGACGATTTCCCGCAAATTCAGCCTGGTATTTTTGACACTGATCCTGATCAATTTACTTGTCGGCGGAATAGGCGCTTTTAATATGCAGCATATCATTCAAAAGACAGATGAAATCAACACAAAATGGATTGACGGCATCAAAGAAATTACATCGATTAATTATTTGACCGAGCATCTCTCTTCTAAAGAAAAGGATTTTCTGATTTTCACAGACAAAAGCAAAATGGATACGCTTGATCAAGAAATGAATCAGATCCTTGAAGACATCAATCAAAAGCTTGATAGCTACGAAAAAACGATTTCCAATGATAAAGAACAGAAACTGTTCGAGGAGCTTCAAAATGAAGTGAATACCTATGCTGATATTCATGCGCAAATTATAGAAAGCGGCCGCACGAATGACATGGACAAAGCAAGAGGTTTATTGGTTCAGACTGAGGCCAGCTTTGAGAATATGAAAAAATCAGTCACTCAGCTCGTTGACTTTAATAAAAAAGGCAGCAACACAGCGGTAAAAGAAACGAAGGATGTATACCATAAAGGGCTCATTTACACGGCTTCGCTTGTGGCAGCTTCGATCATTATCAGCATTTTCATCTGGCTTTATATCACGCGAAACATTGTAAAGCCTATCATTCGTATGAAGGAATCTGCCAATCATATTGCCGAGGGAGATCTGTCGAGTGACATAAAGCCGCTCAATTCAAAAGACGAGCTGGGTGATCTGAACGAAGCGCTGCAAAAAATGGTAGGCAATCTGAGAGATATTGTCGGATACTCCAAAGAAATATCAAGCCGGGTGCTTTCTTCTTCACAAGTGCTGGCAACTGCAACGAATGAAACAAGATCCGGCAGCAAACATATTACCGAGACGATGAACGAAATGGCTGAGGGCTCTGAACAGCAGGCCCAAGACGCGGTGACAATTGCCGAATCAATGAATGAGTTTACAGAAAGCATTGATAAAGCCTATAATCACGGCATCACAATCAGTGATACGTCTCAAAACGTTCTCGAACTCGCAGTGAGCGGAAACGAAAATATGGATACGTCATTACAGCAAATGAAAACCATCCATCATATCGTTCAGGAAGCCGTGCATAAAGTGAGATCACTGGAACAGCATTCTCAGGATATCAACAAGCTCGTTCAGGTCATCAACGGCATTGCCGAGCAAACGAATTTGCTGTCACTTAACGCTGCGATTGAAGCTGCCCGCGCAGGAGAAAGCGGCAAAGGCTTCGCTGTTGTGGCAGAGGAGGTCAGAAAGCTGGCTGACGGCGTTTCTGATTCCGTGCAGGATATTACCCGGATTGTCAACGGCACACAGCAGGAAATCTACACCGTTATTGAATACTTGGAAAGCAGCTTTACAGAAGTCGAAAAAGGAACGGAAAACCTGACAGACACCGGACAAGCTATGCAGCATATCAAACAGTCCGTCACTCATGTTGCAGACAGCATTAAGGAAGTAACGGATGGCCTGAAGCAGTTAACAAACCAATCGATTACCATCAATCAATCGATTGAAAATATCGCTTCTGTATCTGAAGAGTCGGCCGCCGGCATTGAAGAAACATTTTCAATTACCGAGCAATCCGCCCATTCCATGGATCAAGTGCTCCAGAATGCCGAAGAGCTTGAGCAGCTGGCGAAAGAGCTTAATGAGAAGATGAATCAGTTTACCATTTAAAAATAACCCACGTCCAGATAGGACGTGGGCTTTATTCGTTTCATAAGGGTATTTTTACTCGAACCTCTGCTCCACCCGCTATAGTGTTCCCAAGAGTAAGTTCTCCATTATGTAGCTTCACTGCATTTTTTGCAAAAGTCAATCCCATTCCATAATGACCTTTAGAATGACGGCTCTTGTCATCCATATAAAAAAGTTCTGTGGCTTTTTTTAATCCCATTTCCGAAAATCCATTTCCCGTGTCTTTTACAAAAAAATAAAATATCTCAGAATCGCATTCTGCATGCACCGAGACAGTGCCGCCTTCCGGTGTATAATCAACTGCGTTTGTTAAGATATTCAATAATGCCCTATGTAACAATTGCCAGTCTATTTTCGCTTCTTTCATTAGATTTTCTTTTTTGAACGAAATGTTTATATTTTTATTTCCTTTATAGGCGGATATATCTTTCAGTAGGGTTTCTGTCAACTTATCTACAGATGCTTTCTCCAAATGAACAGTTAAGGCATCCTCCGTTTTCGAAAGATGAATCAGCTGATAAATATATTGTTCAATCTGATTTCCTGCTCCAAGAATATACTTTGTATACTCAGCTTGTTCCTCGTTTTGTATTGACAAGCTGAGTAATTCAGCATTCCCCTTAATAATGGTAATCGGAATCTTGATATCATGTGCCAAAGCACCTATTTGTTCTTTCTTGTTTTTTTCTAAACGCCACTGTGCCTCAAGTGAGGACTGGAGAGCATCTCTCATTTCAATCAAGGAGTCAATCACATCATCGAATTCCTTAATATGTGTAAATTCGGGAGTGAATTGCAAATTTTGCTCTTTTATATATCGAGTGATTAAGTTCAATGTCTCAAAATGTTTTCTTAATCTATTCGCAAAGTAAGTTGTTATAATAGAGATAACTATAATGAGCAAGATAATCAAAATACAAATACTCGTTAATTCATAATTAGGAAGGTATTTTCTTAGTAAAGGCGAAGTGAAATCTGCACGCAATGAATATTGCAAAACACAATATTCATCGTTTCTTTCTATAACCAAATATCCTTTTTGCTTATAATTGACATACGGTTTTTTTTCAATCTTCTTTTTTACAAGCTGCAAATCTTTTTCTTTAATATTTCCAGCTGTTTTTTGTTTTGTTTCTTTATCAAGGATGGCATATGACATTGTATCAGGAATCATATCAGCAGTTACTTTGTCGATGCTTTCCAGCTTCACCGCCAGTTTTTCTGCTTCTCGTTCATTATAATTCGCTGGGTGTGAGAAACCTGTATTCATTGCGATCGTATTCATAAATAAATATAGCAGAGCAAGTATGACCAAACTAATACATAGAGTCACCATATACTTTATCAGTTCTCTAAGAAGTGTTTTCTGCCCCTTAAAACCTATTCCCATTTGTATCCAACGCCCCATACCGTTTTAATGGGGTCTGCATTATGCTCTTTACATTTTTTTCGAATCGTTCGAATAAATTCAGTAATTGTTGAATACAAGGCATTCCCCTCTAATCCATATATCTCCTCATAAATTTGTTCTCTTGAAAAAGTTCTCCCTTTATGTTGAGCTAAAAATTCACAGATTTTATATTCATTTTTTGTTAGGTTGAGTTTGTTGTTATTAATAAATACTTCTTTACTATCAAAATGAAATAAAAAACCGGAGATAACTCTCTTCGATTGATGTTTATCTCTCCGTTCTCTTCTTAAGTGAGCATTAACTCTGGCACTAAGCTCTCTAACGCCGAACGGCTTAGTAATATAATCATCTCCGCCGGTAATGAGGCCTTTTACTATCGCTTCCTCTTCCGTTTTAGCTGTGAGGAATAAAATTGGACAATCAACCAAAGGCCGTATCTGTTTACATAACTCAAAACCGTCAATATCCGGCATCATAACATCAAGCAAAATTAAATCATACCCTTGAAATAAATCAGGCGGCTGGCCTTTAACACGATCTAAAGTGTCAACTTGATGCTGATCACGGCGCAAAATATTTTGTATCAGTACAAGAATATCTTTTTCATCATCGACAGCAAGGATTTTTGCCATTTCCCGGCCCCCTCATACTATTCAAACGTTTTTCTGCCTTCCCATTTACTAAACCATATAAGACTGGCAATGATTGTACATATTATACCAAAAACCATAATCAATTCCCCTGAATTCATTTCATGCATTAACAAAGGATTATCACCTTGATTTACTTCTTTAAAGTGAAGTACTCCATTTAAACCTGACAATCGAATCCCCCAAGCCCACGGGTTAAATTTCCACATCATATCCCCTAATCCAGTGTTCATTAGAGCTGTCATGAGCAGGCCGGCTCCTCCTATCAGGACAGAAGCCCCCATTCCAAACATACAGCTGATAAAAAAGTAAATACAATACAGGACTACACTGCCCGCAACTAGCCAAGCACCACCCATTATAAAAATACCGTAAGACAAATCCGGCACTTTTAAAATAAACTTTAATCCTATTATATAGATGAATAGCGCTAAACCAATAGAGCACAACCCCATGAAAAGCAGCATTAACATTTTACTCACATAAGCAATGACTTTCGGAGATGTGCTCCCTAGTAACACTTGAAATTTCCCTGCCTGTTCTTCTAAGGATGCAGTCATTCCGCATAGCACCCCGATGAGCAGCGGCAATGCTACTGCAACAGCTTCCATAAAAGATTTATACAAGTGAAATTGGCTTTGATCTCTCCCATAAAAATACAGGATCAAAACACAGGAACAAACTATAGGAATAATAAAATGCAGCCACATAAAGGAGGTGTGCTTGCTTTTCTGGAAATCAGCTTGTAAACACCTCAAAAGCAATCTCACCTTACATCGCCCCCTGCTTTTTTGTTCTGTAATCGATTGAAGGGGCAAATGAACGACTGGTTAAAAATGACAGTATCAAAAATAATAGAATAGAAATCAATATAGCAGGAGGGACGACCAGCCAACTCAACAAAGGATCATTTTTTTCAAGCAACAGACCGTTAGGATGAATACCAATAGTTGGACTCATCATTCGAATTGGCCAGCTCCAAGGAATAAACCACCAAAAGGAACGAGATGCCGGCATAATGCCCAGAACGAAGGTTCCTATAAGATTTAACATTACCGCTATTGTAAGCCCCCACTTTTTGGCCACAAATAAACAGAGTGGAATTTGCCAAAGACTTGTCATCCAAAGTAACAAACTCGCGGCAATTGTAGAAAGCGTAATAATGGCAAAATCAGCTATAACGAATCCCATGAGTAACATAAAAACTAAAAATACAATCTGAGATAATAGCGAATAAAACATGATAATTATAATCTTTGCATACCATAATCTCCCTAAATCTATAGGTAATGAATACGTACCATTATAATTAGAAGCCTTTTTTTCTTTTTGATGAGATAAAGAACAAAATAAAGCAATCATCACCGGCATAAATATAATAGACCACCAGTTAAAAGTACCGGATACAAAAAATTGAATGTTCATTAAAAAAGAAAAACCTATATTAAGAAGAGGCACAAAGATAATCATTTTTCTGGAAAACGTCCTCTTAAACTTCAGGTTTTCGGCTTTTATATAATTTATCATCTATCTACACCTTCTTTTTCACGGCTTGACTTTACAACTTCCATAAACAAGTGCTCCAAATCATCAGCCTTGTTTATTTCACCCTGATACCCAAGGTGACCGCCGATGATAATCCCAATATGATCTGCTATTTGTTCGACTTCTGAAAGAATGTGGCTAGATAAAATCACCGTTATTCCTTCCTGAGGAAATGAGCGAATTAGGTCCCTAAGCTCCTGTATACCTATTGGATCTAGCCCGTTTGTAGGCTCATCAAGAATTAATAATTTAGGATGATTTAATAAGGCGATTGCAATTCCAAGCCGCTGCCTCATTCCCATCGAAAACTGCCCTGCTCTTTTCTTTCCAGCATGCTCCATATCCACAGTCTTTAGCACACTGTGAATGCGATCTTCAGAAAGACCGAGCAGCGTGGCATGGACTTTCACATTTTCAAATGCAGTTAAATTATCGTAAAGAGGTGGAGTTTCTATTAACGATCCGATATTTTGTAAATCAGATCGTTTCCATTTATGTCCGTCGAAGAAAACCTCACCAGAAGTCTTCCGTAAAATTCCTGTTAAAATTTTAAGTGTTGTCGATTTTCCAGCTCCATTTGGTCCCAGCAGACCATAAATGCTGTTTTTTTGAACAGTTAATGAAACATCTGAAACAGCTGTTTCTTTGCCAAACTTTTTTGTAAGGCTTTTGGTTTCTAATAGGACTGTACTCATGTCACTCTCTCCCTTATTCCTTTTCATTCTTTATTAAAACCGCTCGATAATACTCACGATTAAACTCAACAATGATTTCATTTTTGGCATCAGGATCCTCGTTTGTACTGTAAACCTTCCCATAGCGTAATGGTTTTTTCTCTCTGATTTCATCCGGGTCATTAGAGATATACGGTTCTTTCAGTTCTTCTTCCGACCATCTCTTTCCATCACCATCTACAAAGAAAGTTTGGCCTATTGCCCCTATTACTTTTCCTTTTTTGTCTTCATCAACTTTATCTTTCAGCTGATAAAGTTTATCGTCATAGACCACTTGATCGAGTTTTCCCTTATCAATCAGGCTCTCCATTGTTTCAGATGTATCGTTTTCATTATCATCAGTAAAATGCATTGTTTTTTTTGTTTCTTCAACAACTTTATCTTTAAACTTTATTAATGATTGACAAGCAGATAACATAAATAAAACAATAAAACAGCCTAAAATGTATATACATCTTTTCAACATACACCCCTCCACTTATTACATTTCTATAAAAATAGAGTTCTTTTATCTACATGACAGAACTTCACTATCTGAATGATGATCATTGTAAAATACTTTTATCAGAATTTAATCAAAATACATTAGCAGATAAATAAGCGATAGAAAAAGAGTGCAATTGGTGACACTTCCACACATTAAAATCAATCTCATATTTTGATCACCGTTGTTTAGATAAATAAGGGCAGGGAATGCACTAATGCCAGAGTTCGACAATTTAAAATACATTTGCAGATCCCCTCAATTTTTTCATCAAGATTATTTATTAAGCCTCATAAAAAAAGGACTCTTTTCCCTCTCAGAAAAGAATCCATTTTGCTTAACTCTATACACTTATTAACTTTTTTCTATTTTTTTGTTTCACTGGATTCAACAACCTTTCAATCCAGGCCATTATCAGATCTGCTCCTATGGCCATCACCGCAGTCGGGATCGCGCCAGCGAGAATAATCGCAGTTCCGTTTGTCGCATTTGAGCCGCGGACGATCATATCCCCGAGCCCCCCGGCGCCGACAAATGTACCGATTGCTGTAATCCCGATGGCAATGACGAGAGCCGTGCGCAAGCCTGCCATAATGACAGAAAGCGCGAGCGGAAGCTCAACCATCCGGAGCACCTGGAATTTCGTCATGCCCATTGCGTTTCCCGATTCTAAGTAGGCGTGTTCAATGCTGACAATGCCTGTATACGTGTTTCGGATAATCGGCAGGAGGGAATACAGAAATAATGATACAATCACGGTGTTTGCGCCGAGCCCCATGACAAGCATTAAAACGGCCAGCATCGCGAGCGCAGGGATTGTCTGGATGACATTTGTTACAGCGAACACCCAGGCTGATAAGCGGCGATAATGCGCAATGAGGATTCCGACCGGAACCCCGACGACAGCAGCAAACAATACGCCGTAAACCGACATGAGAAAGTGGCGGCCGAATTCATCCATGACGTAGCTGCCGTTTTGCGCGTAATATGTCATTAACTGATCAAGCACGTTCATTGGCTTCGTCCTCCTTTCACGATTCGAAGTAGTGGTGTTTTTCTAAATATTCCTTGGCAACGACAGACGGTTCTTTTAGATTGCCGTCGACTTCATAGTTAAGCTCCTGCATTGTGGCTGTGTCGATTTTCCCGATCATTTTCTGGATGGTGCCTTCAAGCTCAGGATGTTCTTTGAGCACTTGTTCCGGAACAACCGGAGAGCAATCGTACGGCGGGAAAAATTGCTTATCATCCTTTAGCATTTTGAGACCATAGGACTTGATTCTTCCATCAGTCGAATACGCGAGGACAATGTCCATTTTTCCGCTTTTTACCGCATCATACACAAGCCCGATCTGCATTGGATACGTGCCGCCGAATGTCATGCCGTAGGTTTTCGTAAAATCTTGATAGCCGTTTCCCTTGAGCTTCATCCAATAGTTATCGACACCCAGCTTTAATTGCGGTGCCCATTTTTTCACATCTGATACGTTTTCTAAATGATATTGATCCGCCAGCTCCTTGCTGACCGTAAAGGCATACGTATTATCAAACCCGTAGGAGTCATACCATTTTAAATCATATCTTTTTTTAAACTCCCGCTGTGTTAGCGCCAGCGCTTTCTCCGGATCTTTCTCAGGTTCCATTCGCAGCGTTCCTGGCAGCGCGTCTCCCGTATATCTTGTGGCCGCAATGTCGATTTCCCCGTTCATTAAGGCCTGCTGCTGTACCGCGTTGGAGCCGAGATTTTTAATGGTTGTTGTTTTAAGATCAGTATGGTGTTCGATCAGCTGGCCAAGCATGCTGGCGATGATTTCTGATTCGCTCATGCTTTGCGCGCCGATTTTAATGGTCTGGTCTGAAGCGGCGCTGAGCCCCGGAAGCGAACAGCCACTCAACGTCAGCATTGCTGCGAGCGTTAACCCGATCATCCATTTGAGATATTTTCTTTTCATGAGCCGCCTCCTTATGAAACTTCCTTTAATCTCTGCATGCCGGCAGGTGTCAGTTTTCGTTCAGTCACTGCCAGCACATAATCAATCACAATTGCCAATATTGTAACGGGCACCGCGCCCCCGATGATATATTCCGGCTGATATAAATTCAGTCCGATAAAAATATAATCACCCAATCCGCCGCCTCCGATAAAGGAAGCAAGCGTAGCCCAGCCGATTAAGTAAATCGTCGATGTTCTGATTCCCGCCATAATGACAGGTGCGGCAAGCGGCAGCTCCACCAGGCGGACTTGTTCAGCCGGCGTCATTCCGATGCCTTTGCCAGACTCGAGCAGATTTTTGTTGACACCGCGAATGCCGGTATACGTGTTGCGCAGAATCGGCAGAACGGAGTAGAAAAACAATGCCACAATAGCTGGAACCTTCCCGACACCCAGTAGCGGAATAAAGAAGGCGAGAATCGCCAGACTCGGCAGCGTTTGAATGATATTGACGATGCCGATAATGGTGCCAGCTCCCTTTTTCATTCTAGTAAGGACAACCCCGAGGGGAACGGCAACGAGCACGCCTAAGATAACAGCAATGAGCGATATCGTGATATGCTCAAATGTTTTATAAAGGAGTTCGCCCCCGTTGGTTTGCAAAAATTGAATAATTTGATGCATGACTTATCGCCTCCCTATGACAATACCGCGAGCTGCTTTTCTTCTCCCCAGAGGGAGTCATACACAATGTCGACCAGACTCGCTCTAGTCACAATTCCGATTAAGCGCCGATTTTCATCCACAACAGGGACATATTTGACACCCCGTTTTAAAATTTTACGGACCGTGTCGCGCAGCAATGTGCCGCCCAATACTGTGTAAAGATCTTCATGCAGAACCTCTCCTACGAGATTGGCTTTTTTCCTGCATTGATCAATGATTTCAACATCCACATAGCCTTGGAGAACGTGCTCGTCATCAACGACAAGCAATGAATCGACACGCTCCTGCCTCATCAGCTGAATCGCTTCAGAAAGCGTTTTATCCGCGGTAATCGTTACAGGCTGCGTGTTCATAATCTGGTCAACCCGTTCCACATCCGGGCTGGATGACTGAATCAGCCGCTCCTTGCCGATAAATTCCTCAACAAATTCGTCTGCCGGATTTCTCAAAATATCATCGGGCGTTCCAACTTGAACGATTTCTCCCGCTTTTAAAATCACAATCCGGTCTGCCAGCTTAATCGCTTCATCCATATCGTGGGTAACAAATACGATGGTTTTATGTAAGGTTTTTTGCAGTTTTTTAAATTCTTCCTGAAGGGAATCCCTCGTAATCGGGTCGAGTGCCCCAAACGGTTCATCCATTAAGATAAGCGGCGGCTCCGCGGCAAGTGCCCGTAATACACCAATTCGCTGCTGCTGTCCCCCGCTTAATTCATGAGGGTAACGGTCTAAATATTCTGGCCCCATATCGACCAATTTCAGAAGCTCACGCGCCCGTTCTTTCCGCTGCTGCTCCGGCCATTTCAGCAGTTTAGGGACAAGAGAAATGTTCTGCTGAATGGTCATATGGGGAAACAGGCCGATCTGCTGAATGACATAGCCGATCTTACGCCTAAGCTCTACAGGGTCCTGTTCCATGATGTTTTCGCCGTCAATGAAAATCTTGCCGGCGGAAGGCTCAATTAATCGGTTAATCATTTTCATTGTTGTCGTTTTCCCGCAGCCGCTCGGACCGATAAAACAGATAAATTCCCCTTTTGCAATCTTAAGATTCACGTTGTTCACGGCTTTTTTGCCGCCCTTGTATGTTTTCGAGACATTTTCTAATGTCAGCAAACATCGCACCTCCAAAATTAAGTTTATTCAATTCGTTCAGTTTATATTTAATTTTTCAGACAATTGAATGCTTCCCATTATAGAATAAAGTTTATAAAATAAAAAGTTTACAATTTGTTCATATTGTTTATAAAGTATGTGTAAGCGCTGATTTACCCGCATTGACCTGTGATGATCTCCTTATTGCTCCAATTTCCTGCCAAATTCTCTTGTTGCAGCATTTCCGCCGTATCAAAAATGTGGTATATTGACATCGGAATTGTTAGCTGAAAGGATTGAAACCGTTGGAGAAAGATCCGTTAACGATCATTGAACAAGCTGAGGACCATTTAATAGAAAGAATCGCAGAAAACATGCATGCATTTGGAATGCCCTCTACCGTCGGACGTGTGCTGGGCATTATTTATATGAATCGAAAACCGATGACGCTGACCGAATTGTCTGAAGCGACCGGCATGAGCAAAACACGCATGAGCCAGGTTGTGCGGGAAATGCTAGATGCCAACATTGCCGAAAAAGTGTTCGAAAAGGGCGTGAGAAAAGATTTATATGAGGTTGAGCAGGACTACTACCAAACGTTTATCACGCTGTTTACAGCCACTTGGAGCAAAGTCGTCAGCAAAAACAAAATGATGCATAAAAAACTCAATCGGGAACTGCTCAGCGTCTTGGATGAAGAGCTTACCCCTGAAGCGGAAGAAAAAGTGAATGAGCTTCTGAAGGAATTAAAAGAATGGCTCGATTATTATAATTGGCTCGGGCGATTGATTGAGTTTTTTGAAAGCGAAGAGATTTTTAAATATGTGCCGAAGCCGTAAAAAAACGCCCTGTCATTCACAAGGCGTTTTTTCTTATGCGGCGCTGGCCAGATTTTTCTTCTTTTTAATCGGGCTTAACGCGCGTTCAAGCCAGCCCATGACCAAATCGGCAATCACCGCCATCAGAGCTGTGGGGATCGCGCCCGCTAATATTATCGCTGTTCCGTTTGTTGCGTTTGATCCCCTGACGATGATATCCCCCAGTCCGCCTGCACCGACAAATGTTCCGATGGCCGTAATGCCGATCGCAATGACAAGCGCTGTGCGAAGGCCCGCCATAATGACAGAAAGTGCAAGCGGAAGCTCGACCATCCGCAGCACTTGAAATTTTGTCATTCCCATCGCTTTTCCGGATTCAAGATAAGTGTGTTCAATGCTGATAATGCCTGTATACGTGTTTCTGATAATCGGCAGAAGTGAATACAGAAATAATGACAATATCACCGTATTAGCGCCCAGCCCCATGACAAGCATCAGCACAGCGAGCATGGCGAGAGCCGGGATGGTCTGAATGACGTTCGTCACCGCAAAAATCCACCCGCTTAATGTTCTGTATCTGGCGATCAGAATGCCGAGCGGAATTCCAACAATGGCGGCAAATAAAACGCCGTACACCGACATCAGAAAATGGCGGTAAAACTCCTGCAGCACGTAACCGCCGTTTTGCGAATAGTAAGTGCCAAGCTGCTGTAGTACTTCCATATGATCCGCCTCTTTTCTTAGTCAAAATAATGATGTTTCTCTAAAAATTCCTTTGCTACGACAGAAGGCTCCTTCAGTTTGCCATCTACCTCATAGTTAAGCTCCTGCATCGTTTCCGTATCGATTTGCCCAATCAGCTTATTGATCACACCTTCAAGCTCCGGATGTTCCTTAAGCACTTTTTCCGGAATCACCGGTGAACAGTCATACGGCGGGAAGAAACGCTTATCGTCTTTTAAGATTTTCAGATCATAGGCTTTAATCCGTCCATCCGTTGAATAAGCCAGAACGGCGTCCATTTTCCCATTTTTGACTGCGTCATAGACAAGCCCGATCTGCATCGGATAAGTTGTGCCGAACTCAAAGCCATATGTGCTGACAAAGCCTTTATATCCGTCGCCTTTTCGTTTCAGCCAAGCATTGTCGACGCCCAATTTATATTGTGAAGCGTTTTTCTTCAGGTCAGACACGGTGTTAATATGCTCCTTTTCCGCAAACTTTTTTGTTACAGTGAAGGCATATGTGTTATCAAATCCGTAGGAATCAAACCATTTATAGGAAAAGCGCTTCTTAAACTCGTTCTGCACAATGTTAAGTGCTTTTTTCGGATCCTTTTCCGCTTCCTTGCCGAGGGTGCTTGTTAAATCCGTTCCGGAATAGCGCGTGGCAGAAATATCAATGTCACCGCCCAGCATTGCTTGGTGCTGTACATAGTTTGATCCGAGGTTTTTCACTAAAGCGGTATTCAAATCTGTATCATGTTCAATAAGCTGCGCGATCATATTCGCTAAAATTTCTGATTCTGTCATGCTTTGCGCCCCGATTTTGATCGTTTCATCTGAAGCGCCGCCGAGTCCCGGCAAAGCACAGCCGCTCAGCAGCAGGACAAAGGTGAGAGCGAGCGCGCCAAGCCATTTGATTTTTTTCGTTTTCAACAAAGCCAACTCCTTACGAAACTTCCTTCATCCCTTGCAATCCTTTCGGCGTCACCTTTCGTTCTGTCACAGCCAGCACATAATCAATGATAATTGCCAGGATCGTGACCGGGACGGCGCCGCCAATGATATATTCAGGCTGATACAGGTTCAGGCCGATAAAAATGTAGTCACCGAGACCGCCGCCGCCGATAAACGACGCAAGTGTCGCCCAGCCGATTAAATAAATCGTTGACGTGCGGATTCCCGCCATGATGATCGGAATCGCCAGCGGGATTTCGACGAGCCGAATCTGCTCCCATCCGGTCATGCCAATCCCTTTTCCCGATTCCAGCAGATTTTTGTTTACACCTTTGATGCCGGTATACGTATTACGCAGGATCGGCAGCACCGAATAGAAAAATAAAGCGACAATCGCAGGCACTTTCCCTACGCCGAGAAGCGGAATAAAAAAGGCTAAAATCGCCAGACTCGGCAAGGTTTGCACAATGTTGACGACACCTATAATCGCACCTGCACCTTTTTTCATTCTAGTGAGAGCGACACCGAGCGGCACTGCTACGATTATGCCCAATACAACGGCTATGAGTGAAATATATAAATGCTCTCCTGTTTTATACAGCAGCTCTCCGCCGTTCGTTTGCAAAAAAGTCATCATTTGATTCATCTTAAAAGAGCTCCTCCCCTGTTCAGATCGTCATAAGCTGGTCTTCCTCACCCCATATAGAGTCGTATACGATATCAACAAGGCTCGCTCTCGTCACAATTCCTGCTAAATGGTTCTGTTCATCCACCACAGGAACATACTTGATTCCCTGCTTCAAGATTTTTCGGACCGTATCGCGAAGAAGCGCCCCTTTTTGTACGGTATATATATCAGAGCGGTATACATCACCAACGACGCTCGCTTTTTTGCGGTTTTGATCAATCATTTCCACATCAACATAGCCCTTCAGCACATTTTGCCGGTCTACAACGAGCAGCGAATCGACACGTTTTTCTCTCATCAGCTGAATCGCCTGAGAAAGCGTTTTGTCCGCTGTGACCGTGACAGGCGTTCTGTTCATCATCTGCTCAACCCGCTCAATTTCAGGCCTTGTCTGGATCAGGCGCTCTTTCCCGATAAATTCTTCCACAAATTCATTCGCCGGATTCCGGAGAATCTCATCAGGTGTACCGACTTGAACGATTTCTCCCGCTTTTAAAATCACAATCCGGTCAGCAAGCTTAATGGCTTCATCCATATCGTGGGTTACAAACACAATGGTTTTGTTTAGTGTTCTTTGCAGTTTTTTAAATTCTTCCTGAAGGGAATCACGCGTAATCGGATCAAGCGCTCCGAACGGTTCATCCATTAAAATGAGAGGGGGTTCCGCAGCCAGTGCACGCAGCACGCCGATTCTTTGCTGCTGTCCGCCACTGAGCTCATGGGGATAACGGTCTAAATATTCCGGGCCCATATCCACGAGCTTTAACAGCTCTCTCGCCCGTTCTTTCCGTTTTTCTTCAGGCCATTTCAGCAGTTTTGGTACGAGTGAGATATTCTGCTGAATGGTCATGTGAGGGAACAAACCAATCTGCTGAATCACATAGCCGATTTTTCTCCTCAGCTCAACCGGGTCCTGTTCCATAATATTTTCTCCGTCGATAAGGATCCTTCCCGACGATGGTTCTATCAGTCTGTTAATCATCTTCATCGTCGTCGTTTTTCCGCAGCCGCTCGGGCCGATAAAACAGATAAACTCACCCTTGGCAATATCTAAATCAATGCTGTTCACAGCTTTTTTTCCGCCCTTATATACTTTTGACACTTGTTCCAATTTCAGCAATCCGTGCACCTCCGCAGGTTTCCTTTGATTTTTCTGAAAAGTATAATCTTTATTATAGTTTGAACTTTATAAAATAAAAAGTTTACAATGTGTTGAAATTATATGTTATTTACAGATTATTTATTGTTATGATCAAAACGGAAAGGGTGTTCTTACAATTACGCCGGATACCTCCCTCTTCCTCTGCATTCAGCTATTTTCAACAACTGGCAGAAATATGATATATTGACACCATCAATTGCCATTTGAAGGGATGATCAGCTGTGGAAAAAACTGCTCTCGACATCATTGAACATGCTGAAGAGCATCTCATTGAGAAGATTGCCGATAATATGCATACGTTTGGAATGCCTTCAACTGTCGGGCGTGTGCTTGGAATTATTTATATGAATCGAAAACCGATGACATTAAGCGAGCTCTCTGAGGCAACGGGCATGAGCAAAACACGGATGAGCCAGGTTGTCCGTGAAATGATCGATGCCAATATTGCCGAAAAGGTGTTTGAAAAAGGCGTACGAAAAGACCTTTATGACGTCGAGCAGGATTATTATCAAACCTTCATTTCTTTATTTGCGGCGAATTGGACAAAGGTCGTGAGCAAAAACAAAGTGCTGTATAAAAAATTAAACCGGGAGCTGACTGATCTTTTACAAAGGGACGGGCTTACCCCCGAAGCGGAAGAGAAAGTCAATCAGCTGCTGAATGAACTAAGAGAATGGCTTCATTACTATGACTGGCTGAGCAGATTGATTGAATTTTTCGAGAGTGAGGAAGTCTTTCAATACGTGCCGAAAACAAAAGAAAGCAGCTCCCTGAAGTAAGGGAACTGCTTTTTGCATTATGACGTTAAGATCGGAAACATGCCTCTCAGCCCGGCACCAATCATTCCGACCGCAACGACCGCCAAGATTAATCCCATCAGTCTGGTAATGACGTTCATCTCGGTTTTAAAGTTAAAAGACCTATATAAAGCACTGCTTCGCATCGCCAAAACAATCTATGAAAATGATATTTTAATCAATCAAGCGGAACAAAGCTTAGATAAAGCCGTGACTATTCTTCATCACACCCGTCCTGAACACGTCAACATTGTTTCTCAATATAAAGAACTGGCCGAAATCAGATTCACTTGGCTGACATCCGTTCACTCGCAGTATCATCTTAAGGATTTTGGAGATGTATTTGAAAAATATTTAATAACTAGCATAAAAAAAGACACAGCTGGTATTGGGCTCGTGTCTTTTTTGTGTGGTATTTTTGTATGAATATTGGTTACTTTACAACTTTTTTCTTTTATAATAAAACTAGTAGTCTATTTTCCCTATATTACAGCTAAAGGAGTTATTTTATGTATTGTCCTCAATGCGGCCATCAAACAGATGGCGGAAAGTTTTGTGAGAAATGCGGATCACCGCTCCCTGGTCAATCAGGCCAACAGCAGGCAGCGCAAACCGGAGCCGCTGCAAAACAAGCAGCAAAGCAGTTCGGATCTTTTGTCCTGGCCGTCCTGAAACGCCCTTATCAGGAATGTAAAACAACAGGCGGAGAGGAGCTGATCAGCGCGATAATTACGTTGGTTCTTTTCAGTTTGCTGACCCCTTTGATGTTTTATATTCTTTTTTCAGACGGTCCCGGCAGTGTAAGCTTTACAGCAGTCTTTTTAGAGCCAACCATTTACTTTGCCCTGTTTATTTTCGGTTTGCATGCATTGATCTTTTTCGCCTTAAAAATCGCGGGAAACCCAGTATCTTTCAAAGATTCATTTTCCAGATTTGGTGCGTTTCTCATTCCATTTACGGCTATTTTGATTATTGCCCTTTTATTCTTTTTATTACATACAGACATATGCTTCACCGTGTTAGCTGTTGGTTTAATCGGTGCATTCTTTGCCATTCCTCCTGCGATGCTGAGCAGTTACCAGCATTCATATAAAGGAAAGGTTGATATCATTTACTCAACGATTGTGATTTATCTGATCACATGCGTTACATTTCAGCTTATTATCGAACACTATATGAAAGAGATTTTCCGTTATATGCTCTTTTAAAAACAACCCCATCACCTGCTGGTGATGGGGTTATTTTATTGAATAGACGTTAAGTAAATTCTTCCGTTCTTCACTACGCCGATATAGGTCCAGTTATATGTTCTGAGCTTTGGACTGCCGCCTGATTTTGTGATGTAGAATTCTTCATACGTTTTAATCGTAATCGCTGATCCATTTTGGCTCCAGCTTTTCACTTCATAGTTATTAAAGTCTTCTGTTGTCCCCTCTTTATTTAATTTCGCCACGAGGTGCTGCTGGTCGGAATAAAGGGAACTGCCTTTTTCAAGGCTGTCTTCCATCAGCGAGAAATTATTTTGATTCACGGCATCTGCCTGACCTTGCAGATAACTGCCCATAAATAATGTCACTTGTTCATCTGTAACATCACCGCTTGTTGACCTTTTACTGTCTTTATTTTTTGAGCCTTCCCAGGCGGATGTGTACGTCTCCGGTTTATCATTTTTGATTTTCTTTACATTTGTTCCGGCAGATTCAAATGTTGATTCTGCATTTTCGAAAATCCATTTTTTCTGTTTTTTATCATATGAAAGGAGATATTCGTAACTCGGGCTGTCATCAGTCATTTCAGGATTTGAATAGTCGTTATACGAAGAAGACTGGTGAAGTTCTTTCCCTGTTACCGATACCTGCCATGTCCCGTCGTTTTTCTGAGAGAGCGCGAATGTATCTAGGTCAAAATCTGTTTCTAAGTATTTATCTTTTAAGTATGAATCCGTGTTTTTCATAGAATCGACGGTATCCTTCGTCTCTGCTTTCCATTTGGCACTAGCCTCTGTCATCTGGGCTGTATTCCCATCTGATAGCGCTTTAGAGTACTGTTTTGTTGTTTTGACAATCGTGTTCATCATCGTTTCCTGAGTATCTTGATCAGGAATTAACGTTAATTCCATTTCTTTATGATCAATCGGAACGCCCGCTGTTTTTGTTTTTCCCCATGGAAACTCTGCTTCGACCGAAGCCGTCATGGATCCGTCTGTCAGAAGCGGGCCGTATGTTACGGATTTGAACGGGTCTTTATGAATCGACTTGCCGTTAATCAGCAAATCTCCCTTCCCGCTTTTAATGTCATCCGCTAAGCTGAATGTCACATCGTCAGCTTCCAATGAGAGATCCACACGAAAGCTGTTATCGCCAACCGCCTGAATGTCTTCCTTTTTCACAAGATCGACTACATCGTTTTTCAGTTTGGCTGAGACTGTATAGTCACCGGGAATGTACGGACCGAGGGTTTGTGCTTGATCCGCCTTCTTTACAGATCCGGCTTCCTCTTTGTTGACATATAAATCGGTATTTTTATAATTGCTGGTCACTTCAAAATAAACAGGTGCTATCTTTAAGTCATAATGGTCAAATACTAGCACGCTTTTCCCGTCTTTCTCCGCATATACGATATCCTTTTGGGCTGTTTCAGCACGCAGCGATGCAAAAAGCTCATCTTTTTTGTCAGGATGGTCCTTTAAATAGGTAAGAAACGGTTTTACATTATTTTTAGTCAGCTTGAGCTTGTCATTTACCGGCGTAAGGAGAGACGCGATTTGCTCTTTATCCTCATTATTTACAGCCTGTTCAAATTTGTCGACTAACCTATCCTTTGAAGTAAAGTACGCTCCGGTTTTATATGCGGCGAATAATATGATGCACGCTGCGGCAATGCTGCCCCATAAAACGATGGTCTTCTTAGGGATTGGTTTTCGAGGAGCCTGCCTCGTTTCAGCATTACTTGCTGTTTCTTTATGTGCCTGTCTGCTGCTCTCTCCGATCGGGGTGCCGCATTCTTTACAAAACTTGGCTCCTTCTTTATTTTTTTGACCGCATTCCTTACAAAACATGTGACTTTCCTCCTATTTTCTATCCACTAATTTGTACAGATTTCCTATGTTACATATTTTATAATAGAATGGTATGAAATTGGAGGAAATCACAAAAATATCTCTATAAACATGTGAAAAGGTGGAATAATGATGCAACAGCTCACCATTCAAAAAGCTACAAACTATAACCAAGCGCTGTATGAGCTTCTGCTGCTCGCCGATCCGTCGAAAGAGATTGTTGATGAATACATAACCAGAGGAGAATGCTACACTGCCTATATATCGGGCGAACTGGCTGGTGTATACGTGATGATCACAACCAGACCGCAAACCGTAGAAATCATTAACATCGCAGTAAAACCAACAATGCAAAAACAGGGCATTGGCAAGCTTCTTATCCGCGATGCCATTGAAATAGCGAAACAAATGGGAGCAAAGGTAATTGAGATTGGCACTGGAAATTCCAGCATCCATCAGCTGTCTCTTTATCAAAAATGCGGATTCCGCCTTCAGGCGATCGATCATGATTTTTTTATTAGACACTATGATGAGGAGATCTTTGAAAACGGCATTCAATGCCGTGATATGGTGAGGCTTTATTTGGATCTCTAAAACATAAAAAAACCGCCGAGAATTCTCCCGGCGGTCATTTTATTACTTGTTTAAGTTGTAGAAAGAGTTAATACCGTGGTATTGAGCAGTTTCAGCCAACTGATCTTCGATGCGAAGAAGCTGGTTGTATTTCGCAACACGGTCCGTACGAGACGGAGCACCTGTTTTGATTTGTCCTGCGTTTGTTGCTACAGCGATGTCAGCGATTGTGCTGTCTTCAGTTTCACCAGAACGGTGAGAGATAACAGCAGTGTAGCCTGCGCGTTTCGCCATTTCGATCGCATCGAATGTTTCAGTCAATGTACCGATTTGGTTTACTTTGATCAGGATAGAGTTGCCTACGCCGTTTTTGATACCTTCAGCAAGTTTTTTCGTGTTTGTAACGAAGAGGTCATCACCAACAAGCTGAACTTTTTTGCCAAGACGCTCAGTAAGAAGCTTGTGGCCTTCCCAGTCGTTTTCGTCAAGTCCGTCTTCGATAGAGATGATTGGGTATTTAGAAACCATTTCTTCGTACCAATCAACCATTTCAGCAGATGTTTTCACAACGCCTTCGCCAGACAGATGGTATTTGCCGTCTTCTTTGTTGTAGAACTCAGAAGATGCAGCATCCATAGCAAGTTTCACTTCTTCGCCAGGTTTGAAGCCGGCTTTTTCGATTGCTTCAACGATTGTTTGAAGCGCTTCTTCGTTAGAACCAAGGTTTGGAGCGAATCCGCCTTCATCACCTACAGCTGTGTTCATTCCTTTAGCAGAAAGAACTGATTTCAGGCTGTGGAAGATTTGAGCGCCCATGCGAAGTGCTTCACGGAAGTTAGGGGCACCTACAGGCATGATCATGAATTCTTGAATATCCACGTTGTTATCAGCATGCTCTCCGCCGTTTACGATGTTCATCATCGGTACAGGAAGCGTTTTTGAGTTGAATCCTCCAAGGTATTGGTAAAGAGGAATCTGTAAGAAATCAGCAGCAGCGCGCGCACAAGCCATAGATACGCCAAGGATTGCGTTCGCACCAAGTTTGCCTTTGTTTTCAGTACCGTCAAGTTCGATTAAAAGCTGGTCGATAGCGTTTTGTTCAGTTACATCAAAGCCAAGAAGCTCTGGAGAAATGATTTCGTTTACGTTGTTAACAGCTGTTAACACGCCTTTTCCAAGGTAACGGTCTTTGTCGCCGTCACGAAGCTCAACTGCTTCGTATTCACCTGTAGAAGCTCCGCTTGGCACTAGTGCGCGGCCGAAAGCTCCTGTTTCTGTATATACTTCAACTTCAACTGTTGGGTTGCCGCGGGAGTCTAATACTTCGCGTGCATAAACATCAACAATGTATGGCATGAGTTTTGTCTCTCCTTTTGATTTCAAATTATTTTTGAATTAACGATGTTCCTGTCATTTCTTTCGGTTTTTCAACACCGAGAAGGTCTAATAACGTTGGTGCAAGGTCGCCTAGGATTCCGCCTTCACGCAGCGTGATGCCTTCCTTCGTAACAATCACAGGGACTGGATTTGTCGTATGTGCAGTGTGCGGTTCGCCTGATTCTGTAATCAGAATATCAGCATTACCGTGATCAGCGGTAATGATAGCATGTCCGCCTTTAGCGAGAATCGCGTCAACGACTTCGCCTAAGCATTCGTCCACTGCTTCAATTGCTTTAATTGTTGGTTCAACCATTCCGGAGTGGCCGACCATATCAGGGTTTGCGAAGTTAAGAATGATCGCGTCATGCTTGTCAGCTTCAATTTCTTTGACAAGCGCGTCCTTCACTTCATACGCACTCATTTCAGGCTTCAAGTCATATGTTGCAACTTTCGGCGAGTTGATTAGAATACGCTCTTCACCTGGGAATTCAGCTTCACGGCCGCCGCTCATAAAGAACGTGACGTGCGGATACTTTTCAGTTTCTGCAATTCGAAGCTGTTTTAATCCATGCTGAGATAATACTTCTCCGACTGTGTTATCAAGATTTATCGGTTTAAACGCCACATAGCCGTCAACTGATTCACTGAAGTGAGTCAGGCAGACGAAATGCAGGTTCTTCGGATAATTCTCGCCGCGGTCGAAATCGCGGAAGTCTTTGTTTGTGAACGTGTTAGAAATCTGGATGGCGCGGTCCGGTCTGAAATTATAGAAAATCACAGAATCGCCGTCTTGGATTTTCGCAACAGGCTCACCGTTTTCTTTTGTGATGACAGATGGAATCACGAATTCATCATAAATTCCGTTCGCATATGAATCATCCACAACATCCAGTGCGCTGCGGTATGTCGGGCCTTCGCCGTATGCCATTGCGCGGTACGCTTTTTCTACGCGGTCCCAGCGTTTGTCGCGGTCCATTGAGTAGTAGCGTCCGGAAACGCTGGCGATTTCTCCAACACCGATTTCCTCAATTTGTTCGTTCAGCTGGTTGATGTATGTTTTCGCTGTTTGCGGACCTACATCACGGCCGTCAAGGAAACCATGAATGTAAACCTTTGTCAGCCCTTCATTTTTCGCAAGCTTTAACAATGCGAACAAATGATTGATGTGGCTGTGCACGCCGCCGTCTGATAAAAGGCCGAACAGGTGCAGGGCTTTGTCGTTTTCTTTCGCGTTGTTAATCGCGTCAAGGAATGTTTGATTGCGTTCGAACTCTCCTTCACGAATGGCAACATTTACGCGTGTTAAGCTTTGGTACACAATACGTCCCGCACCGATATTTAAGTGACCTACTTCGGAGTTCCCCATTTGCCCTTCAGGAAGACCTACAGCCTCGCCTGAAGCAGTCAATGTTTGATGAGGATACTGGTTCCAGTAGCGGTCAAAATTCGGTTTTTTCGCTAAAGCGACTGCGTTTCCTACTGTTTCGTTACGTAATCCGAACCCATCAAGAATGATGAGTGCAGCTGGTTTTTTACTCATATTGACCTTCCTCCAATAATTGAACGAATGACTGTGGCTCAAGGCTCGCGCCGCCGACCAAAGCACCGTCAATATCGGATTCTGCCATATATTCTTTAATGTTTGCAGGCTTTACGCTTCCGCCATATTGGATGCGAAGCTTGTCTGCAGCTTCTTGGCTGAAGCTTTCAGCGACGGTTTTACGGATATGCGCACACACGTCGTTCGCATCTTTTGCTGTAGAAGATTTGCCTGTTCCGATTGCCCAGATTGGCTCATACGCAATAACAGAAGCAGCAACTTGTTCTTCAGAAAGACCAGCAAGGCCTTTTTTCACTTGGTCAGCTACAAGATCATTTGTTTTGCCGGCTTCGCGCTCTTCAAGCGTTTCACCTACACAGATGATCGGCACAATGCCGTGTTTGAAAGCAGCGTGTGCTTTTTTGTTAACTGTTTCATCAGTTTCAGCGAACATTTCACGGCGCTCAGAGTGGCCGATGACGCAGTAGTCAACGCCAAGGTCGTTAAGAGCAACCGGGCTGATTTCGCCTGTGAACGCTCCGCTTTCTTCGAAGTGCATGTTTTGTGCGCCGACTTTTAGGTCAGTGCCTTTAACAGCAGAAGTAAGCTTTTCTAAGAAAAGTGCTGGCGCGCAAACAACAGCTTCCGCTTTGTCTGCTGCTGGAATGGAAGATTTCACTTCTTCAACGAAGCTGACAGCTTCGTTGAGTGTTTTGTTCATTTTCCAGTTACCGGCGATAATTGGTTTTCTCATCTGTTCCACTTCCTTATAGCAGTTTTGAGATTATTTATCGTTAAGTGCAGCTACCCCTGGAAGCTCTTTGCCTTCCATAAACTCAAGGGATGCGCCGCCGCCTGTTGAGATGTGGCTCATTTTGTCAGCAAGGCCGAATTTTTCAACCGCTGCCGCAGAGTCTCCTCCGCCGATGACAGAGTATGTATCTTTCGCCTCTGCCAATGCTTCCGCAACCGCTTTTGTTCCTTGAGCGAACAAGTCGATTTCGAATACGCCCATCGGTCCGTTCCACACGACAAGTTTGCTGTTTTTGATTACGTCAGCATACGTTTCGCGTGTTTTCGTACCAATGTCGATTGCTTCTAAATCACTAGGGATTTCAGAGATCGGCACAATTTTCACGTTTGCATCGTTAGAGAAATCATCTGCAACGAGTACATCTTCAGGCATGTAGAAGTTAACGCCTTTTTCTTTCGCGCGGTCCATAAATGATTTCGCAAGCTCGATTTTATCCTCTTCAAGAAGAGATTTACCGACTTCATGGCCAAGCGCTTTAACGAATGTATAAGCAAGACCTCCGCCGATGATCAGGTTGTCTACTTTATCAAGAAGACTTTCGATCACACCGATTTTGTCTTTTACTTTCGCTCCGCCGATGATCGCTGTGAACGGGCGGTCAGGGTTAGAAACCGCTTTTCCGAGTACGTCAAGCTCTTTTTCCATTAAGAAACCTGCAACTGCTGGCAGATGCTCGGCAATTCCAGCTGTAGATGCGTGAGCACGGTGGGCAGCACCGAATGCGTCATTTACATATACATCTGCAAGCTCAGCAAATGCTTTTGCAAGCTCAGGATCATTTTTCTCTTCACCAGGGTAGAAACGTACGTTTTCCAATACAAGAACGTCTCCGTCCTTCATGTCAGAAATTTGTGCTTTTACAGCATCACCGTAAGCTTCATCCGCTTTTTTCACTTCTTTGCCAAGCAGTTCGCCGAGACGTGCAGCGACAGGAGTTAAACGAAGCTCCTCAACCACTTCGCCTTTCGGGCGGCCTAAGTGGCTCGCAAGAAGGACTTTTGCGCCTTGTTCTGCAAGGTGTTTGATTGTTGGAAGCGCAGCACGGATACGTGTATCGTCTGTTACTTCCCCGTCTTTCATTGGAACGTTAAAGTCAACGCGGCAGAATACAACTTTGCCTTTTACGTCGATGTCTTTGAGAGTTTTCTTATTCATGCCTAGGAGATCCTCCTTCAAAATGGTTTGCATACAGCACGAAAAACGTGAAACCGTCTGGTCAAGCGATAACTCCGCTAGGGCAGATCGCAGTCTTTTTCGGCACAGGGCAGTTCGTCTGAAGCCAGGGCAGCGGCCTTAGGCGAAAGCGCCGGCAAAGCTGCTAAAAACGCGGTCGTTTCTCTATCACAGAACGTTTTCTGAAAGCCGGTCTTCATGGAAAAAGGGAAAGGGAGTCCGTCCCCTTCCCTTGTCCGCTTTCATTATAGCGCTTCTATTCAAAAGAACCAAGTCAGGTCCTTTTTTCAGCTATAAATTAAAGACCTTTTTTTGCGATGTAAGCTGCAAGGTCAACAACGCGGTTAGAGTAGCCGCTTTCGTTATCATACCAAGAGATTACTTTTACCATGCTGCCTTCCATAACCATTGTAGAAAGAGCATCGATTGTAGAAGAGTTTTTGTTTCCGTTGTAGTCGCCAGAAACTAATGGCTCTTCGCTGTAGCCAAGGATTCCTTTAAGATCGCCTTCAGCTGCTTCTTTAAGAGCTGCGTTTACTTCTTCAGCTGTTACTTCTTGGTTCAGTTCAGCAACCAAGTCAACTAGAGAAACGTTTGGAGTTGGAACACGCATTGCTCCACCGTTCAGTTTGCCTTTTAGTTCAGGAAGAACTAGAGAAACTGCTTTAGCAGCACCAGTTGATGTTGGGATGATGTTTTCAGCTGCTGCACGCGCACGACGGTAGTCTTTGTGCGGAAGATCAAGGATTTGCTGATCGTTCGTGTAAGAGTGAACAGTTGTCATCATACCGCGTTTGATGCCGAATTTGTCGTTAAGTACTTTTGCAAACGGCGCAAGGCAGTTTGTTGTGCAAGATGCGTTAGAGATAACATCGTGGTTAGCCGCATCGTATTTATCTTCGTTAACACCCATAACGATTGTGATATCTTCTTCGTTAGCAGGAGCAGAGATGATTACTTTTTTCGCGCCAGCTTCTAAGTGTTTCGCAGCGTCTGCGCGTTTTGTGAAGAAACCAGTAGATTCAACTACGATTTCAACGCCTTGTTTACCCCAGCTAAGTTTAGCAGGATCGCGTTCTGCAGAAACTTCAATTGTTTTGCCGTTAACAACAAGGTTGTTACCGTCAACTGAAACTTCAGCGTCTAATTTTCCGTGTACAGAATCATATTGTAAAAGGTGAGCCAGCATGTTAGCATCTGTTAAATCGTTAACCGCTACTACCTCAACTTCAGGATTGTTTAATGCTGCGCGGAATACGTTACGTCCAATACGACCAAAACCGTTAATACCGACTTTTACTGCCATGATTGTTTCCTCCTTTAAATAAGTGAGAGATATTTATATTGAGGGATTATTCATCCCTTAATAACTTCTTTGCGGCTCCTTCGTCTGTGACGAGAACCGTGTTTCGGGGCTTTTTAAAGTAAGCCTCGATCGCCTCGGCTTTTGATGATCCGCCCGCTACCGCAATAATATCGGGGATGGCGTCTATGTCATCCAGCTGCATTCCGACAGAATGCACTTTGTGGACCACTTCGCCGTCCGCGTTAAAATAGTAGCCAAACGCTTCTGTCACTGCGTCGTGATCATCTATTTTCTTTAAGTCTTCTAAAGGTGTGTTTCTCCGCTGAGCCATAGTTTTAGCTTCACCGATTCCGTGAACCAGCATACTCGCTGATTTAATCGTGTTCAGCACCTCTTTGACAGAAGGTTCTTCAATAATAGATGAATAGGCGCCTTGTGACAGCTGTCCCGGAACAAACAAAAGCCGGTAAGTGCCTGAAGCCTTTTCCGCCATATGCGCGCATATGGTGTTCGCCTGGTTTTTCACGTCTTCGCCTAAACCGCCTCTTGCAGGCACAAACAAAAGCTCACGGTTTTTAGAATCCGGCGTCATCATTTCGGCGACAGCTTCAATTGTCGTACCGCCAGTTACAGCGACGATATTTTTGCCTGAAAATCTTTTTTTCATACATGCGACAGCTGCTCTTCCCATTTCTTTTTTGACCCATGGGGATTGATCGCTATCTCCGGACACGATAATAGCATCCTTTAGATTTAAACGTTCTTTTAATGTCTTTTCCAAAAGCGTCAAACCTAAAACATCTTTCATCGTATCTTCCAGAACGGAAAGCAGTTCATAACCCTCTTCTGTCAATGTCATGCCGTTTGTTTTAATATCGACCAGGTTCTGTTCCTTTAAAAACTGAACCTCGCCCCTCAGCACACGCTCGCTGATTCCGAGACTGGCAGACAGGCTTCTTCGCCCGATGGGTTCTGTCAGCCTGATATACTGCAAGATTTCAAACCTCTTTTGCATAACGAGCAGAAGATCAGGCAATAATTTTTTTTGAGCTTGTATTAACTGGTTCATGACTCAAACGTTCCTTCCTTTTTTTGCTGGACATTATACGTCCCGCTATGACAAAAAACGTCCCATCATAGCCAAAAAAAATTATTTCTGCTTTCTTTAATTATTTTAACAGGGTGCAATTGTTTATTCAACTGTTAAGAGTCAATTCATCGACAATATTCGCAGAGTTTTCATGCCGCAGCGTTTTATCCAGCATTATTTTTTCCTATATATCTATATCTTATACAGTAAACGCCAAAAGGTGCATCCCAACATAAACAGCCCTTCCAAAAGAAAGGGCCTGTTTTTTTAAAGCGTTTTCATTTTATCCAGAGCTTTTCAATCTCTTCAAGCGATTTGTTCTTCGTTTCCGGACAGATCGTAACAACAAACAGGAAGCAAAGGATGTTAATCACCGCAAAAATCCAGAATGTATAGGCGAGCCCGAATGAATCGATCATCATTGGCACAAACTGTCCGATCGCCCAGTTTGCTCCCCATAAAAAGATGGTCGCAATACCCGCGGCCCGCGCACGCAGATGGTTCGGGAAGATTTCAGAAATCATAATCCATGTGATCGGCCCTACAGATACACAAAATGCCGCCACAAAACCTAAAATAAAGAAGACCAGCATAAGTCCGTCTGTTAACTGAAAGTAGAACGACGTTCCGATTAAGATCATAAAAATAGCCATAAAAGCAGATCCGATGGACATCAGTTTTTTTCGTCCAACTTTATCAATCAACAGCACCGCAATAATGGTAAAAATGACTTCTACAACCCCTACGATACAGGTTGTCACAAATCCGGCATTTTGTCCGAATCCCATCATTTTGAAGATTTCCGGCCCGTAGTAAGTAATCGCGTTCATGCCAATGACTTGGTTAAACAGCGCCAGCAGGATTCCAATGACAAGCGCCTTTCTGAGACCCGGCTTGAAAAGCTGGGAGAGCGATCCCATTTGTTCTATTTTTAAAGAGTTCTCAATGTTCTTTAATTCTTCTTTTGCAACAGTTTCTCCATTAATACGTGTCAGTATCTTTAGTGCTTCTTTTGTTTTGCCCGCTTTCGCCAGCCATCTCGGACTTTCCGGCACGACGAGCAATACGAGGAAAAAGATCACAGACGGCACCATTCCATAAGCGAGCATCCATCTCCAGCCGGTGTGCACACCCCATTCGTATGTTCCAGACCGCTGCACAGCGAGATTAATAAAGTACGTCGCGGAAATACCCAATATCGTAAAGAGCTGATATAAGGAAGAAAGGCTTCCGCGTATGGCAGGCGGCGCAGCTTCCGTAATATACGTAACAGAGAGTGATGAGCCCATCCCAATCCCGAGGCCTCCGATAATCCTTGCAATAATTAAGGTAGACACGTCTTGAGAAAGCGCTGAAACGATGGCTGATATCGCAAATAACAAAGCAGCTGTCATTAAAATTTTTCTCCGTCCGAACCTGTCGCTTAAAAATCCAGAAATTCCGACGCCCACTACTCCTCCGATCATAATGCTGGAAATCACAAGCCCTTCCATAAACGGACTCAGACTGTATAAATCTTTCAGAAAACCGATGGCGCCTGAAATCACTGCCGTGTCATAGCCGTACAATAAGCCGCCAAGTCCCGCCGCGCATGAGATCAAAATGACAAATCCCATTGAATGGCTTCGTGTTACAGGAGCATTTGGTTCTAATTGAGTTGGAGTATTCTTCATTTCCCTGCCCTCCCGAATGTTGAGTAAAGCGTTTACATTTACTTCTGTAATTGTACGTACTTATATTAAAATTTAACGAAAATTTCATTTAATTAGTACGTACAAATATAGAATAATCCTGTTTGCATTTTCTGTCAATGTTTTCTTACAAAGGACGCTGTGATATACTGAAATTTGTCCGTATACATTTTGGAGGAATGGATATGTTACCAAAATACGCTCAAGTAAAAGAAGAAATCAGTTCATGGATTAATCAGGGCAAAATACTGCCCGATCAAAAGATCCCTACCGAAAACGAATTAATGCAGCAATTCGGCGTCAGCCGGCATACCATTCGCAAAGCGATCGGAGACCTCGTATCACAAGGTCTGCTGTACAGCGTGCAAGGCGGGGGCACCTTTGTCGCTTCACGCTCTGCTAAGTCAGCGCTGCATTCCAATAAAACGATCGGCGTTCTGACGACCTACATATCAGACTATATTTTTCCGAGCATCATTAGAGGAATCGAATCCTATTTAAGCGAGCAGGGATATTCCATGCTGCTGACCAGCACAAACAACAATCCGGACAATGAACGCAGAGGATTAGAAAACCTGCTGTCACAGCATATTGACGGATTGATTGTAGAACCGACAAAAAGCGCTCTGCAAACGCCGAATATTGGCTACTATCTTAATTTAGAGAAAAACGGCATTCCTTTTGCGATGATTAACGCGTCATACGCCGAGCTTGCCGCACCGAGTTTTACCTTGGATGATGTGAAAGGCGGCATGATGGCAGCGGAGTACTTGCTTTCTATCGGCCACACGCACATGATGGGTATTTTTAAAGCTGATGACACACAAGGTGTGAAGCGGATGAACGGGTTCATACAGGCACACCGTGAGCGTGAGTTATTCCCTTCTCCGGATATGATTGTGACGTTTACGACAGAAGAAAAAGAATCAAGACTGCTGGAGAAAGTGAAAGCCACATTGGAGAAAAACAGCAAGCATATGCCGACAGCCATACTTTGTTATAACGATGAAATTGCGCTGAAGGTGATTGATATGCTGCGGGAGATGGATATCAAAGTGCCGGAGGATATGTCTATCGTCGGGTATGACGATTCGCATTTCGCCCAAATCTCCGAGGTGAAATTAACCTCTGTCAAGCACCCAAAATCCGTGCTTGGAAAAGCAGCTGCCAAATATGTTATTGACTGCTTAGAGCATAAAAAGCCGAAGCAAGAGGATGTCATATTTGAGCCTGAGCTGATCATTCGCCAATCCGCCAGAAAACTGAATGAATAAAAAAAGCAATGTATGGGTCTCCCCGCTACATTGCTTTTTTTATAGCTGTTATCTGTTTTTCCACACGTCAGCGATGATTTCAAACGAACGCATTCTGTCTGCGTGTTCATAGGTTTCTGAGTTGACCATAATTTCATCAGCCTGTGTCGTTTTGACAAAGTCTTCTAGCTTCGCCTTCACTTCTTCCGGACCGCCGACAATCGTGGAGCTCAGCTGTTCATTGACCATCGCTTTTTCATACGGGCTCCAGATTTGATCCATATTCTCAACAGGCGGCTTAAGCTGGTTCGGGGTGCCGCGTACTAGATCAAGAAATCTTTGATAATGCGAAGTCGCAAGATGCTGCGCTTTCTCGTTTGTATCTGCCGCGATAATGGTGACGCCGACCATTGCATACGGTTCGTCGAGCACTTCTGACGGCGTAAACGAATTGCGGTACAGCTCCAAAGCGGGAACCGTATTCGCCGGCGAGAAATGAGCGGCGAACGCAAACGGAAGACCCAGTTCGCCTGCCAGTCGGGCGCTGAAGCCGCTTGATCCCAGCAGCCAAATCGGCACATCTATACCCTCTCCTGGAATGGCGCGGACTTGATTGCGCACATTTCCGGACGGTTTAAAGTAATTGCGCAGTTCCTCTAATTGTTCTGGGAAATCTTCACCGCTGCTGATGTTTCTGCGGAGCGCTCTTGCTGTCAATTGATCTGTTCCCGGCGCACGTCCGAGCCCCAGATCAATCCGTCCGGGATACAGCGTTTCCAGTGTGCCGAATTGCTCAGCTATCACTAGTGAAGAGTGGTTCGGAAGCATAATGCCGCCGGAGCCGACGCGGATTTTCTTTGTGCCGCCGGCAATATGGCCGATCAAAACCGCGGTGGCAGAGCTTGCGACACCTTCTATATTATGATGCTCAGCGAGCCAGTAGCGGTGATAGCCCCATTCCTCCGCACGGCGCGCCAAGTCCATGCTGTTTCGGAATGATTCTGCAATCGTTCCTCCCTGAACAACCGGAGATAAATTCAAGACAGAAAGCAAGGTATCTTTGCGTTGTTGAGTAGACATGTTTTTCTCCTTTGCAATTGTGATATCAGTAAACAGCCTCAAGCTGTCAAGTCATGATCGAAAGGACTTCTCTCACACCATAACACAACTGCAATCAGGAATAAAAGAATTTGATTCGATGAAATTCGAACAATATAAAACGAACGGGTTGGCACCGTTATTCTGCACCAAACAATTCCTGCGCCATATCAATGAATAGCTTAGCCGCCAGAGAAGCCTCCTTCAGTGATGGAACAGCAAGCTGCACATCACGGTACACCTGCGGGTCCAAATCCCGCGTCACCACATGCTCTGGCAGCGGCATGCCCGACATGGACATTTCTGATAAAATCGCCAGGCCCAATCCTTCTCTGATCATATTGACCGAGGTGTTCATGTTATAGACTGTGAAAGCGGCGTGAAGCGTAGCGCCCGCCTGCCTGAACATATCGATAAAAGGCGATTCATAGCCGCCGTCACAGACGATCATCGGTTCACGGTCGAGATCTTTCAGCGTAATAGCCGAACGGCTGCAAAGCGGATGATCGTCCCTGAGCACGACGGTCATTTTGTCTTTTTTCAGCCGAATGTATTCCATCTCCTCTGTTGGATACAGAAGAATGCCGACATCTATCATCCGTGTGTGAAGCCACTCCTTGACTTCATTTACACTTCCCTCGTGCAGCACGAGCTCCAGTTTCGGATATTTTTGTTTAAACTCACTGATCAGCTTCGGCATAAAATAAGCCGAGGCAGTTGAGAATGTGCCGATATGGATCGTTCCCAGTTCAAGCCCTTTTTCCGCGGCTGCGACTTGCTCAACTTTTTCAATGCCTTTTAAGACTTCCCTGATGTGGACTAAGATTTTTTTCCCCGTCTCGGTCAGCATCAGGCCATTGCGGCGGTCACGAATGATCAGCTTCACATCAAGCTCAGCTTCAATCGCGGAAATCGCATGGCTGACAGCCGGCTGTGTCATGTTCAGCGCCTGCCCCGCTTTTGTAAAGCTTCCCGTTTCAGCAATTTTCACGAAAACCCTTAATTGTGTAATGGTCATAACAATTTACTTATGCTCCTTATAAAAAAGATTCATTTTATTTATCTTATATTCTACAGTATCATAATGGAAAAGTTCTACAAGGAGTGATTGAAAAGTGAAACAGCTCTCAAAAACGCGGACAGCGCTCCTGCTCGCCTTTCTCGTCATCATGTGGGGCATCAATTGGCCGCTGTCAAAAGCAGCGCTCGCCTATTCGCCGCCATTGTTGTTCGCGGGCATCCGGACGCTGATCGGCGGGCTTTTATTAGTCATTGTCGCACTGCCGCGTATTCATAAATTGCGCTTAAAAGAAACGTGGCCGATTTATCTTATTTCTGCACTTTTAAATATTACGCTATTCTACGGCCTCCAAACGATCGGGCTGAACTACCTTCCAGCGGGCCTGTTTTCCGCGATCGTCTTTTTTCAGCCGGTTCTGATGGGCGTGTTTTCTTGGGTGTGGCTCGGCGAATCCATGTTTGCCATGAAAGTAATCGGGCTGATCCTCGGTTTTGCAGGAGTAGCTGTCATTAGTGCCGCAGGCTTTGGCGGGCATATTTCTGTTATTGGGGTTCTGCTGGCTCTCGGCTCCGCACTCAGCTGGGCGCTCGGAACAGTATATATGAAAAAAACAGGCAGTCGTGTCGATTCCATCTGGATGGTCGCCTTGCAGCTGACGATCGGCAGCGTGTTTCTGCTTATATCCGGCCTTTGGACAGAAAGCTTTTCTGCGATCCAATGGACAGCTCCGTTTATCACGAGCCTGCTGTTCATCTCTGTATTCGTTATCGCACTCGGTTGGCTTATCTTTTTTACACTTGTCGGTTCAGGAGAAGCAAGCAAGGTCGCTTCCTATACTTTTTTGATTCCGCTCATTTCGATCGTGGCCAGCTCTATTTTCCTGCATGAACCGCTCACCTATAGCCTATTGGCGGGTCTGCTGCTGATTGTGACGAGCATCTGCCTCGTGAATTCAAAATCAAAAGCACAAAAAGCAGCGGCGATCTGTGTAAAGAAGAAGGCTGCACAATAATAAAAACCCTCTTGTCGGATGTGACAAGAGGGTTCCTTATTTACTGATGCTTGCATCCTTTGACCAAATATACAACTGTAATCAAAAGGTAGATCGCCGCAGTAATGCTGGTAATGACAATTGACGTTGTCAGGATGACCCCGATCAGAATGGCGAGTAACGCCAGAATCGCAAACCATGTGGTGTACGGGAACCATTTTACATAATAGGCCGGTGTTTCTGTTTGCTCTTTTCTCGATTTCAAATGAGCGAATCCGATGATCAGCCAAATGAATAAAACGGTATACCCCAATGATCCCATTAAGTAATTAAACGTTTGGCTTCCTGCGAACAGAGAAATCAATACGCCAATATAGAGAGAGGAGGTGCACATCAGAATCGCAAACATCGGCACGTTTTTCGATGAAAGCTTCGAAAAGATCTTCGGAAGCCTTCCGTCAGTAGCCTGTGTATATAAAATGCGTGATGATCCGTATAAACCTGAATTCATAGAAGAAATGATCGCCAGCAGGATGACTGCGTTCATAATATGATCCGCGCCCGGAATACCTACCATTTTAAAGACCATAACGAAAGGACTTTCCGGAACGGAATTGACTTGATTCCATGGAATCAGGCTGACGATGATGAAAAACGGCAGCAGGTAGAACGCGACAATCCGTGTCAGTGTGCTTCGGACAGCTTTCGGGACAACCTTTTCCGGATTCTTTGTTTCAGCAAGCGTTACACCGATAATTTCTGTACCGCCGTAAGAGTAGATCACGACAAGCATCGCCGTAATCAGCCCTGTGCCGCCGTGCGGGAAAAATCCGCCGTGCTCTGTCAGGTTTGAAAACCCGGCAGCTGTATGATCACCGAATGATACAAATAAGAGCAACAATCCTAATATAATAAAGAGAATAATAACAGTAATCTTGATCATTGCCAGCCAATATTCGGTTTCGGCGAAGATTTTAACAGAAAGCAAGTTTACAATCGTGACGATAAGAGAAATCCCTAATGCCAAAACCCAGATCGGACAGCCCGGCAGCCAATATTGGATAAAGATCGCAGCCACAACAGCTTCAGCCGCAATGTTAAGCACCCACATTTTCCAGTATATCCAATCCAAGAAATAAGCAGCGTAATTTCCTAATACCTGTTGAACAAGATCCCGGAAGGTTCTGGCGTTTCGATTGCGCACAGCCATTTCCGCGAGCCCCTGCATAATAAACAGCAAAATAATGCCGCCGAGCAGGTAAGCGATAATGACAGATGGCCCTGCCACATCAATCGCTGAGCTGCTCCCTTTGAATAAACCTGCGCCGATTGCTCCGCCCAGCGCCATCATCATAATATGGCGGGACGTCATCGTGCGTTTTAACGTCTGATTGTCCTTTTTCATCCTCTTGTACCTCTCCTTCTCATTTTCAAAAACAAAAAAGCCCGCCGTCTCCTATCTAATCTAATAGATAAAGAGACGACGAGCCTTCGGCTGACCGCGGTACCACTCTTGTTGATTCTTCATGAAGAATCCAGCTTTTGACCTGTAACGAAGGTTAGCCGTTAAAACATGGGGAATATTCAATCTATTCCGTTTCGTCTTACCACTCCCGGGCGAGTTCAAAGAAGAATCAGGCTGCGTCGCACCATCCCGCAGCTCTCTGTTCTGATCACTTTCTTTTACTGCTCCCAATCTATGTGTTTTAGTTTTCTGAAAAACTTAAATTTTACGATCTGAATATATTAACATAATATACGTGCTTCTCTTTTCCCTGTCAATAACTTCAGAAAAAAAGAAACTGTTATTTTGTCCCTTTTTGAATGGCTTTCCAAAAGGATTCTGACTCGTTTCCTAATGCGTAGACTGAGACACCTGCTATTTTATATTGCTTTGCCAGGTGGCTTTTCGTTTGAATGGTTTTTTCGTTTTCATACCACACGACATGTTTATGCTTCTTTTTGTCAACGTAAGAAAACGTCATCGAACCTGACTTTTTGTTGAATGCCGGCTTTGCTTTTTGCTTTTTGATGAGGGACTTGAGTTCATTCCATTCCCACATTGTGCTCCCGCTGCCGTCTTTCATATCCCAGTCATAGCCGTACGCCGGGATTCCCATGATGACTTTATTGGCTTTGATTTTTTTAACCGAAAACTGCAGAGAGCTTTTGATCCAGCTTGTGCTTGCCACTGAGCCCGGCTCGCCCCAAATGCCGTGTTCGTCGTAAGTCATGACTTGTACGTAGTCGGCATATTTACCGATTTTCGCATAATCATACGGCCAGCTCCATTCATCGTTTTGATCATCTGCGCTTTTGGCCGGAACAGAAACCATTGTTTTGATCTGTTTCTTTTTCAGAGCCTGTGAGACATCTTGAATGAAGCGTGAGTATTTGGATCGGTCTTCTGGATTCACTGCTTCAATATCGATATTGATACCGTAGTATGAGTGCTTTTTAGCCAGTGCTATTAGCTGATCTGTGAATCGTTTTTTCGCTGTTTTATTACTCATGACTCGACTCGCTAAATCTCCGTCAAAATCGTAAATGTCGTCATTATAGTTTGAAATCACAGCCCAGGTCTTGATTTTTTTCTTTTTCGCATATGTCAGCTGCTTGCTTGCGGCATCGCCAATGACTTGTCCGTTTTTTTCAAACGCAAACGTATCTGTAGCGATGGCATTCATGTATGTATGATACTTCGTTAGAGAATTGTATGAGGCCGTATCCCCAGTCGTGTAGCCTAATGTTACGCCGGCTGCCTTCGCTTCTGTTTGTGTATACATAAACAGCACGATCGCAATCGCCAGTGAAACAGCTATAATCAGCCATTTTTTCATCGCACTTCCTCCTTTTTCAAGTCATACTCTTCTCATCGGCCAAAAAATTGGATAGTTGAAGTTTTTTTCAAGCAGAAAGCCCGGCATATGCCGGGCTTTTAAAATCAACGGTCAGAAACGAGAATGTATGCGGCTTTTACAGGTCCGTGCACCCCGACGACCAAATCCATTTCGATGTCGGCTGAGTTACTCGGTCCGGTAATGTAGTTGATGCATGAAGGAACAGTGACGCCGTCCGCAATGTTTTGACGGATGATTTCACTGGCTTGCGTCATTCTTGGCACGATGCTTGATTTCGGGACAATCGCAATATAGGTCGTCGGCAGAAGGCTGACAGACCGGCCGATGTCTTTTGAGGAAAAGAGGACAACCGTCCCCGACTCAGCCAGTGTGATTTCACTGAATGTGATCCCTACATTGGCTTGCTCCGCTTTTTTGATATTTTCTTCGCCTTTGTCAGCATCCCACTCCCAGACCGGCGTTCCTTCGCCCGGCCAGTCCTTGGTGAGCAAGCTTTTTAGTCCATATTCTTCAAAGCGGGGGTCCTTCGGAATGATGACAGGGCCTCCGGAAAACCGGCTGACCTGCTCGCGGAGGGCATCGTAAAGGCCGGTTGAATCCGTTTCAATCAGCTCTGTATGGATTTTGACGCAATGGTTTTTGAGGACTGTGACTAAGTCATCCGCTGAATATCCTTTAAGTGTTTGATATTGCGGCTGATGAGCCCACTCAGGGACTGCCACGCCCCCTGTTCTTCTTTCACGGCCCAGGCGTGATGCGATTCGGTTTAAAAAGCTCTCCTGATTCTGAACGTTTCCCTTCGTCATCACTGCTCCTCCTTCGTGCGTTCACTTGTTTCTCTGTCCGTAAACCAATCTCTGAATCTCGATTTATGCGGTGCCGGGAAATCGCGGATCTGTGTCCAGCTTTTGAGCGGGCCCGGCCCTTTCGAAATTTTTTCGTCCTCTGTAAAAGGCGTCATGGCGGCTGGCGCCCATTTTGAGCCCATTTTATAAAGCGACAAAGAGGACGCGCCAAGCCCGAACGCTTTCATCGCAAGCTTTTCACTGATCGGTGCTCTGCCTTCTTTTTCGACGATGTTCTGGCGATGCTTGAGAAGCAGCTCATGAAGCGGAATTTTGACCGGACAGGCTTCAGAACAAGCCGCGCACAATGTAGACGCGTACGGCAGCTCCTTAAAATCGTCATAACCTCCGAGCAACGGCGATAAAACCGCTCCGATCGGCCCCGAATAGATGGAGCCGTATGAGTGTCCGCCGACATGGCGATACACAGGGCAGACATTGATACAAGCTGCACAGCGGATACATTGCAGCACGGATTGGAATTCCGTTCCGAGAATATTGGACCGGCCATTGTCAACAATGACAAGATGGAATTCCTCCGGCCCGTCCACTTCCCCTTCCAGCTTCGGTCCTGTCAAAGCCGTAATATAACTTGTCAGCCGCTGTCCGACAGCGCTTCTTGTCAGCATGCTGACAAGGACTTCAAATTCAGAAAATGACGGGACAATCCGCTCCATTCCCATCACAGTGATTTGCGTTTTCGGCAAGGTGCTCACAAGCCGTCCATTTCCTTCATTGGTCACAAGGCTGACAGAACCCGTATCAGCAATGGCGAAGTTACAGCCGGTAATGCCGATATCCGCCTCCAGAAATTTTTCCCGGAGGATGGCGCGCGCATGCATCACTAGCTCTTCCGGTTTTTCTGTATGTTGATAGTCCAGCCTTTCTTTAAATACATCGCGTATCTGTTCTTTATTTTTATGAAGGGCGGGCGCTACGATATGTGAAGGCGGATCATGATCATCAATCTGCAAAATATACTCGCCGAGGTCGGTTTCGACGACTTCGCAGCCTTCCTGTTCCAGCACCTCATTCAGATTGATTTCCTCTGTGACCATTGATTTTGATTTTACGATTTTCTTCCCATTCTTCTTTTGAATGACATCGCGAATATAAGAAGATGCCTCTTCCGCTGTTTCCGCGAAATAGACATGCCCCCCTCTTTTCGCCACATTTTCGGCTAGCTGGCCGAGATAGAAATCGAGGTTTTCAAGGACATGCTGCCTGATTTCCTCTGATAGCGAGCGCCACTCCTCCCAGTTACCCAGCTCTTCGGCTGCTTCAAGGCGCCGTGTCCGCAAACGCTCCTGCGCCCCCGAAACAGCGCCTCTCATAAATTCATTATCGATCCCCTGTGATACCCGCTCTTTAAAAGCGTCAGTACCGATTTTCATCGCCATGATCCTTTCCCCCTCTGAATCCAGTTTTATCTGCTGTTGAGCACTTCGGCGATGTGCATCACTTTGACATTCTTGTCTTTACGATCAAGCCGTCCCCCGATATTCATCAAACAGCCGCAGTCAGCACCGATCAGCACCTCTGCTCCCGTTTCCTCCACGCATGCGACTTTTTCATCGACCATCTGCTCAGAGATCTGCGCCATTTTGACGGAGAACGTTCCTCCGAATCCGCAGCAGTTATGTTTGCCCGGAAGCGCTGTGAATTCTAGGCCCTTCACATGGCTCAGAAGCTTCATTGGCTCCTCCCGAACCCCGAGCAGCCTTGTCATATGGCACGACGTATGTAAGGTTGCTTTTGTATGAAGGGTCGCGCCGACATCCTCTATCCCAAGGACGTTCACGATAAAATCCGTCAGTTCATACGTTTTATCGGCAAGCTTTTGCGCTTTGTCTGCCCATTTCGGATCATCCTGAAACAGGTGCGGATACTCCCGGAACATCGTCGTGCAGGAACCGGAAGGGCTGACGACATATTCGGAATCCTGAAACGTTTCGATCATCCGTTTCATTGCTTTTTTGGCGTCATTCACATAGCCGCTGTTGTAAGCCGGCTGCCCGCAGCAGATCTGCCCCTCCGGAAAATCAACCTCACACCCAAGGCGCTCCAGCAGCTCAACTGTTGCTTTTCCGACATTTGTTTGAAACATATCAACAAGACAAGTGACAAAAAGTGAGACTTTCATGATGAACCCCTCTCTCATCCCCAATATATGATCAGGTCATCTGATGACCTGAGTTAAAATAACTATATGAATATCGTACACTATTCTGATAATGGAAGGGAAGGGTTTTCTATACATTCCTGCAATAAAAAACGCCTGTTTCACTGGACAGACGTTCATGGTGCAATACACTTTTTAATGGTCATACAGGCACTTCCTGTACTTTTTATATGTTTTCACAAATAGATATAAGAAGCTAAGAGCGCTGAGGAGAACAATCCATCCCGCTCCCCCTCTCATCAGTGCAAAAGGTGTTTCAAACAAAAAGGACCCGATAAAAGTTGCTCCGGTCTTATCCCACAGTCCCGGCGTATAATACAAACTCTGGGGACAGATAAATAAATCAGTATTCAAAGCATTGGCAGTAAAGAGAGTCAGGATGAAGGATAAGAATATAAATGAAAGTGCAAAGTACGCTTGAAATAAGCGTTTGTATCTTCCAGCTCTGGATTCTGCATCAGAAAAAATATCGTCTGATGCACTGGAGTTCTCTTTTCTAAAATAATGCAGGCCTTGTGAACTGAAAAGATGCTTCCATCCGCTGTCTTCAAATAGAGTGCGATAATCAGTAAAATCCTCCGGATGTTTAAAGGTGCGATAGTCTATTTTGACGATAGAAGGGTCTGACGTTGCTTCGTCTGCAAACCGATAGGAAAAAAACCCCTTTCCTTTCAATCCGTACCCCTTATCTGCCATCTTATTGAGCCACTGTTCCTCACAGTCTATGTCCGTAAAATATCTGTATTTCTTCATATGGCCTCCCCCTTTTTATTTAACTCCTGCCTTGTTATCTCAACCAGCCGCTCCATTCTCTCCATGTCCTTCCTTAATACACTTCTTCCAAGTTCAGTGATGATATATGTTTTTCTGCGGCGGTCTTCACTTGGATAAGGCTCTATCAATTGATGCTTCAATAAGTTTTCGATTGCGCCATAAAGAGTTCCAGGCGCCATTTTAACTCTTCCGCCGCTAAGATCTTCAATATTTTTCATAATGATGTAGCCGTGAGCAGGATGTAACAAAGATAAAAGTACATAGTAAACAGTCTCAGTCAGCGGCAAATGCTTATTTTCATTCATATATCGGCCTCCATATTCAGTACAACTGTATAGTTCCATAATATACAGTCGTACTGAATATTTCAACCATAAATAACCAGATAAACAAAAAAACCTGGCTATAAATAACCAGGTCTACATTAAATCCATCCTTTTTCCTCAGCAATGCTGGCTGCTTCTGTCCGATTTTTCGCATCGAGCTTTTGGATGATTTCTGATATATAGTTTCGGACTGTGCCTTGAGATAAATAGAGTTCCAGCGTAATATCTTTTGTTGTCTTGCCTAAAGCCGCCAGACGCAGAATTTCTTGCTCTCTTACAGTAAGCGGATTTTCGTCTCGCATCATATTAAACGTCAGCTCCGGGCTGAAGACTCGTTTTCCCTTTACACACTTTCGGATAGCGTCGGCCAGATCGTCAATTTCGCCGTCTTTCAGCAGATAACCATGTACGCCGGCTTTGACGGCGCGTTCAAAATATCCTGGGCGGGCAAAGGTGGTTAAAATAATAACCTTGCTGCCGCAGCCTTTTTGCATTAATTCCTCTGCCACATCCAGCCCGCTTCGAACCGGCATTTCAATGTCCATAATGCATACATCCGGCTCCAGCTTCAAAATGGCTTTTAACGCCTCTTCCCCATTTAATGCTTGTCCGATGACTGTCATATCCTCTTCTAAATCAAGCAGAGATCCCAAAGCGCCTAACAGCATTCGCTGGTCCTCAGCAATAAACAGACGAATCATTCTTTTCGTCCTCCTATCATTCTCGCTTTTTTATAAGGGGAACTGTCAGTGTCACAACTGTTCCGTTATGAGCTGAAAGCGTTAATCCCCCTTCAATGAGCATGAGCCGTTCTTCCATTCCCCGCAGGCCATTCCCAAACATTTTTTCCTTCGCCGCTCCCTTTCCGTCATCCCGTATGACAATCCTCATTTTGTCAGCGAACTGGGTAATGGTGATGGCGCAGTGGGTGGCATTGCTGTGCTTGATGATATTGGTCACGGCTTCCCGCATACACATGCTAATAATATTTTGAGTGACGGGAGATATTGCTGAAAAGTCTTCGTCCCCTTCGTATTGAAAGGTAATGTTCCCCGTTCTTAATATATGCTGAATGTTGGCGAGCTCCTCCGTCATCGTGACTGTTCTCATATCAGAAACCAGCTCACGAACTTGCTTGAGTGCGGCTCGTGAACTTGTTTCCATTTCTTTTGCTTCAAGCCGGGTCCGTTCTGGATCAGATGTTGCCAGCCGCTGAATCAGCTGGCTTTTTAATGTAAGCAGCGACAGAGTATGGCCGAGAGTATCGTGAAGATCACGGGCGATTCGAACGCGCTCCTCCCTTTTGGAGAGTTCTTTTATCTGTTCGTTGGCTTGGGCAAGCTTGGTTTCGAGTTCAATTCTCCGAAACAAAGAACGGATTCCAAATGGAGAAATGAGCATGATAACGAGAAACGGGAGAACAGAAAAAAGCTCCCGGAGCGAGACCGAATTCGCAAGTAATTGATAAAAACAAGGGAATAGCAGCATAAAGATTAAACCGCAGAACGCACGGTTAAACTTTGTTTTCTCTTTGTAATAACCAACAAAGTTTGCCGGGAAAAAACCTAAATAGATATAGGTGATATTGTAAAACACACTATAGATAAAAATAACCGCCATTTGCACGATAAGCCAATACGTAAACGAAGCTCTGTCCACACTGCAGAACAACTGGCGATATGCCATGACAAAAAAGATCAGCATGCCATATCCAATCATCTGTTTGATGCCTGATTCTCTCAATAAAGTAAGAAACGGCATGATGGTATACACCAGAAAGATATAAGGGAAAAACCCGAATTGCCTAGGGAATATGGATGTTAAGAGTTTCATGTATTACACCGCTTCTTGTTTTCTTCTTATATATTTAGATAGTAGCATGAAGAGCATCAAATAAGCGATTAATACCAGAATATTTTTCCAGGTTGGACTCCCGCCTCGGACAAGTTCCCACGCTCCGCTCCCGAAATGATAGGATGGAAGCCACCGGCCAATGTTTTGCATCATATCAGGCATGACCTCAAACGGCATCCACATGCCCCCGCCTAAAGCGAGCAGCATGTAAAGCACATTACTGATTCCGGCTGCTGTTTCTACTTTTCTCATGAGGCCGATGAGTGTACCTAACGCTAAAAACGGCAATGCGCCAAACAAAATCCATAGTCCGCTCATGATCCATTCAAACGGTGACAAGGCAATGTCATTGATAATTGCGCCGAACAGAAAAATGACGGTAATGGATAAAACGTGAATCACACTTTGGCCGATCATCTGAGCTGATAAATAGATATGATCCGGAAGAGGCGTAATGCGGATAAAAGCTGTCCAGCCTTGTGACCGCTCTTGAACCATACGGATTCCAAGCGTCATGATAGAGGATCCCATCACACTGAAGACTGTCATCGACATTAAGTAATGGGCGTCCCATGCACGTTGATCAGGTACGTTGGTATTCACTACATTGGTAAAGAGATAATAAAAGGCAATCGGCATCATCAGCGACCAAAGCACAAAGTACTTATTCCTAAGCACCCTTTTCATTTCAGCTATGCTTTGTTTCTGCAGCATGTTCACTCACATCGCCTCCCTGTTTCCGTCAGCCAGCTGGCGAAATGCCTCATCGAGCGTTCCTTGCTCAATCCGGATATCGCGTGCATGTATGTTTTCTTGAAAGATCAGCGCTAACACTTTGTCTGTATTTGATGTTTGGATGATGGTTCTCTTATGCTTGTGGATCACCCGCTCAACTTCCGGATGACGAGACAGCCTTTCCAAGGATTCATCTGAATGTAACGTAAAGGAAACAGACTGTTTTTGAATCCTTGAGCGGATTTGCATTGGCGAGTCGTCAGCTACAAGGCGCCCGTCAGCAAAAAATAAGATTCGCTGTGCGGCATCATCTGCTTCCTGTAAATAATGAGTTGAAAATATAATCGTTTTTCCTTGGTCCGCCAGTCCATGAATGGTCTGCCAGAATCGATGTCTTGATGAAGTGTCCATCCCGACTGTCGGTTCATCGAATATCAGCAGCTCCGGGTTCCCGGCAAGAGCCAAAGCAAAGCTCAAACGGCGTTTTTGTCCGCCGGATAATTTTTCTGCTCTTGTTTTCAAATCTTCTTTTGTGAGTGCTGTTAACGAAACGAGTTCTTTCATGGACAATGGATTCGGATAATAGCTTCGGAAGAGTTCGAGGATTTCACTCACCTTCAGACCCGGCATGACACTCACTTCCTGCAGCATCACGCCTATTTTTTCGCGAACCTGTTGATCATCGGGAACCCGGTTAAATAGTTTGATTTCTCCCTTACTCGGTTTCAGCAATCCTAGGATCATGGAGATGACGGTCGTCTTCCCTGCCCCATTCGGTCCAAGAATAGCTGCAATTTCTCCTTTTTTCATACTGAAGCTGATGTTGTTTACAGCTGTTTTTTGCTGAAAATGTTTTGTCGTATTGCTTACTGATACAATCTCATTCATCACATGAGCACCTCCTGATGGCTTACATTGATTGTAAAATGACGGAGAAGATGACGTTAGTATGGGGTGTCATGATATCAGAGTGACAAATGTCATATTCTTTCTTACTGCCGATCCCTAGACCAACCATCCTCTACCTCTTCCAATTCATCCAGCTTGCCTATGCCTGATGTCCCCTTTCTTTTAAACTGCTATTTACTTTCATAGAAAGACACACTCTTGGAACGGCGAGTGTTATGATATACATATTGAACTTTATTTTACTTTCCGGCTGAAAGGAGCCAATCATGAACGAAGCGATTTTGTCTCGAAATGATGTGAAGGTGAAGGGAAGCGGCAAAACATCTATCATTTTTGCACCTGGCTTTGGCTGCGATCAAAGTGTGTGGAATGCCGTGGCGCCGGCCTTCGAAGAAGAACATCAGGTCATTTTATTTGATTACGTCGGTTCGGGGAATTCGGATTTACGCGCATATGACCTGAATCGTTACGGGACACTTGACGGCTATGCCCAAGATGTTCTTGATGTTTGTGAAGCTTTAGATCTGGGAGAAACCGTGTTTGTGGGGCACTCTGTTGGGGCTGTAATTGGCATGCTAGCTTCGATCCGCCGCCCGGAGCTGTTTTCCCATATCGTGATGGTGGGACCTTCTCCTTGCTATTTGAATGATCCGCCTGAGTATTTCGGAGGATTTGAGGAGGAGCAGCTCCTTGGTTTGCTGGAGATGATGGAGAAAAATTATATAGGTTGGACTACTGTATTTGCGGCAACCGTTCTGAATCAGCCAGATCGGCCTGAAATCAAGGAAGAACTTGAAAGCCGTTTTTGTTCTACTGATCCTGTGATTGCCCGCCAGTTCGCGAAGGCCTCGTTTTTTTCTGATCACCGGGGGGACCTTTCGAAGGTGACGGTTCCCTCTCTTATTCTCCAATGTGCAGATGATATCATCGCACCGGCAGCAGTAGGTGAGTATATGCATAAGCACCTCCCTTATAGCAGACTGAAACAAATGGAGGCACGCGGTCATTGCCCCCACATGAGCCATCCGGAAGAGACGATACAGCTGATCAGCGATTATTTGAAAGTATACGTGTGATATAGGAACGAAAGGGATAGAGGTGACCCTCTTAATGGACAAACAATTGAATGATGCACCATGCGGTTTCCTCACTTTGTCAGAAGAGGGTTCGATAGTAGCAGTCAACCGTACCCTGCTTAACATTCTGAATTATGAGCAGGAACAAGTTATCGGCCAGCATATGGATACAATTTTGACCGTTTCCGCACAGCTTTTCTACCAGCTTTATTTTGTTCCGCTTTTGAAGCTGGAGCATCACATTGAAGAAATATACATTTCCCTGAGGACAAGAGATGGAGAAGAAATTCCCGTCCTTGTCAATGCTGTTGTAAGAACTGATAGCGGAGGAACTGTCACCGAGTGTGTTCTGATTCCGATGCGGAAGCGAAATGAATATGAAAATGAGCTGCTGATGGCCAAAAACGCGGCCCAGGAAGCTTTGCTTGCCAAGCAGAAAGCCAATGCGGAGTTAGAAATTGCCTTGGGAACGCTGAAGGCCAAACAAGAAGAACTCCTTGAGACCAACAAACAAAATCAGCAATTTAAATTAAACACCAAAAGAGAGCTTGAGCTCGCCAGAAAGATCCAAGAAAACTCGTTGACTGAACCGATTGTAAACGATCAGATTCAGATTGACGCTTATTACAAAGCATCCAGTGAGTTATCAGGTGATCTATACGGATTTTATCAAATTGATGAACATCGTTACGGCATTATTATTCTTGATGTGATGGGGCACGGGATTTCATCTGCATTGATTACGATGTCTCTTCATCCTTTGTTCCAGCGCCAGATCACGCAAGGTCTCAGCCCCGTCAAAGTCATGAAGGAATTAGACCGCCACCTCCACAGCTTGTTTCAAAATGATGAGGAAGCAAGACATTATTGTACTGCCATTTATCTTGAGATTGATACAGCCCGGCAAAAAATTGATTATGTCAACGCAGGACATCCGCCAGCATTATGGCAGGGCGCCGGCGGAACCCAAAATCCGCTGCACGCAACCGCGCCTCCGATCGGGATGTTTGAAGACACGGTGTTTCATTCTAGCAGCCTTCCCTACACGGAGGGCGGAAGGCTCCTTCTATATACGGATGGCGTGATGGACCCTACAGCTTCATGTTATTTATTTGATTTATTAAAGGATCATCCCGATTTGCCTATTGCTGACCTGAAAGAGAAAATCCTTACATCACTGCATCATCATAAGGAAGCCCATCATAAAAGTGATGACGAATGTTTTATATTAGTTGATTTAAAATAAAATGATCCATGAGATAGTACATCTCATGGATTTTTATGTTTCAGCGCTTCTTCGGGGTATGGCCTGACTCCGCATATTGAAACACCTGCAAGGAAGGCAGCGGGTGTCCGTTAACATCAAACAAAGCTTGGTTATCCACAGCACTTCCCCCATACCACTTCCCAGCATCTTCAGGGTCATATTCAGCAGCATAGCTGGAGGCCCAGCCTGACCCGTATGTGTCCCACAGCACTTTGTTTTTCTCTACCTGTGTTTTCGGCCCGACTGGAGTCCACGCAGGCTCCCAATAGAAAACGCCAAGTCCCGCCGTGCCTGTATTCGCTACGGCCTGCATCACATCTCTTATCGCATCCGCCTGGCCTTGAACGGAAATTGGATATGGCAGCGTCTGCCCGCTTTTTGGCGCTGTATTTTCATGCCCATCGCCATCCTCAGCGGTATAGGTGTATGATGTCTCCGCCACCATGACTTTTTTGCCGTACGTATCGGAAACAGCCTTCAGCACGGAGGTCAAATTCTGTAATGTGCCGTGCCAGAAAGGATAATACGAGCTGGCAAACACATCATAATCCACTTTGTTTTTGCTGAGTGTTTCTGCAATAAATGAATACCTTCCTGCCGTTTCAGGATTGGTAAAATGCAGCGCGACCAAAATACCTGGGTCTGTCTCCCTGACCGCGCGGCTTCCTTCATTAAATAATTGGCTCATTTTCGCCCAATCGGTTTCACCTGCAAATGCCCCTGTCGTTTCATTTCCGACCTGAACCATGCCAATGTCGACGCCTTCCTTGATCATCTTTTGCAGGCTTTGTTTCGTATACTCATAGAGCTTTGTTTTTTTAGCTTCAAAGCTGAGATTCGCCCAAGCTTTGGGTACCTTCTGTTTCGCAGGATCGGCCCAGAAATCAGAATAATGAAAGTCGACCAGCACCTTCATTCCATTCGCTGTGGCTCTTTTTCCGATTTCGATGGCTTTTTGAACATCATTGTTCCCCCCTCCATACCCATTGCCATTTGAATCATACGGGTCATTCCAGATTCGGACGCGAATATAGTTGATGCCAGCTTGTTTTAAGGTTGTAAAAATGTCCTGGCGTTTACCTCTAGTATTGTAAAAGGTGACTCCGCTGTTTTCTAAAGCAATAACACTGGACACATCTGCCCCTTTGATAAAGTCCTTGTTCATACCCTCTACTTTTTTAACGAAAAGATCATCTGTCCGAAGCTCAGGCACATGTTTCTGCTCCTCAATGGAAGCGGCATTTCCCGTAGAACTGAATGCACTCCACACGATGGCAGCCGCAAAGAACATTTTCACTCTGCCCCTCATGATTCCACCCCTCACTCTAAAGTAAGCGTTTTTCAAATATGCTAGAAAAAGAATCCGCCCGTATCGAGCGGAGCATCAGCCTAATGTGTATTTACGACAATTCTGACTTCATATTTTTCCAGCGTCAGGTCACCTGATAATATGTCTCCTGTCATCATATCCTTCACACTGTGATCAAACGTGACGAGCTGCTTTTCTTCCGTAAAATTCATGACAAAAATATAATCATTATCCTGATCCTGCCTCGCTTGTACGGAGACACCTTTTCCATGCCGAACCGGAAAAACAGGAGAAAGAGACAGGTCTGTGATGAGCCCTTCATAAAAATCCCGGTGAAATTGATCCTCCAAACGCGCACCGATAAAATACGCCTTGCCCTGTTGATATTGATGGCTTGTCACCGCTGGCGTACGCGCGTAAAAATCTTCTTGATACACCGCTTCTGCTGATGCGGTCTTGACATCGATCACGGTTGCATAGTCCTTCATTTCATATGTTTGGCTGCGATAGCTGACAGCATTTCGATCCTTCGGATACAGCGTGTCGGTTTCAAGAGGCTCAATTCCGAAAATAGCTTGCAAATCCGGATGCCATCCTCCTGTATACGTTAAATCATGCTCATTTACAATCCCGCTGATATATGTCATGACTAAGGCGCCGCCGTTAGCCGTAAACGTTTTCAAACGGGAAATGGTGTCTTCGCTGATTAAATATAGCATCGGGACGATCAACAGTTTATATGGTGAAAAATCCTGTTCTTTTGTGATGACGTCGACAGGGATATCGTGTTCCCAGAACGTGCGGTAATGCTGCTGAAGCGTTTGCGCATAACGTTTTGTCGCCTTCGCAAACCCCTGAGCATCCTCGAGCGCCCAGTGATTTTCCCAGTCATATAAAATAGCCGTTTCAGCGGGCCTCTTCGTTCCGACAACCTCGGACAGCCGTTCTAATGTTTCGCCGGTTTTGGCCACTTCTTGAAAGACCCGGTTCTTCGGGCTATTGTCATGATCTACTATTGCCCCGTGCAATTTTTCTGATGATCCGCGCGATTTGCGGTATTGGAAATAGAGAACGCTGTCCGAACCGTGGGCAATCATTTGCATGGACGACAGCAGATTCATGCCCGGGCGCTTCGCCTTGTTGACGTTATGCCAATTGACCGCGCTTGGCGTACACTCCATTAATAAGAAAGGCTGCTGCTTCAGGCTCCGGTACAGGTCATTGATAAAGCCGACCTTCATCGCCAAATCAGCTGTGCTTTCCCAGTCATTGTGCCAGACCGGATAAGCGTCCCAGCTGATGACATCGACATGCTTCGCAAATTTGCTGTAGTCTAGGCCCTGATACGGAATCAAATCCGGTGTGTCAGCCATAAAGTTCGTTGTGATAGGGATATCAGGCGTCAGTTCTTTCAGCGGAATGATTTCATTTTCATAAAACGAAATCGTTTGATCTGTGACGAACCGGCGCCAGTCTAAGTTCAGGCCGTGTAAGCCGTTTTCACCGATCGGCGAAGGGCTTTCAATTTGTGACCAGTCATTGAATGTGTGGCTCCAAAAAGGAGTCCACCACGCATGGTTCAATGCCTTGAGGCTGTTGTCATATTTCGATTTCAGCCACTCCCTGAAAGCATGCTGGCATAGATCGCAGTGGCACTCTCCTCCGTATTCATTTGAAATATGCCACATTAACAGCGCAGGATGATTGCCGTATCGTTCTGCTAGTAACCGATTGATGTGACGTGTTTTTTCACGGTAGACTTTAGATGTGAGGCAGTGGTTGTGCCTTCCGCCGTGAAGCTGTTTGACACGGGAGGCATTGACGCGCAAAACTTCAGGATAGGTTTGCGACAGCCAGGCAGGACGAGCTCCGCTTGGTGTTGCTAATATGACCCTGCCGCCTATGCTGTGAATCCGTTCAAAAATATCGTCCAGCCATTCAAATTGGTATACGCCCTCCTCTGGCTCAAGCGCGCTCCATGCAAAAATGCCGACAGAAAACGTATTCGTATGAGAAAGCTTCATCAGCTTGATATCATCGGCTAAAATATCAGGGCGATCCAGCCATTGATCAGGATTGTAGTCTCCTCCGTGAAGCATAAATTTTGCCCCTGTTACGTGCGTTTTTTCAAGCTTTGACATCATATTCTCCTCCTTAATCTCTTAACCTTTTGTTCCCCCCGCGGTTAACCCGGACACAAAATTCTTTTGCAGCATGATAAAGATGACGGCAACCGGTATGCTGATAAGCAGGGCTCCAGCTGCAAATGTCGTATAGCTGGCCCCCATAACATCATTCACTAAATTGAATAGACCTACGGGCAATGTATATGATTCAGGCGTTCTCAATATCGTTGAGGACAGTACAAAATCTCCGAGCGGGCCGGTAAAGCCGTTCATGGCGACCACTGCCGCCATCGGTTTTGATAATGGCAAAATGATCTGGAAGAAGATTCTTGTGCTGCTGGCCCCGTCAATCTTGGCGCTTTCGTCTAAATCCATCGGAATGGAATCCATGTACCCTTTCATCAAATACGTATTCATCGGGATCAGCCCTCCGATATAAAGCAAGATTAACAGCCAGTGGCTATTGATCATTCCTAAGATTTGCGCCAATACAAACAAGGCAATTAAAGCCGAAAACTGAGGAATCATTTGCAGCAATAAAAAGAGGGTTAAAGCGTATTTTCTCCCTTTAAATCGAAAGCGTGAAAATGCATAGGCCGTAAACGTCACACAGATTAAAGACCCCGTCATCGTAAACAGGCTGATCTTCATTGAGTTGATATACCACTGCACATATTGAAGGCTTTCTTTGCCCGCAAATAATTCCTTGTAATGGTCGAATGTCGGATGCTTCGGAATGATGGATGTACTGATCAAGCTATTGCCGGGGTTAAAACTTGCGCCTGCCGTCCAAAGGAGAGGATAAACAATGATGACCGCCATACAGGTTAACAACAAGTAAGAGAGAAGGAGACGGATATATTTTCTGATCTTCATATCTGCCAACATGCCTCATGCCTCCTCTTTAAAAGACTTCGTCTGTCTGAACTGCCACAAAGCGATGGAGATGACAAACACAGATAATAAAATGGTTAAAGCTGCGGCGAGTGAATATTGGCTTGACTGCATTGTCAATTTATAAATCCACGAAACAAGGATATCTGTCCCGCCGGCAGTTGATCCGGTTACAGCCGGGCCGCCTCCATTGAATAGATAGATAATATTAAAGTTATTAAAATTAAACGTGAACTGAGTAATGATAATCGGAGCCATGGCAATGAACACCATTGGAAGCGTAATGTATCTCAGCTTTGCGAAGACTGAAGCGCCATCAATCGTGGCTGCTTCATACAGATCGTCCGGGATGGACTGCAAGACGCCTGTTGAGACGAGAAAGATGTACGGAAACCCGAGCCAGCCCTGCATAAGAATCAGCGCAAGTCTCGACCAATTGGCATCTGTCATCCATGGAAGAGGCTCTATGCCGAAGAAAGCCAAGATATCGTGATTCATCGCACCGAAGCTATCATTAAACAGCCCTACAAAAATTAAAATCGTAACGAATCCGGGAACGGCCCATGGCAAAATGAGAATCGTCCTGAAAAAGCGTTTAAAACGAATGTCTTTCTGATTGACAATAATCGCGAGAAAAATCCCTAAACTGACTTGCAGTGTGGATGCGGCAAGTGTCCAAACCACCGTCCAAGCCAGCACATCAAAAAAAGTCGACCTCCAAATATCAACTGTGAAAATGTTTGAGAAGGTTTGAAAACCGACCCAATCAATTAATTTAGCAGGAGGAGAATGATACAAATCATAGTTTGTAAACGCTAATGCAAAGCTGAATAAGATGGGGAAGATTACGGCGAAAATTAATATAAACAAAGATGGACCGCTGACGACATAAGGATAGCCATGAGAAATAATATGTTGGTATTGTTCCTTGAGAGAGCTCAATGGCTTGTTTTCATCGCGCTGTTTTCCGCTTTGAAACGCATCGCGAAGATTCACATAATACACCGCAAGGCCAAAGCAGGTTACGATTACAGCGATAATCCCTTCCGCCAGCAGAAACACGGAATTATCCCGCGGCACTTCTGTTCCTAATGTAAAAATCCCCCAAAACCCCATATTGAGCAGATCTCCAAAGACTGCAAAAAACGATGCGCCTAAGAAAAGAAAGACAAAACCTTTTATCCATTGCTTGTTATAAAATTGCCCGAGCCCCGGGATGATTGACAGCAACAAAGCGATTTGACGATGCTGCACCGTTTTCACCTCTCTTACAATACAAATCTAGCTTTCTCTTTATTTTCCGCTGTGCTTTGCCTTGATTTGTCCTCTGGCCGTTTCAGCAGCTTGATCCAATGCTTGTTTCGGATCCGCTTTTCCTGTTGCAACCGTCTGCAATGCCGAATCAGCCGGCGTCCATATTTCATTCATTTCCGGAATATTTGGCGTCAGCTCTGAGAAGCGGGATTGTTCAGTAACAGCCCGTGCCGCCTCGCTTTTCATAATAGCTGGGTCATCGGCTAAGGATTTCACAGCTGGGACTTCTTTCGTTTGTTCATATCGTGTTTTAGAATTTTTTTCGTTTGCCAGGAAAACAGCCAATTCTTGCGCCAGCTCCGCATTCTTTGAAAATGCACTGACGTTGTAGCTTTTGACACCGATAAAGGCACTCATGTTTTTGCCATTTTCCAGCTCCGGCAGTTTCGTTATGCCATAATTGATTCCTGCTTTCGAAAAGGCTTCTACATTCCACGGACCTGAGATAATCGCGGCGGCTTTTCCTTCTGTGAACAGCGATTCCAACACATTAATCCCTTGTTCTCCAATAATGCCGGCAGGGAATAAGCCACCTTTGTAAAACTTCTGAATTAGCGCCGCACCTTTGACAGCGCCTTCATTATTGATCCCGATATCTGACGGGTTATAGCTGCCGTCTTTGTCCTTTCCGAAAATGTATCCACCGTACCCGCTCATCACACTTTCCGCATAATAAATTTGATCGAACAGGGCTAAAAAGCCAAACTTGCTTCCATCAGCAGTCTTTTTAGAATAGTCGTACCACTCTTCCAGCGTTTGTGGCAATTCCTTTTCTGAAATGAGATCTTTGTTGTAAAAAAGCACTGTCGTTTCGACCGCTTTAGGCAGCCCATAAAGCTTTTGATCTACCATTTGAGATTGAATGGAAGCGTCAGTATAAAGCGATTGAACGTTCTTTTCGACATGTAATTCCTTGAGTAATCCTTCTGTGACAGCCGTTCCGATTTGGTCACCTGGCATTGTTAACACGTCAGGACCCGTGCCGGCCGGTCCGTCCATCCGCAAATCTTCAATCTGCTTGGCATATGGTTTTTCAACAACTTTGACCTTCACATCATGCTCTTTTTCAAACGCAGCCACGGCGTCTTTAATGCCGATGCTCTTTTCCTTATCCTCCCACACGACAAGCTCCGACCCTTTTGAACTTGATTTGGCGCTGCTGCTTTCCTTTGGGCCGCAAGCCGCCAAGGATAAACTGACAGCCGCGCAGAGCATGAGTGCGAAATACTTTTTTGCCATTTTCATTAATTGTCACCCTTTCGTTATGAATGAAAGCGCTTTAAAAACAATATAGCACGACTGAGAAAATGTGTAAACAAACTATTTACTCCCATCGGTAAATTTTTTTACCTAAATAAAAAATGACTTAGTCTCCTAAGCCATTCTTAATTCATACTCTTTCTGACGATTAATTCCGCACCCACATATAATGTTTTTACCGTTCTTCTCTTGTCCTGCACTTGTTCAAGCAGCATTTCAACGGCATTTTTACATAATTCATGTATATCAATATGAAACGTCGTCAGAGGGGGCGAGACATACTTTGCGAAGCTGATGTTGTTGATGCTTACTACGCTTACCCTGTTCGGTATGGGAATTCCTTTTTCGTTCAGGGCTTGCAGACAGCCTACTGCAATCGGGTCCGCTGCGATCAAGAAAGCAGTCGGAAGCTGATCGCCTAATGTATCGATCGCTGTTGTCATCAGGCGGTAGCCGTTTTCTACAGAAAACCCGCGATGACAGAAAATATAACGCTCGTCCAGCATGCCTTTTTCCCTCATATAGGATCTGAAGGTTTGTTCACGGATGTCCATTTCATCCTGATTGGTGTTCGGATTTTTGTATGTGCCGCCGATAAAACCAATTCTTTTATGCCCTTTCTCGCTCAGGATGTTTACCGTCTTCTTTGTCATTTGAGCTAAATCAGGCCTTACCGAGTCAAAATGATCGGGATCAGGAGTTGAATCGATAAAGACGCCGTTTTCAGTGAGATTTCTGAGGAAAGCCAGCTCTTCATCAGAAAATGTCCCGACAGCTATAAACCCTTCCGTATGTTCAGGGATGCTTTCGATGCCATCCGATATTTTATAAGTTGTCATGTCGACATTGAAGGTTTTCGCCAATTTCTCTACTTCTAATCTCATTGTTTTAAAATAGACATCTTCTAATTCTTCTTTATCGGTCAGCCAATATAAAAACGCAATATGTTTCACTAGCGGCCTCACTGTTTTCTTGCGGTAATTGAGCTTTTCAGCCGCTTCATAGATTTTCTCCCGTGTCTCATCAGGAACAGACAGGCTTTCATCGTTATTTAAAACGCGGGAAACGGTTGAAATTGAAAATCCCGCTTCCTGCGCGATATCCTTAATTGTCGCCATTGTATCTGCCTCCATTATTCAGCTCGTTGTTCATTTTAGTAAAATATTTTACTCCCTTTTCCGCAAATGTCAACAAGCTCTTCCTGCATCATGTAAAAAGACTGAACCATTTGCGGCTCAGTCTCGGTTGTCCGTACATGCGGCACTTGCGGAATTGCCCGGGAAATGAGTTGGTTATTGCACATTTTCCTCGAAATATCCCGAAAGAACATCTTCCACATTCGTTAAATGCGCCAGCATGGCGGCTTCTGCCTGTGCTCCATCCTGTGATGCCACGGCCTTGTAAATCCGTTCATGCTCCTCATACAGCCGCTGAACTGAGGTCTTCTTGGAAAACAGCCAGATTTTCCGTGTTTCTCTCATCGTTTCCAGCAGCAATGATGACACATGGTTCATCAAGTGTTTAAGAAGTTCATTTTGGGAAGCGTCAGCTAACGCCAGATGAAATGCGAAGTCTGCTTTCTCGCCCAGCTCCCCGTCCGTTTCAATGCTGCCCATTTCCTTTAACGCAGCATGAATTCTTTCGAGATCAGCTTCTGTCCTTTTTTCAGCAGCTAATGACGCCACGCCGATTTCAAGCAGTTTTCTGACCTCAAGCAGCTGCTTGACGTCCTCTTTTTTCATAAGAAGAGCGGCTGAGAGCGGCTGAGAAATTTGATTGAGCTCAAATTCCTTCAGGTATGTGCCTTCTCCCTGTTTCATTTCGACAAGTCCCATCGCTTTTAGCGCGGAAAGTGCTTCACGAACTGCTGAGCGGCTGACTTGAAAGCTTTCGGAAAGCGCTTGAACGGAGTCTAATTTATCTCCTGGCTTCAATTCGCCGTTTTTGATCATATCTAATAGTGCATCCGCCACTTCTTCATATATTTTCTTTGTTTTAATCTGTTTGTATTTCAATGCAATTCACCCCGTAACTTGTAGGTCTGGCTGTTTACGATCTATTATACTCTGTTTTGGGGGACGCCAAAAGATTTTGACAATTTTGTCAAAAAGTCTTGTACTTTGATTTTTTTCAAAATATAATGCTAGGTAACTGGTCTTATTACCCAGTCATCAGATGATCATATCATCTATAGAAACCGCTTACACATAACGCCAGTTTATGTTTCAAGGAGGGGTTTGGGATGCAATGGACACAGGCATTTACGCCTATAGGGGGAAATTTGCTTTTATCAGCGCTTGCCGCACTTGTACCGATTATTTTCTTTTTTTGGGCACTCGCGATCAAACGGATGAAGGGGTATACAGCGGGCTTGTCCACATTGGGAATCGCACTTATCATTGCTGTATTGGTTTATCGGATGCCGGCAGAAAAAGCGCTGATGTCCGCGACACAAGGAGCCGTATACGGGATTTTGCCGATCGGCTGGATCATTGTGACGTCTGTTTTTTTGTATAAAATCACTGTGAAAACGGGACAGTTTGATATCATTCGCAGTTCTGTTCTCTCGATTACGGATGACCGCCGGCTTCAGGCGCTCCTGATAGCTTTCTCATTCGGGGCTTTTTTAGAAGGAGCTGCCGGCTTCGGAGCGCCGGTCGCCATTTCTGCTGCGCTGCTGGTCGGCCTCGGCTTTAACCCTCTTTATGCGGCGGGAATCTGTTTGATCGCCAATACGGCGCCAGTCGCCTTTGGCGCGATTGGGATTCCGATTACAGCCGTAGAAGGGCCGACTGGGATTCCGGCGATGGAGATTTCGCAAATGGTCGGGCGGCAGCTGCCGTTTTTATCCGTATTTATTCCTCTTTATTTAATCATCATCATGAGCGGGTTCAGGAAAGCCTTTGAGGTCTGGCCGGCGATTCTCGTTTCCGGTGTTTCCTTTGCTGTTGTTCAATATCTCAGTTCCAATTTCTTAGGGCCTGAGCTGCCGGATGTTTTGTCGGCGCTTGTTTCGATGGCTGCGCTTGCTGTGTTTTTGAAATGGTGGAAGCCGAAAACAACATTCCGGTTTGCCGGTGAACAAGAATCTGCCGCCGCGATTGAAATGGCGAAAACGAATCCGGCCGCGCCTGCGTACAGCGGCGGACAGATTTTCAAGGCCTGGTCGCCATTTCTGCTGCTGACGGTGATGATTTCTGTATGGGGCATTCCATCTGTCAAATCCGCGCTGACCGGGCATTATGAAGGCGCTGCGGTTTTCTTGAAGTGGCTGAACGCAGTTGGCGAAAAACTGACTTTTGCCCCTGGTGTGCCTTTGTTGAACAATCAAATTATCAATGCTGACGGCGCGCCGATTGAAGCGGTTTACAAGCTTGAGGTGCTTGGTTCAGCCGGCACCGCGATATTGATTGCTGCTGTGCTGTCAAAGTTCATCACGGCGATTTCGTGGAAAGACTGGGGAGCTGTTTTTAAAGAAACGATCCAAGAGTTGAAGTTTCCGATTTTGACCATCGCATCTGTCGTTGGTTTTGCCTATGTCACAAACTCCTCGGGAATGAGCACGACACTCGGGATGACACTCGCACTGACAGGTTCGATGTTTACCTTCTTTTCGCCTGTTCTCGGCTGGCTCGGCGTCTTCATTACCGGCTCGGATACTTCTGCCAACCTGCTGTTCGGCAACCTGCAGAAAGTCACCGCGTTATCGGTCGGCATGGACCCAGTTCTCTCTGTCGCCGCCAACTCTTCAGGCGGTGTCACAGGAAAAATGATTTCGCCGCAGTCGATTGCGGTGGCGTGCGCCGCGGTAGGACTCGCCGGGAAGGAGTCAGATCTTTTCCGCTTTACCATTAAACACAGCCTGTTTTTGCTGCTGCTCGTTTGTATCATCACCTTTTTGCAGCATCATGTGTTCAGCTGGATGATTCCTTAAAAAAATCCTCCCAACATGGGAGGATTTTATTTATACCGTTTTCTCGCTGCCGATGACGGAATGTTCATTTGATCGCGGTATTTTGCGACCGTGCGTCTGGAGATTTGGATGCCGTGCCGTTCGTACAGCAAGTCGGCAAGCTTTTGGTCTGAGAGCGGTTTTGTTTTGTCCTCTTGATTGACCAGGTCTTCTAGATGGGTTTTGACTGCATAGTTAGACGCATCTCCATCTCCTGAAGCCTCGGCTTTTGCTGAGAAAAAGAGTTTCATCTCAAACAGTCCGTACGGCGTTTGTATCGTTTTCCCTTTGATTGCCCGGCTTACAGTTGATTCATGAAGGCTCAGGCAGTCTGCTATCTCCCTAAGAGTCAGCGGCTTCATTGCACCTCGCCCTTTCAGAAAGAAATCCTTTTGCCGTGTGATCAGCTCATTGACAATTCTCGTGATCGTCTGTTTTCGCTGTCGCAGCGCGCGGCTCAGCCAGCGCCATTCCTGGTATTTCGCAGATAAATAAGAGGCGGTATCCTGACAGGAGCCGGACGATAAAAGCGTTCTGTACTGCGGATGCAGGTCTATCTCTGGAAACGAGCGGGTATTCAGCTCTGCTGCGATGTGCCCGTTTTTCACGGTGATAAAAATGTCAGGCTCGATATACACATCTTGCTCTGGCTGGGCAAACAGAAGGCCCGGTCTTGGATGAAGAGCTGCGATGTCATCAGAGATATCTTGAATCGCATGAAGCGGAATTCCTGTTTCTCCTGAAAGCGCTTTCCATCTTTTTTGCGCAAAAGCATCAAAATGAGCTGAAACAAGCATTTCCGCTTGTTCATTTCTATTCGGCAGCCGCTGTAATTGGAGAAGGATACATTCCTGCAGAGATCTTGCGCCAATTCCAGCCGGCTCTAACGACTGAAGCTTTGCCAAAACCGTTTCCGCTTCCTTAGTCGAAACAGATAGTCGCCGTGCTGCTTCCTCCATATCTTCTTCCAAGTACCCGTTTGAATCAAGCGAATGAATCAGATAATTGAAAATCTTTTTTTCAGTGTTTGTCAGATTTATATCGAGTGACTGCTGCTTTAACACATCCTGCAGTGTTTTTTGCGGATCACTTAATTGAAGGCCTGCTTCCTGTGCATTCATCCTGTTTTTGTTTGTTTTATGGTAAGATAGTGGCGGTGTGTCTGTTTCCTTTCGTTCAATAAGAGGGTTTTCCAGTGAGAGCTCATCAATGTATTCGGCGAGTTCTGCCGAATGATAGCCAAGAAGCGTGATGGCCTGCCTGAGCTCCTGTGTCAGTTGAGGCTTTAATACTTGTACTTGCTGAAGTTTCATATCCATCTTGCTCACTCCCCTTTCTTCATTGTACATGATTGAGATCACACCGTATACATTTATGAAAAAGGAGCTGCCAAAGAAATGTCTGAACTTTTTTCCGTCCCTTATTTTATTGAGAATTTCAAACAGCATATTGAAATGAATCAGTCTGAGGATAAAATCCACGCGATGAACAGCTACTACCGTTCCGTCGTCTCAACGCTTGTGCAGGACCAGCTGACGAAAAACGCAGTCGTCTTGAAACGGATTCAGCATTTAGATGAAGCGTACAACAAAGTCAAACGGGGAGAATCAAAATAAACCTTCCGCTCATATGTGAGCAGGAAGGTTTTCCTTCTTTGAGGCGTTCTGGATGAGTCGGGTGCTTGGCACTCCTTCCATCCAGGTATGATAGTAGTTGGCGTTTTTCCCGTAGGAATTATCAATGACCGTGTTTTCTTTTTGAAGAAGAGAGGACAGGATGTGGCCGTGCAGCCTCGATGTTTCCACCGATTCGTAACGGCTGAAAAACCGAATCGCTTTTTTGACGATATAATCCGAGTATTTTTCCCATATATACGCGATGGGCAGAGGATTGCCCGCTTTTTTATTCAGGACGTTCAGCGTTTGCAGAAAAGCGATCGTCCGGCGGTCTGAAGCTGACAGCACCGTGCGCCAGTCGTAGCTTTCCGCTTTTGCGTGTTCCTGAAGCTCCTTGTTTGCTTCATGATCTGTTCTGATAAATCTCAGCCTTTGGTTGAATGGCTGCTGCGTTGGAGCGACCGGAAACAGCTGATGAGCCATATCAGGTAGAAGCTTAATCTGATTGCTTGTAAAATAAGCCTGCGCCGTTGCATAGGAGGCTTTTTCCCTTGTGATGATATGGAGATTCGCATGCTTAGAAAATATCTCCGCCGTCCGTTTCAGATTGTCTTCGTTTTGGAAATAAATCGATTGCGGCAGGATCACGATTTTGTGATTCGGATAGGTTTGGACGATTTTCTCTCTAAAGCCTTGATAATACGGATACAAATCCCCGAAGTTGCCGCCTCCCTGGCAGACGATGATGAGATTCGGATCGAGCTTTCGCCCAAGTGGAAAATTGTCGGGATTCCAGCGTTTTCTGACCCGTATCCCGTGTTCTTTAAAGAAGGCTTCTGTTCCCTTCATAATAAATAAATCCCCTACATTTCCGTATAGAGGATAGTCGGCATATATGATCTCGGATTGTTTCGGAATGACGTCGAGCAGCCCGGACAGTTTCTGTTTCAGGCTGATCATCGAATGCTTGCTGTCCATTTCTTCACCTCGCCAGTTTGGAATAAGTGTGTTAGCACATCAATGACCCGGTCTTGCTCTTCTTCCGTCAGATTTGACCCTGATGGGAGACAGATCCCTCGCTTGAAAAGACCTTCGCATATGCTTCCTGTATCTTCATGAGAATAGAATAAAGACGGCTCAAACAGCGGCTGGGTATGGAGCGGCTTCCAAAGCGGACGTGCTTCAATGTTTTCTTCCGCAAGTCGTTGAACCGCGTCATATGGGCTCAGCCCGTTATCAAGTGTGAGCGTGGTCAGCCAGCGATTGGATACACCTGCTTCATGCTCCGGCATAAAACGGACACCGTTAATATGACCGAGCGCGTTTTTGTATCTTGTAAAAATGGCCCTTCTTTTCTCCACCCGCTCATCCAGCACCTCAAGCTGGGCAATGCCCACGCCGGCGAGGATATTGCTCAGCCTGTAATTATGCCCGACTTCGCTGTGCTGATAATGAACAGCCGGTTCTCGTGCCTGCGAAGCGAGAAATCGTGCTTTTTCAATGGCGGCTTCATCGTCTGAAACGAGCATCCCGCCGCCTGATGTGGTGATGATTTTGTTCCCGTTAAATGAAAAAATGCCGAAGCGCCCGAATGTCCCGCTTTGCTTCCCTTTATAAACTGTGCCGAGAGATTCGGCTGCGTCCTCAATGACAGGAACTCCATATGCATCACACAGGCTTACGATGTCATCCATTTTCGCGCTCTGCCCATATAGATTGACGGCAATAACCGCTTTTGGCAGAGTTCCGCTTCTTTTCGCATCCTCCAGCGCTCTTTCGAGGGCTTTCGGCGACATATTCCACGTATCAGGCTCAGAATCAATAAAGACGGGTACCGCTTTTTCATACAAAATCGGGTTGGCGGTTGCTACAAATGTGAAGGACTGGCAAAACACAGTGTCTCCTTCTTTTACTTCAAGCAAACGCAGCGCCAGGTGAATCGCCGCCGTTCCAGAGCTGACCGCAGCTGCTGCTTTTACACCGACGCGTTCTGCCAGCTGTTCTTCAAATGAATTCACGAGAGGCCCAAGCGGCGCGATCCAGTTTGAGCGAAAGGCTTCTGAAATATAGTGCTGCTCCCTGCCGCTCATATGAGGGGGAGATAAGTAGATTCTTTTATACATATAATCATCCTTTGTTTTATGTTTGAATGGAAGAAATAATGCGCGCCGGGGCACCGGCAGCCGTTACCCTGTCCGGTATGGAACGGATCACTGCGGAGCCGGCGCCGACAATGCTCCAAGATCCGATTGTGAGCTGCGGTATGACGGCCGCGCCGGTTCCGACGTGAGCGCCTTCCTGAACGGCGACCGCTCCTGATAGCGTGACACGCGGAGAAAGATGAACGTAATCGCTGATTTGATTATCATGCTCTGCCACTGCGCCCGTATTGATGATGCAGTGGGCGCCGATACGCGCATCCGCCTGAATGATTGCGCCCGCCATAATCACGGTCCCTTCCCCAATGACAGCCGACTTGCTGACGATGGCTGACGGGTGAATCAATGTAATGAAATCTTCTTTCTTAAGTCCCAGTCGCTCCGCCAGCTGTTTTCTGACACTGTTGTTTCCGATGGCGACCAGAAACAATACATCGGGAATGAGCCTTCGCAATTCAGCAACGGCTTCCGGCGGGCCTGTGTACCACTCTGATCCCGCTTCAAATGTTCGGAATTTATCATCAAGCACCGCGGCTAATCGCATGTCTGACCGAGCGTTTATCAGCTCTCTGATCACCTTTCCGTGTCCGCCGTCACCCACAATGGCCACGTTTCTTCTCATGAGGACACATCTCCGCTTCCCGTAAACCGTTCCGCTGTCACATGATTGGTTTGCTGAATCCCTTCTGAAACAAGTACTTTTCGCACCGTCAAACATAAAATTTTCATATCGAGAAAAAATGATCGGTTGTCAACATACCAAACATCTAATTCAAATTTCTTTTCCCAGGAAATCGCGTTTCTGCCGTTGATTTGTGCCCAGCCTGTGATACCCGGCTTCACCTCATGGCGCCGTGCCTGTTTTTCTGTATAAAGGGGCAGATAGTCCATCAAAAGCGGCCGCGGGCCGACAAGGCTGAGATCGCCTTTTAGGACATTCAGCAGCTGCGGAAGCTCATCAATGCTCAGCTTTCTGATCAGCCTGCCCGTTTTCGTCAGCCGGACTTCATCAGGCAGCAGATTTCCTTCACTGTCCCGTTCATCCGTCATCGTTCGGAATTTATAAAGGGTGAATGGCTTGCCGTGCAGGCCCGGCCTTACTTGCTTAAAGAAGACAGGTGATCCTATTTTCAGCCTGACAACGGCTATGGTGAATAAAATGATGACACTCGTACAGCACAATAAAAAAATGGCGGCCGTCAGATCAAAAAGTCGTTTCAGGATCAAAGATTCACAGCTCCTTTCGTTTTTCGAAACCGCTTTAGTACCAGCTGTCTTTCCTCTTTCGTACAAACGAGCATAAAAGCGAAAACCGCGTAGCAGCAGCTGACTGTCATTCCCGCCGTTATCAGTGATGCCCAGCCGTCAATCTTTACAACGAACTGGATTGCCTCACAGACCGCCCACGCAAACACAGCCGCTGAAAGAGGCCCGATTATCCCTTTAAAGAACACGTGCTTTTTGTAGCCGGTAATGCGGGATACGTAAAGCGGCGTAAAGATGGCATTTTTCAAAATAAGGGATACCGCCCCGGCCAATGTAATGCCGTACAGTCCGAGATGGGCCGGCCCGCTCAGCGTGACAGCCAGCACCACATTCACTGCGCCTAACAGCAGGGTAACGATCGCCGGTGTTTTTTGTTTATTAAAGGCGGTCCATATATAAAACAGCGGCATAAAGGCGAGGCTGACCACTAAGTATCCGGCATGAATATATAAAAGCGGTGCTATAGACGAAAAGGATTGTCCAAGCCAGATCGTCAGAAAAGGCCCCGCCAATCCGCCCAATAAGGCAGCAGGAAGCGCAAGCAAAAGACCGTTCAGCCTCACTGCCTTGTTGGCGTAATTCACTAATCCGTCCATATCGCCTTTTGAATAATATGAAGTAATAAGAGGCGCAAACAGGGATGCGACCGTGCCAGCCAAGCTGCGCAGCAGCAGCGGAAACTGGATAATCGCCGCGTATTTCCCGGATGCAGACGCCCCCAGCACCAAATTGGCAGTTAATAGATCAATCTGCAAAAAAAGCAGGACGCCGATTTGATTGACGGAGCTCCATGCGCCCGCCTGAAACAGCTCCCTGCTTATGCGGAATGAAAGATCCTTCATCCGAAACGAAAACCACGGAATCAGTTTTTTGAAGAAATAGAAAGACAGCATAGACGCGATGACAGCACCAGCTAAAGCGGCAAGCTGGATCTGCCAGATTTTCGGCGCAAAACATGCAAACAAGAGCAGCACAGACAGCACGCGTATCAGCATTTGCACCGCCTGAATTGAACTGGTGATGTAAAGGCGGTTTGCATAAAATGGTGCAGCGCCGAAACCCGCCATCAGAAACGTTAAAATGAACAGCAGACTGCCGATCAAAATTGACAGACGCACATCAGCCAAAAGCGCTGGCGGCACGTTCATGACGCGGTCAATAAAGAAAGCCGAACCCGCAAGAGGCAGCAAAAGTAGCATTGAAATCAGAACAGACGCCGCTAAATAATTACTGATATACGCATTTGCTTTATCGCGCTCTCCCCTGTGGGCGGCGACAGAAAAGAACCGCACAACAACCGAACTGAGCGCCACGGTGATAATCGAAAAGTAATTAATCACATTTTGTGTCAAATGAACAAAGCCGAACGCTTCCACACCGAGCGTTTTGACAATAAAAGGCGTCATCCAGACCGACAGGAAAACGGACAAGAGAAAAGCCGTGAGATTTGCGCTGAAGTTTATCGTGAATTTCATGCCTGCTTTGCACTGCCTTTCATCGTTCCCCGCTGCTCAAAAAACAGCTTGATGAGAAATATGAGCCGTAATTTGCACAGTCCTAATACCAAACGCTCGCCTCTTAATAATTTCTCATGCTGGACCGGTGTATTTCTGACAGCCTGCCGCACCATGTCATAGGATAAAATGTGTCTAATCTGTTTTTTGATGTCTTTCGGCGGATTCGGAGAAGCACAGGCGTTTGCGAGAAGCATCGGAAGCTGGTGCTTGCAAATGTACACATTCAAATCTTCTTTGCATGCACCTGCTAAACCGTAATGATTATAGAATGCGATTTTCGCCTGATATTGCTTTTGGATATGTTCATCCATCGCCGGCTTATAAGGAATTTCTGTCAGGCTGTTCGGATTTTCACGATAGATGTACAAGCCTTCATTCAGCATTTTCACCCGCTCGGCTTCACAAAAAGCGGACAAATTGAAGGGAGAGTCTTCAGCAAAACGGATGTCTTCATCAAACATCAGATTGGCTCTCTCCAAAAGCTCACGGCGATAAACATAACGCCATACATACCAGATAAATCTCGTTTCGTGAGCATGTTTGAGCCGTTCAGCCATTTCCGGTTTTGTCAGCACGCGGTTTATGTCAAGCTGCGGCGGCACATACACGCGCCTGTCCGCTGACTGCTTATAAAAACCGCACCCAGCGATGTCGAGCCGATTTTGTTCTGCTTCTTCAATCAGCCTCTGGAACATGGCGGAAGATACATAATCGTCTCCGTCAACAAAGCCGATATAAGTACCCCGCGCGGCCTTTATTCCCGCATTTCGTGCTGAGCTCAGCCCGCCGTTTGCCTGATGAATGACCCGGATTCTCGCATCCCGTTTTGCATAGTCCTCTGCAATCTCGCCTGAACGATCCGGTGTTCCGTCATTCACGAGAATAATTTCAATATCAGAAAGCGTTTGACGAAGCAGAGAGTCAATGCACTCTTCTATAAATGGTTCAACGTTATACATCGGGACAATAATGCTGACGAGCGGGGTCATTGCGCTTCACCGCTGATTTTGTCCCGCAGTCCTTTAAAATACATATCTCTCGGAAAGCCGGCACGGGGTGTTTCTTTTGTTAACAGTTCTTTTACTGCGGCTGTTACACGCTCCGGGTCCGGATGTTCAATCAGCTTCATGGATGGGATGTCTCTGAGCCAGTGATAGCCTTCCATCACCTTGTGGTCAAAGGAGCGGATGACGACACACGGCGTTCCTGTCAGCGCGCAAAAAATCATGCCATGAAGCCTGTCAGTGACAACGGCTTCTGCGCTTTGCAGCTTAGACCACAGCGCTTCAAGCTCCCGCTCCCGTGAATCGCGGCTGATCCGGCGCCCGATCGTTGTCGTAAAGGCTTTGATGTCGCCGAATTCTTCAAATAGCGCAGCCTTTACCCGGTTTCTCTCATCCTCCTGAAGCACGCTTTCCTGATCCTCACGCAAACACATATAAACCCCTTCGCGCTCTGCGGGGGTCTTGCTTCTATCTAAATACAGCACCATGTCCGGCTGCTTCAAAATCGTTTTTTCTTGAAAATGCCGTTTCATAAACTGATACGTTGTTTCATCTCGGGCCATCAGCAATAGGCCAGGGTGCGCGTTATAAATTTTCTGCGCCCGTTTCAGCTCTTTGCGCCCTTTTTTCGTGTCAGAAAAATGAGCCGTTGCCGGCAGCTGGACAACTCGATAGTCGTGAAATGTTTTAATGATGAAGCGGCGCGTCCACTCCTCATAACGGTATAAATCACCCATGTTTCCTCCGCCGATGATAAAGACCATATCCTCCGGATGGCGCGAGCGGAGCAGCGATTTTGCTGATTTGTAAATGTCCTTCATATCGACCTCGACGATGTCAAAATCGGGGTATTCCTGGTCAAGAAATGCCTTGCTGGCATAAGCAATCGCGTGATCTCCCAAATTGTCATGGGACGGCAGCAGGGTCAGTATGATTTTTTTCTGATGTGCTTCGGTCTTTACCGGCTGATCGGCCGTACCCAGCCAATATTGAGACGGGTATTTGACCTTAAGCAGCAGCCATTCTGCAAGATTGATTTTCAATGATTGTAACGACATGTCCTCACCCTCTGTTTCTCATTTTGTACTCGATCGCCCGCTGATACACGGCCGAGGCCATAGCGACGAACGGAATCATTCTGTATTTCGCCATCAGAAGCAGGCATGATCGTTTTGCGTCAAAGGGCGCAGTACCCGTTTTTGAGAGGCTTTCTCGAAACACTGGATCCGCGCAAATTACGCCGACATTTCTAAGCTTTTCGAGCAGCCGGCGGCTCCCGCTTGTTTTCCATTCGTTCAGCATACAGATGCTGCTGTGAAGCACCATAAAAGTATCAAGCTCCTTTTGGTACGCCTCCAATTTGTTGTTCTCCTGTAAAAACGCTGCATTTGCCTCATACAGCGCAAGCCCTGATTCAAACAGTTTTTTCTGATAGCTTTGCACAATGGAGGAAAGGTGAATCCGGTAATGATAGAGCGGCGCTTTCACATAGGATACAGAGCGGGCGAAAAAATGAGCGCGAAAGCTGAAAAACTGATCCTCCACATGCTCTAGCTCGCCGCGGAGCGGAAACGACAGCCGATGCGCTTCAACCATGTTTCTTCTGTACAGTTTGTTCCATGAAAACCCTCTGACCTTTCCTTCAAATAACGCCTTGATATACTGCTCCTTCGGCTGATTCTGATAGGTTTCTGTAATATCAGAGATCATGGTTTTTCCAGTGTCCTCAAACTCCGCGGCGTAATTGCAAATGACCAGATCCGTTTTATCGTCTGCTGCCTGGAGCATTCGCTCGCAATAATCAGGTTCGATCCAATCGTCTGAATCTATAAACGCGATAAACTCGCCGCGTGCCGCGTCGATGCCTTTATTCCGAACCGCGCCGAGACCCTGGTTCTCCTGATGAAACACCCTGAATCTGTGATCGTTTTTGGCGTATTCCTCCGCGATTTCCGGGCTGTCATCTGCTGAACCGTCATTGACAATGATGATTTCAATATTATTCAGCGTCTGGTTCCGCAGTGATTCGAGACACGTTCTGATATATGTTTCTGTGTTATAAACAGCGACTAACAGACTAACCGCAGGTGTTTCCATAATGACCGGCTCCTCTTGCATAAATTACCGGGAAAAAATCGTTCTGTAAGGCAGAACGGACGAATCAACCGGCATAAGCAAATAACTGTAAAGAAAATAACAAACAATGATAGCGATATAGATAAGGGCATTCGATTTTTCATCAAATATCCTGACGAAATAAGGGACTAAGATCATTTGATACAGGCCGAAATAAATATTGAATCTGGCAAAGATCACATCCTTTGTGGCCAAAAGCCCGAACAAAAAACCGAGCAGGCACAAATTGACGACGATGTCGATTTGCGGCCACAGCTTTCGCAGACGCGCTCTGTAGCAAAAGGCGAGAAACAGCGGCAGAACCAAGACAGCGATTTTGATCACATTCATTCCATTTGTGTTTGTCATGAGCCATTTTTCATAATGGCTGTATGAGCTGTTTTCAAGCACAACGACAAACACAGAAACAAATTTTTGATATAAAAACGTCATGCCAAGAAATAGAGCGGATAAACCGAATATCGCCGGTGACCAGGCTTTTCTTCTGACAATAAAGTACACCGGAATCATAATCAGTGCCGAAGAATGAAAGAGCGAGCTGATCAGCACGATTAGAAAATATCGCTTCCAGTTCCCGCTGATGATATAACGGATCGCCCAAAACAATGCGGCTGCCACCATGTATTGCCTGATGCCGTTAAAAGACGCGTAATAATGAAAGGTTCCTAAAAATAAAAAGACACTCAGCTCAAACGGCCTTCCGTAATCAGCGAGTGTCTTAATAACCAAACTGTAGGTCACGGCCGCAACCGTTATATACATGATTTGCGGATCTTCCGTGATGAAATTCATCAGCCAAAGGAGTGCGGTAAAGCCCGGATCTGTCGCCGTTTTTGCTGTGCCGAAACCGAATATCTGCCACACATTTTGATAATCACCCGCCAATTCGTACAGCAGTGTGTACGTCTGAAAATCCGTGCCGACTCTGTAACGGAGACCCGACACGAGCACAAGTGAAGCAAGCGGAATCCAAATCAAAAGTTTATTCGGCCGATACCCCGTGGCGAGCGAATCGTCACGGCCGCCGCACATTTTGGCAAACCAAGACCAAATATATACAATTCCCATATTGACGGCATATACAATCATCGTTTATTGTCCTTTTCCGCTAGTAATGTTGTATACATTCAGCAGCGCTCCTACGTTTTGCTGTGCATCGTAGCCAAGTTTTGCGAGTGTACCTTGGATGAGCTCCTGCTTCGGCCTGCCTGCGGCGGCCGCTCTTGCAATGGTTTCAGCCCAGATGCCGATCGGCTCAGAAAGACTCAATCTCGTCACAAGCCCAAGCCCAGCGTCAACTTTATCTGTAATGTTGTCTGAAATAATGCATGGAAGCCCCGATGCCTGCGCTTCCACTAATACCACCGGCAAGCCTTCGTATAGAGACGGCATGACAAACACATCAAATGTGCGCATCAGCTCATGAATGCGTTCTTCAGTGCCTAAAAAGAGGACTTCTGAAAGCAGATTCTGCTGCCGCGCCTCCTCTTCCATTTTCTCGCGCAGCGGCCCGTCTCCTGCGAGAACGAGCTGAAAGCGAACCCCTCGTTCTTTGAGATGTGCGGCAAGCTTCAGCAAAAACGCGTGGTTTTTCACTTCATGAAACCGGGCCACATGGCCAATGATGAGACGGTCAGTAGCAATGCCGCGTGCTGTTTTTTCTTCATCAGCTCTCTGCCCATTTGGTGCGAACAAATCAAGATCAATCCCGTTCGGAAGGAGATGAACACGCTCCCGCTCCATGTTGGACTGGCCGAATAAAAACCTGCCCGCATCCTCTCCGCAGGCACACAGTGCTGTCGCATTCGCCAAAATAAGCCGCCTAAACACCATCAGCTGCAGGCGATCCTTCCAATTGAAGCCGGTCTTCCACGACGTATTGTGGGAATGGCATACCCTGACCGGCACTCCGGCAAGCCTTGCCGCAAGGGCGATAAAACCCGTTTGAAAATCCGTGTGCGCATGAACGGCGCTGAACGGCCCGTTTTCTTTTATCGTGTTTCTTACATTCCTCACAAATGTAAGGGGATTGCTTTGCCCGATGCTCGGGACATAAAAAAGCCGCCCGCCTAAAGATAAAATCTCTTCATCATAAGCGCACGGATCATTTCGATACGTTAAAAAATCAAATTGTACTTTGCTTCTGTCCATTTTCCGATATAAATTCATCACCATGGTTTCCGCGCCGCCCCTGTTCATGCCGCTGAGAACTTGAAGCACGCGTTTTTGGCTGCTACTCATGCTTGACAAGCCCTTCCTTTTGGTTCATCACTCTTTTTTTGTGGTAGCGATTCATCACTGCTGGAGGCATAAATGCGCGAATTAACGGTTTTGCAATATATATGTAATCAGATAGAGGAAGCTTCAAACGTCTGCATGCCTGATAGACAAGGATGGCATTGTCTATGGAATACGTAAATGACCTCCGTTTGAATGCATCGCTGTCTTCCCTTACTTTATACAACGCTTCTTGGAGATTGTAGCCTCTGAAGCCCTCTTCAAAAAAGCGAAGCCACAAATCAATATCCTCCATCCGTCTCGTCCGCCGCACCGAACGGTAGCCTTTCAGCGTTCGGTAGGCGCTGGCTCTCATCATAATTGTTCCGTGGCAAAACGGGGTTCCTTTTGCCATGATGCCCGGCTCCGGAACAGAAGGCAGGATGCGTGTGCCCCTTACGCCACATTCATCAAATACAAGCATGCCGGTGCCAACCACCTGATAGTGGTGGTGCTTTTCTAAAAACGCGACCTGCTTTTCCAGACGGCGCGGGAATGAAAGGTCGTCTCCATCCTGACGTGCGATATACTCGCCTGTCGCATGCGAAAGACAATGATTTAATGAAGCGGCAAGCCGCTTGTTTGTTTTGTTTTGAATCAGCTTGATGCGGTCGCTGTAATGAGCGGCATACTGCTTCGCGATGCGGAGCGTGCCGTCTGTTGACGCATCATCGCACATAATCAGCTCCCAATTTTTATAGGATTGGCTGAGTATGGATTCAATGCTTTCCGCCAAAGTGCGTTCACAATTATAAATGCCCATAATGACAGAAACTTTTGGTCCTGAGTTCATACGCTTTTCTCCTTTGTATCCATATCCATGTACGCGGAATAAATATCTGCCATTTCTTCCACCGTTCGCGACTCCGAAAAGCGCAAGGCTGTTTTTCGGCCTTCCTGTCCCAGCTTTCTGCAGAGTTCCGGCTTATGGTAAAGCTGTTCAATTCGGCGGGCAAAAGCGGCACTGTCACCGATGTTGATCAGAAAACCGTTTTCTCCATCCCGGATGATTTCCCGATGCCCGCGGTTATCCGTGGCAATCGCCGGTTTTTCCGCTGCCATCCCCTCAAGCACATTCATGCCGAGGCCCTCCCTGATGCTTGATGCGACAGATACATCTGCAAGCTGAATCAGCTCATGAATGTCGCGGCAAAAGCCGTAAAAGCGGACATTGCCGGAAGCACCAAGCTTTTCAGCCAACGTTCGATACGCTTGTTCCATCGCTCCTTCTCCGGCAAAAACAAGGCGGAGCGACGGAATGTGTTCTTTCAGCAAGGCTGCGGCTTCAATTAACAACTTCTGGTTTTTGTTCAGATTGAGCTCAGCGGGATAAACCAATATAAAATCATCTTCACGGAAACCGTGTTTTTCTCTAAGTCGTTGCTGCTCTTCCAGGCTGACAGGCCGGAACCGCTCGGTATTGACGCCGATGCCATGAATTTTCTGCGTCTTTCCGCTCCGCCTTTGAAGTCTCTTCGCCCGTGTGTAATCCTCTTCATTGATCGTAATCAGGCAGTCTGTATATGCCGAAAGCCATTTCTCAATCGGATAGTAAAGCAGCCAATTTTTCATCGGCGCTCCGCTGCAAAAGTGAAATCCGTGCGCTGTGTACAGCACCTTTGTTCCATGCCGCCTGGCCTGCCTCGCCGCTAGTCTGGCAAGCACGCCGCCGACCGGCGTATGGCAATGGACAATATCGTATTGATTGGTGTTGATCACTTCCTTCAGCTGTCTGTAAACGGCCAGATTCTGAGGATGAAAGGGTGACCTGCGAATTGGGATGGAGAACTTCTCATCCACATACGGCAGCTTGGTTTGTCCGCTCGCAGCGACATGAACCTCCCAGCCCATTCGTTTAAACCATTTAAAGTAAGGGAGGTGAAAGGCTTTAAAATGATAATCGACAGTCGCGCAAAACAATATCTTTTTCGTCATCTTCACTCCCCCTAATGAGCACTGGCAGCCGTCATTTCGTCTGATGTATTGATTGCCGCAAACAGCCTCGCTCTCAAGTCGGCTTCCGGCAGATCATTAAAATCCTCAATAAAGCGCATCAGCACCGGCCAATCGCCGTCAACTGCTTTGCCGATATGAATTTTCGGAAAGATTTGTTCAGCGTGTACTTCATTTTTATTCAGCAATTCCTCATACATTTTTTCGCCGGGACGAATGCCTGTGAATTCGATTGGAATCTGCTCAGTCGTGTAGCCGGACAAATGAATGAGGTTTTTGGCAAGATCCACAATCTTTACAGGCTCCCCCATATCGAGAACGAAAATCTGACGCCCTTTCGCCAGTGCCCCGGCCTGGATGACAAGTCTTGAGGCCTCGGGTATCGTCATGAAATAGCGGGTCATGGCCGGATGTGTTACCGTCACCGGGCCGCCTTTTTCAATCTGTTTTTTGAAAATCGGAATGACGCTGCCGCGGCTCCCAAGTACATTGCCGAAGCGGACAGCGACAAACTTGGTTCTGCTGATTTTTCCAAGATTCATAATAATCATCTCGGCGAATCGTTTTGTCGCCCCCATTACATTAGCCGGGTTCACCGCTTTGTCTGATGAAATCAGCACAAACGTCTCTGTCCCCGACATATCGGCTGCTTCCGCGACATTTTTTGTTCCGATGATATTGTTTTTGACAGCCTCTTCAGGATTATGTTCCATTAAAGGCACATGCTTATGGGCAGCTGCATGGTAGACAACGTGCGGCTCGTACTTTTTCATCAAGGTAAACATTTTATCGCGGTCCTGCACATCCGCAATTTCCGTATGGAACACAATGTGTTTGCCGAATCGTCCGTTCAGCTCTGTATAAATCGAATGAATGCTGTTTTCCCCATGGCCGAGCAGAATGATTTCATTAGGCTGAAACGGGCTGATCTGCCGGCAGATTTCTGAGCCGATTGATCCGCCCGCTCCCGTGACAAGAACTGTTTTTCCTTTGATGCGGTTCGAAATTTCGCTTGTGTCGAGGGTTACCGGCTTTCTGCCGAGCAAATCCTCAGCTTTTACATCTCTGATTTGTCCGGCAGTTCGTGTGCCGAGCAGCATTTCATCAAAATGAGGCATAATTTTAATGTTTACTCCAGTTCGCACACATTCTTTATATAACACCTGAAGCTCATGGGTGCGGAGTGAAGGAATGGCAATAATAATATAGTTAATTTTGAGCTTTTGCACCGCAGGCATGATACTTTCTTTTCCGCCGATTACGGGCAGCCCCATAATTTCTAATTTATGCTTCGTTTGGTCGTCATCAATAAAAGCGACAGGTATGATGTCAGGATCATCTTTTGAAAGCAGCTGCCTGACCATCAGAGTCCCTCCTGAGCCCGCCCCGATAATCAGCGCGCGGGATGAGGCACGGCGGTTTTTTCTGATGCTTTCTTTTAACACTCTGGATAAAACACGGGTTCCTCCAATAGACAAAAGCTGAAGCACCCAGCATGCGGTTAACAGACGGAAGAACATCGTATGATACACAGCATACTGAATGACGCCTGTCACAGCGGCTGAAAGCGTAATGCCCTTAAGCAGGACGATCAGCTCGCCGAGACCGGTGTATGTCCACACCTGTTTATACTGACGGAACAGGAAAGCACATACATGATAGCTGAGGAGCAAGCTGACAGCGGTAAGCAATAATGCTCCGGAGTCATAAAATTGATAGGAATCTTTTAAAAATTGATATCCTGCAATAACTGAATTTAAAACGAGATAAGTATCCAGCGCAATAATCATTGACAGTCTTCTCCGGTAACTCAACCTTTTCCCCCCTAATTCTTTTATCGGTTTAGCTGCGGCGGTTTTCGTCCACCAAAACATCGGCAGCAGCTAAACCGACAATACATCCTATGTATATATCAGATAAGTGGGCATTTAACCCGTCCTCACGCCCCGCCAGCGACGACCAGCATCTAAGGCAACAACTTCAGCTGCCCACAGCAGAGCCGAGTGCCTCCATTGATACAGGTCAGGAGACATCACCTTTACCATCTATTTAGTAGGAATAGTGTTCCGATTTTTTCATTTTCTTTTTGTTTAAAAGAGCGCCTAACAGCTTCGCATTGGATTGTTCTAGTGCATCCTTTGCTTTCAGGACGGTATCGGTTTTTGTTTTTCCGCTTAAAACAACGAGCACGCTGCCATCTGTCTGATTTGCTAGAATCTGAGCATCCGCAACAGCCAAAAGCGGAGGGGAATCAAAGATGACGAGGCTAAATTGTTCATAGATGTCAGATATTAAATCTCCCATCGCTTTTGAAGACAGCAGTTCAGCCGGATTCGGCGGGGTCGGTCCGCTTGTCAGCACATACAAGTTATCGATCGGCGTCTTTTGCACCGTCTCACTGAGTGAAGCATTCCCGACCAGCACATTTGTCAGCCCGGTTACATTCTCAACCTGAAATGTCTGATTGATGGTGGGCTTTCTTAAATCGGCATCCACCAGCAGCACTTTCTTTTCCTGCTGCTGCGCAAAGACAGCCGCAAGATTCGCTGCACTGAACGATTTACCTTCACCAGGCACAGAGGAGGTGACGAGGATAGACCGCAAGTTGGTCTGAACGGATGAAAACTCAATGTTTGTCCGAATGGTGCGATATTGTTCCGCAACAATTGATTTATTGTGTAAAACGGATATTTGAGCCAAACCTCGTCTTGCTTTCTTTTTTCTAAAGACCACTCGCTTCACTCCCCGAAATGTTTTATCCCGCGATTCCGCCCTTTTTGAACATCAGGGACGGAGCCTAAGCATGGCAATCCGGTTCTCTCGCTGAGCTGCCGTGCGCTTTTGCACGTATCATCGAGAAAATGCAGAAAAAATGCCAGTGTAATGCCGCCCATGACAGCAGCGCCAAAAGCCATAACCATATTTCGCAGCCGGGCCGGCTTGATCATTGGGCTCTCAGAAGCCTTCGCCTCTGATAAAATATGCACGCCTTGTACGTTCATTCTTTCATCTACTTCTTTTTCAAACTTGTTCACTAATGTGTTCGCAATCTCAGCCGCTTTCGCCGGATCGTGGTCCTGAACGGCAACGGTGATAATTTCCGATTCATTTTCACTGCTGGTAATCACTTTTCCTTTCAGCGAGGAAGCCGATTCAGAAAGATGCAATTCCGCCTTGACCTCTTCCATCAAAGCAGTGCTTTTCATAATCGATTGGAACGTGCTGCTGTACTGAAGATTTCGCTGGATGTCACTGAGATTCGAGTTTTCTTCACCGTCTGATTCATGAACCAGCACTTGCGTCGATGCTTGATAGGTCGGTGAAATGACCTTAAATTGCACAAAGCCCGTAATAACGGTGACGCCGATTGTGAGGAGCAGAATCAGCACGAATCTGTGTCTGACAATCGCATATAATTCTTTAAAACTCATATTCTCATTCATGTATTCATAGCCTTCAGCCTTCCCGCGGCTGGCTTCCCGCGCCCCTTTCTGTTAATGATTGGATTATAAAAGAAAACTTTATTATTTAAAAATTGCAAAATAAGCCAATAAGTTCTCTTTAGAGAACAAAATCATGATTTTCCTCTTATTTACTGCACTTCCCTTATTATTTTAAATTTTATAAAGAACGAATAATTCCTTATAATGAACAAAATAACGACAGGAATAGAGGAGAATTTCATATCATGATTGGAAGAATTATCCGTTTGTACCGTAAAAGAAAAGGCTATTCTATTAATCAGCTGGCTGTGGAGTCAGGTGTATCTAAATCCTATTTAAGCAAGATTGAAAGAGGCGTTCATACAAATCCGTCCGTTCAATTTTTAAAGAAAATTTCCGCCACACTGGAGGTTGAATTAACAGAATTATTCGACGCAGAAACAATGATGTATGAAAGAATCAGCGGCAGTGAAGAAGAATGGCGCGTGCATCTTGTGCAAGCCGTCCAAGCCGGAATGGAAAAGGAAGAACTGTTCACTTTTACGAACATACTAAAGAAAGAACAGCCTGAAACCGCTTCCTATCGCAATCGTAAACTGACAGAATCCAATATAGAAGAATGGAAAGCGCTGATGGCGGAAGCAAGAGAAATCGGCTTAACCGTTCAGGAAGTCAAATCCTTCTTCAAAACAATGGGAAGATGAATATCGGCTAAGGGCTCACGTTCGCATCCGCAGGGCAAATCTGTTTATAATGGGGGAAAAAGGGAGAGAATGCGATGACTCATAAAACAGTAACAACTCAATACGGCAAAGTAAAAGGCACAACAGAAAATGGCGTACATAAATGGAAAGGCATCCCCTATGCCAAACCGCCTGTCGGACCATTGCGTTTTAAAGCACCGGAACCTCCGGAAGCGTGGGAGAACGAACTGGACGCAACAGCGTACGGCCCTATTTGCCCGCAGCCGTCTGATTTGCTGTCACTTTCATACGCTGAGCTTCCCCGACAGTCTGAGGATTGCCTGTATGTCAATGTATTTGCGCCTGACACTCCAAGTCAAAACCTGCCTGTCATGGTGTGGATTCACGGCGGCGCTTTTTATCTTGGAGCAGGCAGTGAGCCATTATACGATGGGTCAAGACTTGCGGCGCAGGGAGAAGTCATGTCGTTACACTGAATTATCGTCTAGGGCCGTTTGGATTTTTACATTTGTCTTCGTTTGATGAGGCGTATTCCGATAACCTTGGGCTTTTGGACCAAGCCGCCGCACTGAAATGGGTGCGAGACAATATCTCAGCATTTGGCGGTGATCCGGATAACGTAACGGTATTTGGAGAATCCGCAGGCGGTATGAGCATTGCCGCGCTGCTCGCTATGCCTGCGGCAAAAGGCCTGTTCCAGAAAGCGATCATGGAAAGCGGCGCTTCTAGAACAATGACAAAAGAAAAAGCGGCTAGCACCGCAGCAGCCTTTTTAAAGGTCCTGGGGATTAACGAGAGCCAATTGGACAGATTGCACACTGTATCTGCGGAAGATTTGCTTCAAGCGGCCGATCAGCTTCGGAAAGCAGAAAATGAAAATATCTTTCAGCTGTTCTTCCAGCCCGCCCTTGATCCGAAAACGCTGCCTGCTGAACCAGAAAAAGCAATCGCAGAAGGTGCTGCTGCCGGCATTCCGCTGTTAATCGGAACAAACCGCGATGAAGGATATTTATTTTTCACCCCGGACTCAGACGTTCATTCTCAGGAAACGCTTGATGCCGCGCTTGAGTATTTATTAGGGCAGCCGCTAGCCGAGAAAGTTTCCGATCTATATCCGCGTTCGCTGGAAAGCCAAATTCATATGATGACTGATTTGTTATTTTGGCGCCCGGCCGTCGCCTATGCCTCCGCCCAGTCTCATTACGCGCCTGTATGGATGTACCGATTCGATTGGCACTCTGGTAAACCGCCGTACAATAAAGCGTTTCACGCATTAGAGCTTCCCTTTGTTTTCGGAAATCTCGACGGGTTAGAGCGGATGGCAAAAGCAGATGTTACGGATGAGGTGAAACAGCTTTCTCACACCATACAATCAGCATGGTTCACGTTCGCCAAAACAGGAAACCCAAGCACTGAAGATGTAAAATGGCCGGCGTATCATGAAGAAACAAGACAGACCCTGATATTAGATTCAAAGATTACGATCGAAAACGATCCTGAATCTGAAAAAAGGCAGAAACTATTCCCTTCACAAGGAGAATAAACATGGGGAAAACAGGATACATTGGTGCTGTCATCGTTGTGGCAGCTTGTATCATCATTTTGTCAGCAGTGGTGTTTTTACGGGACACAGCCTATTACCAGCCCATCCGCTGGACTGGAATCATACTGTTTTTCGCGGGAATTGTGATGGTTCCCGAATATAAAGCAAAAAGAAAACCCGGGAAAGAGAAGTAATTCTCTTTCCCGGGTTTTTATGTTTTTTACAATTTTCCCGCGCGAATATCGTCTGTCATTCCTTCATAAGGAGCTTTCGAAATCACTTCTTCATTGTCGGCTCCCTCATTTTTCAGAAATGTAATCTCCGCAAATTCAGGCACAACGTATTTTGGATACGTTTCATATTTTTCGCGGGATTCTTTCATCAGATCAATGTGGTCATTTTGGTAGCAGACCGTAATTTCAGGATGTTCATGCACCCATTTCGGGAAGAAAATAATGCCGTGCATGCGTTTTTCATTCGGCATAAAATTTAATGAAACATCTGTGCCTGTCGGCTCTGTCCAAGACACTTTATATACGCCTTCTGTCAGTTTGACAATATTGACTTCCTGATCCCGAACCCAGCGTCCGGCAACCATTCCGCTATGAATTCTATAATCAATTGTATGGTCGTTTTTAATATAAATCTCGTATTCCCAACCGTTTTCATAAGTATAAATCATGTGGCTTCCGATAAAGTTTTCCATCTTTCACACTCTCCTTAGTCTTTACTGAACTTCATAAATGTCTAGTCGAACGTAATCAGGGGTTCTTTCTGCGGAACCGATAAACAAGCGGTCATGCAGCCATTGATAGACTTCACTGCCTGTTTCAAATGTCGGCATCGTACGGAAATAAACATGCTCCGGATCAATGATTTCCCCGGCCGCGGCTTGTTTTCGAAACGGCTCGCTGACTTGCCGTATCCCATTGTTTTCAATGTAAATCAGTTCATGATCTGCTGTTTCGATCACATACCTGGCAGATAAATCTGTTCTGCCGTCAGCGCGAATGATTTGTGAATCTGCACCGCCCGGCAAAATACGCCCCTTTATTTCCCCGGTTATTGTTCCCGAACGAATCGGAATGAATCGTCTCAGTCCCAGGCCTGTCTCACCAATGGTGATAGGCGGATCAACCTTGATTTCTAAAGAGGCGAATGGTTTTAAAACCGGCTTCTTCATGAGCACCACCTCACCTTCAGAAAAAATCATGTAACTATTTACATGTTTAATTTAACATCATTATAGTTAACTGTCAAACAATAGGAATATAAAAAAACAAGGGCTGTGAAAACAGCCCTTGTTTGACACTCTAATATTCCGATCATTACGCTCATCCCTTTCTAATTCGTACGGACCGCTTCTTCTTCTGTTCCATCCTCATAAATGATAAAGCTTTTCACAACATCATCACCTAACATAAATTCTAATTCAACAGACAATGATCGCAGAAAGAAACGGGTTTCCGAGGAAGGAAACAATTCCAGTCTCAGCTGCCCAGTGATCTCCAAATAAAGACGTTCATTCTCGGCCGTCACCCGTGCAGCCGTCCCATCCTGAAACGAGTAGCTGCCAACATAGCGGCTGTATATCGCCGTATCAATTGCTTTTTTCTTCTTATCAGCAGGACGTTCTGGGATCTCATACGGCTGGCCAAATAGAATATTTTCCGCAGCCTTCAGAATCGCTTGTTCATATTCAGCATCCTCTTCTTTATTACTCAAATAGATCAGCGTTTTACGATGATCGATATATCGGATCATCGTCGTCGAATAGCCGGGCCACCCTCCGCTATGGCTGACAATCCGCCCTTTTTCAGGACTGTTTTGCAGCACCCAGCCAAAGCCGTAATCGATTGTTCCCCCATTATTCAGGCGTACCGGTGAAAACGCGGCTTCCTTAGAAGCATTACTGATTAAATCATCCTGATATAAAGCCTGATCAAATCGAAACAAATCGCTTGTGACAGAGTTCACCGTTCCGTCTCCTTGTATGCCATCGAGGTAAACGACATAGCTTGTTTCCTCCAGATCATCAGGAAGGACGTACGTTTCGGAATGTACATCATACACATATCCATATGCATAATGATCAATCCGCTCAGGCCGAAGCCTCCTGTTATACACTCTCGTTTTATTCATGCCGACCGGTGAAAAAATACTTGTATTCATAAAATCCGCATAGCTCATGCCAGATGCTTTTTCAATAATAACCGCCAGCAGCACATACCCCGTATTGCTGTACAGCCAGCCTTCATTCGGCTCAAAATAATTAGGAAGCCCCTCATTCATCAGCATATCGACAATATCCTGATTCAGCGCAATCTTGTGTTGATCCCAATTGCTATAAAACCATCCCATATATTCAGGAAGCCCTGACGTATGGTTCAATAAATGCCGAATCGTTATACCCTGATACGGAAAACCCGGCAGCCACCGCTCCACTTTGTCTTCATATCCAAGAATTCCTTTCTCCTCCAGCAATATGATTCCCAAAGCTGTAAAAGGCTTTGACAAAGACGCTAACTCAAACAAAGAGTTGGTTTGCAAGGGGCGCTTTTCCGTCAATTCTGCATAACCGAAAGAGTGATGATATAAGATATCGCCATCTTCCGCAGCCAGAATCGTCCCGTTGAATTGATATTCTTCGCCTAATGTCTCAAATAACGTCTTAAGATGCTTCCTTTTATACTGCTTCATTCCTCCACCTCCCTTTTCTCTGTACGTTACTAAACTATTAATGTTTCAATTATTTTGAAAATAATAAAAAAGCTGATCAATCCAAAACAGGAAAAATCAACTTTAATATAGAGCGGCTTTGATCTGCCGGAATCAAATATCCCTTTTTTACGAAGTCAGAGAAGGAACTCTAGCGGCTGCAAAACGAGTTCTCGTAGTCGCTTGAATTGTTCCGGCGGCAGTACTTCTCATGGCAACTGTCACCGTATCTCCAGCGTTTAACTGAAGTATTTCCGTAATGGCTACGACTGCCGGGAGATTCCCTGCTTGAGTTTCGTTATTTCCGCCTACCACATCTTGATTCACGAGAAATACGACTTCTAAGTTGAAGTCAACATTCGCATTCGCTTGAAACTCAACTGATGCGTTAAGAGAATATACGCCTGCTGTTCTCGGTGAAAATGTAGATGTGTCGGGGTTATATTCATTCGCCAAATCAAATTGCTCATTTTGAAATAAGACTCCGCTTGCTGCATTTGCAGCCACTGACAAATTCATATTGCTCGTGGCTCTGAAAGCAGAAATAGGCTGGTTAGTAATTGGTGCGAAGGGCTGGTTTTGTTGAGATGTTGGGGTGTTTCCATTTCTGCCTTGCATGACACTTGGTGATAAAAGAGGTTCCGGTCGATCGTTCCTCTTAATCCATTTTGATGGCCGTGGCGGCATGACTTTTTCCTCCTAAAAAAATTCTTTCGCTTCTATCATTTGTTGGCTAGCAATACATTATTATATTGGTCGTTACTGACATTGAAACGGTATCTGCCCGACTGTGCTCAAAATAGAAATGACAGCAGTAAGTTCCCAAAACGAATTACTGCTTATGATCCAAGATTAATTTCAAGGCATGGTTCACCAAGGATGATCATTTTCTGAATCATTACTCAAAAGGTAACTTTATGCCCATACATCAGGCGTTATAAAAAATACAGAGAATAAAAAGAAATAGATAAACAAGTTAGTTCTTTAGACCCGTAACCTTTACATCCTTTTATGATTTTCTATCAAACAAAAGAGGAAAATAGACCAGTTGCAATCCAAACGAGAGTCTAATAGAATGATGTCGAAAAGTAAATCACGCAGGTTTGTTACTGATAAAGCAGGCAAGACCTAAAATGTGTAAAGGGCAAAGTGTATTCTTTGGCGTCACCCCTTACATATTTTAGGTCTTTTTTTATTGTGCGTAACTGACTTGCCATCTTCAAACAGGAGGGCTGGACGAAGCAGACCGCTAACACAGTACATAAAAAAGGAGACATGAACGATGAACATCAAAAAGTTTGCAAAACAAGCAACAGTATTAACCTTTACTACTGCACTGCTGGCAGGAGGCGCGACTCAAGCGTTTGCGAAAGAAACAAATCAAAAACCGTATAAGGAAACTTACGGCATTACCCATATTACCCGCCATGATATGCTGCAAATCCCTGAACAGCAAAAAAACGAAAAATATCAGGTGCCCGAATTCGATCAATCCACAATTAAAAATATCTCTTCTGCAAAAGGCCTGGACGTTTGGGACAGCTGGCCATTGCAAAACGCTGACGGCACAGTCGCAAACTATCACGGCTACCACATCGTCTTTGCATTAGCCGGAGACCCTAAAAATGCGGATGACACATCCATTTACATGTTCTATCAAAAAGTCGGCGAAACTTCTATTGACAGCTGGAAAAACGCTGGCCGCGTCTTTAAAGACAGCGACAAATTCGATGCGAATGATTCTATCCTAAAAGAACAAACACAAGAATGGTCTGGTTCAGCTACATTTACATCTGACGGAAAAATCCGTTTATTCTACACTGATTTCTCCGGTAAACATTACGGTAAACAAACACTAACAACTGCACAAGTTAACGTATCAGCATCAGACAGCTCTTTGAACATCAACGGTGTAGAGGATTATAAATCAATCTTTGACGGTGACGGCAAAACGTATCAAAATGTACAGCAGTTCATCGATGAAGGCAACTACAGCTCAGGCGATAACCATACGCTGAGAGATCCTCACTACGTAGAAGATAAAGGCCACAAATACTTAGTATTTGAAGCAAACACTGGAACTGAAGACGGCTACCAAGGCGAAGAATCATTATTTAACAAAGCATACTATGGCAAAAGCACATCATTCTTCCGTCAAGAGAGTAAAAAGCTTCTGCAAAGCGATAAAAAACGCACGGCTGAATTAGCAAACGGCGCACTCGGCATTATTGAGCTAAACGATGACTACACACTGAAAAAAGTCATGAAACCGCTGATTGCATCTAATACAGTCACAGATGAAATTGAACGCGCGAACGTCTTTAAAATGAACGGAAAATGGTACCTGTTCACTGACTCCCGCGGATCAAAAATGACAATTGACGGCATCACATCTAACGACATTTACATGCTTGGTTATGTTTCTAATTCTTTAACTGGCCCATACAAGCCGCTGAACAAAACAGGCCTTGTGTTAAAAATGGACCTTGATCCTAACGATGTGACCTTTACTTACTCACACTTCGCTGTACCTCAAGCGAAAGGAAACAATGTCGTGATTACAAGCTACATGACAAACAGAGGATTCTACGCAGACAAACAATCAACGTTTGCGCCAAGCTTCCTGTTGAACATCAAAGGCAAGAAAACATCTGTTGTCAAAGACAGCATCCTTGAACAAGGACAATTAACAGTTAACAAATAAAAACGCAAAAGAAAATGCCGATATCCTATTGGCATTTTCTTTTATTTCTTATCAACATCATAAAGGTGAATCCCATATGAACTATAAAAAAGCAGGCAAATGGCTAACCGTATTCCTAACCTTTTTAGGAATATTGCTGTTTATCGACTTATTGTCAAACGAAGAACCTGTCAAAAAAACAAAATCAACACAGAAGCCGAACTACCGGGCGGCATATCATTTTACGACGCCGGATAAATGGAAAAATGATCCCCAAAAACCGATCTATTTTGATGGCAAGTATCATTATTTCTATCTATATAACCGGGATTACCCAAAAGGCAACGGCACAGAATGGCGCCATGCCGTATCAGAGGATTTGGTGCATTGGACTGATGAAGGCGTGGCGATTCCGAAATATACAAACCCGGACGGTGATATTTGGACCGGTTCCGTCGTGGTGGATAAAGAGAACACAGCCGGCTTCGGGAAAAACGCGCTTGTCGCGATTGTGACACAGCCTTCAGCCAAAGACAAAAAGCAAGAGCAACATTTGTGGTACAGCACAGACAAAGGAAAATCATTCAAATTCTACAGTGGCAATCCCGTTATGCCTAATCCGGGCACAGACGATTTTAGAGATCCGAAAGTGATATGGGATGACCAGGATAACAAATGGGTCATGGTCATGGCTGAAGGATCAAAAATCGGCTTTTATGAATCCGATAATCTTAAGGACTGGCATTACACAAGCGGATTCTTCCCAGAGCAGGCGGGAATGGTCGAATGTCCTGACCTCTACATGATGCGGGCAAGCGACGGAACGAATAAATGGGTTCTCGGCGCGAGCGCGAACGGCAAACCATGGGGCAAACCAAATACGTACGCCTACTGGACCGGAGGCTTCGACGGAAAAGAATTTACAGCGGATCAGACCGAAGCCCAATGGCTTGACTACGGCTTTGACTGGTACGGCGGCGTGACGTTCGAAGACGGCAAAAGCACAGATCCATTAGAAAAGCGGTATGCGCTTGCCTGGATGAACAATTGGGATTACGCCAACAACACACCGACACTGAAGAACGGCTTTAACGGCACAGATTCTGTCATACGCGAACTCCGGCTGCAAGAGGAGGATGGCACATACAGCCTCATCTCACAGCCGACCGAAGCTTTGGATCAGCTGACCGTTTCAACTGACAAAGAAGAGGATCAAGATGTGAACGGATCAAAAACACTGTCCATCACAGGTGATACGTACCAGCTTGATATGGATCTTTCTTGGTCAGAGCTGAAGAATGCTGGCGTCAGACTGAGAGAGTCAGAAGATCAAAAACGCCATATTGATGTCGGCATTTTTGCCGAAGGCGGCTATGCATATGTCAACAGAGCGGCCACAAATCAGCCTGACAAAAGCAAGACCTATGTCGAAAGCCAGGCTCCATACGATGTAAGCAAACAGAATGTGCATTTGAAAATTCTCGTGGATAAAACAACGATAGAAGTATTTGTCGACGATGGGAAAACCGTTTTTTCAAATGAAGTGTTCCCAAAACCTGAAGATAAAGGCATTACTCTTTATTCTGAAGGCGGCACAGCCTCATTCAAAAATATAACGGTGAAACATTTGGATACGGTTCATGAATAAGAAACAGATGCAGCGCGGGCTGCATCTGTTTAATTTTCTAACTTTTAATTCAAATAAAGGAAGCTAAATCAGATGTTTTTTTAAAATTAATCTTCAAAGACTGCTCTAATTAAATTACTTTTTGAAAGCCACAAGGCAGAAGGAAGAGTAGATAAAATCCCGAGTAATGGGCTTATTAATAATATGATAAGGATGACCATATACGGAATTTCAAGATTATTTACATCTAAAGCTGATAATAAGTTGTAACCCAATACGATACTTGAAATTAACCCCATTATACTTCCCGCTACAGAAATAACAATCCCTTCATATAAAGCGAGTCGAACAATTTGCCATGGCTTACCTCCTATTGCTCTCATCATCGCAAACTCTTTTTTACTTTCCCTTAAATTGCTTGCCATACTATTCATTAAGCCAACAAGAGCAATTAAGGTGATAATAAACACGCTGCTTCCCAATAATACGATGCGCTGTTTGTACTGTTGATAAAATTTATCCATTTCTTCTTTTCTATCATACAAAATGGTATCTTGATATTGTGGGTTTTCCAGCAATTTCTCAATACTCGCCTTTATATGACCTTTTTCACTTTGATCCTTAATATTAAAAAATATTTGTTCTGTTTTTTGAAGATGAAATAACTCGTTTAATGTATTCTCATTAGTAAAGAATCTCAAATCTTCATCCGGCAATATAGGTACTTCATCAACCACACCGACAATACGTAAAGTAAATGGCTTCTTGCCAGAAACTTCACTTAAATCATCTGGTTCCAATGTGACTACATCTCCAACTCGGAACCCAATTTCCTCAGAGAATTGTTTTGTAATGACTGCCTCATAATCTCTAAGATGATCAATCCGGCCTTTCACAATGTCAAAAGGGGTGATGTTTTGTACTTTTTCCAAATTCAATCCGCCCACACTCGTTAAAATTTCTTTTTTTCCATTTATCGTCATAAATTGCCCGTTCCAGTTTGAATCTACTCTTTTTATATCTAAATTTATAGTATGTGTTAATATGCTTGTTTGGACTGGAATTGCTTCAACTCCGTTCGTATTATCAAGTTGTTTTATAATAGAAGAAGAGAAACCTGGTTCATATGAGGCTTCGGTAGCCTGTATTACAAAATCAAGCGGATATTGTTTTGATATTGTTTTTTCTGTTTGACTGACAACAGCTTGCAAAATCATAAACCCAACTAATCCAACAATAACTGCTAACGTTAATACTCTGGCAATTTGTTGACTTCTTCTCATCCTTTTCAGAGCATTTCTTCCGGCAATCATGCTTTCCATTTGATAAAACGGCCTTAAGAGAAAAGTAAGTGCCGTTACAATGATCCTCAATACTACAGGAGTCATCACAAACATGATGAGTACAAATGATATACCCAACAGAATACTGAAGCTTCCACTTCCTCCACTTTTATGCACTGCAAATGTCATAACTGCCAGCAAGAGCAAAATTATGGTCAGAGCGATAATGGTTCTTTTTGAATCTGCTTTACTTTCACTAATTTTTTGGCTGTATGCAGCTATAGGAGAAAGTCTGCTAGTCGATAAAGCTGGTATTGTTGCTGCTAATACAGTCAAAAGAATGCTTCCAAAAAACGAAATGATTATACTTATTGCCGGGATTGATATTGATTGGATGGAATAGCCTATAAATTGTTCAGCAATATTGGACAAGGAGTAACATAGTACAGTACCTGTAACCGTTCCCAATAATGCAGCCATAATACCTATCAGCAAAGCCTCCCAAATGACCATATAAAACAATTGGGCAGGCTTTCCGCCTAATAGTCTTAATGTTGCTAATTCTTTTTGTCTTTCTTGAACCGACATTTGCAATGTACTGACTACGATTAAAAGGCTACCTAACAAGACTGTAATTGATAAACCATTGACAATGGGTTTTAACCCACCCAGTTGTTCTTTCTCTGTCATCATCGCCTTACGTTTATCAATGGATATACCTTCAAAATGCTCCTTTAAATCCTCTATCACTTTTTGTTTATCTGCTGATTGATCCAATTTCATCATGACTGCCGTTGCTTTATTTTGATTATGAGTTTGTGCTGCGATCCAATCATAATCAAAAATGAAGATATTATTTAATTGTTCTCTTTCATGCAAAATACCTGATACACGTACTTTTACATCTTTCCCTGGAGGAAAAGGTAAACTAATTTCAGAATCAATATCCAATCGCTTAGATTTTGCATATCGAGCCGGGATCACCACTTCCTTAGACTGCGGAAATTTCCCTTTATCAATGGAAACCAGCGGGTGCTCCATAGCCAATTGATTATGTTTAAAGCCTATATAAACAGGCTGGGCTGCAACAGCAGCTGGCATATTCTCGCTTGCATACGGAAAAAGCATCGGTGTTATTTGATTTACATCTGGAAATCCTTTTATCGTTTGCAGATCGTTCGCACTCAGTTTTTTGGTTGATCCGTTATAACCTGAAATCAAATCAAAATTTCCATACTTTTTCAATACTGATTCCTCATTTGATTGTTCTAAAGTTGCCATCATGATTTGCGAAATAATGAGCAGCATAACTCCAAGACTAATACCGATCACAGCAAATAAAGACCTGGCTCTTCTTGCTTTTAAAAATCGCCAAGCTAATTGAACAGTTAATTTCATGCGTATACATCCTCTAATCTTTTAGTGATATGGCTTAAATTCACTTTAGGAGTCGCAGTCAGCTGAATATCTCCTGCTAATTCCCCATCCTTCATAAATACAATCCGATGCGCATGTGAAGCCACATTTGCATCATGCGTCACCATGATAAGCGATTGGTTTTTCGTATCGCAAAAGTGTCGAAGAATTGTTAAAATATCATTACCAGTTTTTGTATCAAGACTTCCGGTTGGTTCATCTGCTAATACGATACTAGGTTCCATAATAAGCGCTCTTGCAATTGCAACCCGCTGCTGCTGTCCTCCTGACATCTGAGACGGATAAGAAGAAGCGAGTCTTCCAATCCCTAATAATTGCAGCAAATCATTTGCCTTTTTATTTACAGACTTATCTTTCTTTCCAGCAAGGAGTATAGGCAGCGTCACATTCTCCTCTGCTGTAAGCACAGGAATCAAATTAAACAACTGAAAAATAAAACCGATATTATCTCTTCTGAGTTGTGTAATTTGGGACTCATTACACTGAGATAAATGAATACCGTCTAGTGTGACTTCTCCTGAAGTTGGTTTATCTAGCCCTGACAGCATATTTAATAACGTAGACTTTCCAGAACCACTAGGACCCATAATAGCTGTAAATTCACCTTTTTTTATATCCAAATCAATATTTTTCAGTGCGAAAAATTGGTTTACACCCTCTCCATATGACTTTGATAACTTTTTGGTTTGAAGGACTGAAGTTCTCATGTTTTTCACCTCATTTTATATTTCAAATTCATTTTAAATAATTAAACTCAATAGGGCGTTAATAAAATATCAATAAAATATCAAGATTTATTTATGCATATTCCGCAATTACAAAAAAACCGTCATAATGTTATTCAGGAGCAAAACAGAAAGGAATGTCGATAATGAAAGAAACTATTTTAGTCGTCGATGATGATGCGGAAATTATTGAACTGATGAAAGACTTTCTGGAGATCGAGAATTACAATGTCCTAACAGCATTTAATGGAGAACAAGCCCTCTCCATTGTCAACAAACAAGAGGTCGACTGTATCCTACTGGATGTAATGATGCCGGGGGAATCAGGCTTTACAATATGCAAGAAAGTAAGAGAAGTAAAGGATGTCCCTATCTTATTTTTAAGCGCCAAAGAGGATCCAACCGATAAAATCAGAGGATTAAGTGTCGGCGGTGATGATTATATTGTAAAAACGGCAACACCAGGTGAGATTGTAGCCAGAATCAAAGCAGTGAGACGGCGTTCCGGGCAGCAAAAACCCGGACACTCATTCAACGGCCTTACAATTGATTACTTATCCCGTGAAGTACATAAACACGGAAGAAAAGTCTCCCTCACCTCAAAGGAATTTGACTTATTATCTCTGCTTAGCAGACATCCCCATCAAGTATTTACGCACGATCAAATTATCCAACTTATATGGGGAGAGCATTATAGTGATCCGCATACAGTAAGGGTATTTATCGCGAGAATCAGAGAAAAAATTGAAGAAACCCCCTCTCAACCACGCTGGATCCTAACTGTCTGGGGTGTCGGATACAAATTTGCGGAGGGAGTCTAAACATGTTAAAGGGGCATAAAAAAAGAAGAATGACAATAAAAAAATGGCTGTTTCTCTTCATTATTGCATTTATTTTGCTCCCCATCCTTACTACAAAAATGGCCGTCCATTTTTATAATGAATCAAAAACAAATTCTATTGAAGTTGAGGATATAATGCCTTGGCTGCAACAAAACATTCTAAGTGAGCCGGAAAATTGGAACAAAAAAGAGTGGCAAAAACAAATACGTTCTAAAACTGATGAGCTTCATATAGGGATACGTTTGCTGAACAAAGATCAAAAAGTCTTATTTTCAACAGTAGAAGAACCACATAGTCATCAGATTACAAAAATAGGGCAAACAGCAGATTACTCAGTTGGAAGTACAAACTATCTTCTTGAAGAATATTATGTATATAAGAAAAAAAAACTCGCAGGCATTTTATATGTTCAAGATAAAAGGCCTGCCCTGCAAGCTTTCGATGGCCATGAAAACAGTTTTCTAGAACAGTATGGAGGGGTATTCATCGCATTATTTGTTCTCCTGTTGCTTTTTGTGACAGCTGCATGGTTTATGAATAAACATGTGTTAATTCCATTGATAGCACTGGAGAAAACATCTCAGCTCATTTCAAAGCAGGATTTCAATTTTTCTCTTCCTTCTTCACGTGTGACAGAAATTCATGAAGTATCAAACGGGTTTAAGTCCATGCAGCTGCAGCTAAAGACATCATTAGACAAACAACAATCTCTTGAAAACGAAAGAAAATTGTTTATAGCTTCTATCGTTCATGATTTACGAACCCCAATATTTACAATTCGGGGATATCTAGAAATAATAGAAAAGCAAATACACCAAAACCCTGAAAAAGCAAAGAAATACATTCTGACATGCAGAAATAAAGCGGATATGTTGAATCATTTAGTGTCAGACCTATTCTCGTATACGAAGCTAGAATTTTATAAAGAAAAACCAAATGTAGAGTATGTAAATCTAAACCGTTTACTTGACGATTACCTGAACGGTTACTCTGCAATATTAGAGAAAAAGGGAATTCGTCTCATAAAATCAATTCCTGAAGCTAATACATTTGTTTATGCAGATCCCGGACTTTTTTCCAGAGCTTTTTACAACATAGTAGACAATGCGATAAGATTTTCTTTTGAAAACAGTGACATTTATGTTTCGCTGTTTGAAGAGAAAAAATATGCTGTCATTGCCATTCGGGATAAAGGAAAAGGGCTGCATGAGTCTGAGTTAGACCAAATTTTTACGCCGCTCTACAGAGGAGAAAGTTCTCGCAATCGAAAAACAGGAGGAGCCGGATTGGGCTTAGCAATAAGTAAAGAAATTTTAGAAGTGCATGGAGGTAAAATCACGGCAGAAAACCACCATAAGCAAGGGGCCGTTTTCAAACTGTATTTGCCTTTACCTCATAAATCATGATTCATTTTCAAATGTTCTTTTGACTGCTGCTTAATATAAAGAAAGAATAACAAAGAAATAACTGTAAACGAAAGCATACAATAAAAGCATAGAGCTTGAATATAAAATAAGGATACATACATTAAGTAGATAGAAAACAGCCAGCCGATAGCTGTCAGAAAAAGCAGCAATTTATGTTTTAGCCTTTTATTCATATTTAACATCTCGATATTAAAAAGCATCACATATCCTACTATACCAATTAATGATACCGGCACATTCCCAATCATAGAATATTTACTATTGTTCACAGCATCACACCCATTTGTCGGACAAAAGTAAACTGATCCTGTACTCCACTTACTTATCAAGAGATAAGTAGACAGTACAATTCCAATGAGCAATAACGTTTTTTTCATAGTTGCTGCTTCCTTTCTGTTATAGAATAAAGAAAGAGCGGTGATTTTAACACACCGCTCTTTATCTTTTTATTATACTTACGGCGTACATCTGTCACCTTTAATTGTTGTACAAATACAACTTGTGCGTGTTGACGTTGTCACCAAGACATACTTTCTATCAGAATCATCAAGCGTCCAGTTTTCTGTACCCCAGCCGCCGCATCCTTGAATAAGCTCTTCTGCTGCACCGAATTCGATTAAAGAAGGTTGTGAGTATGCTTTCATTAACGTACACGTCCTTTTCCAATATTTTTTGTCCAATGCTGCAAGGAAGTAATTGTACTACATTTTGTTTACATTACAATACTGGTGTACATTTTGTTCCAGATAAGCTAGTGCAGATACACAGCTTTCGGCCGCCAGTAGTCATCCATACATATTTTGAATCAGAATCATCCATTGACCAGTTTTCAACACCCCAGCCGCCGCATCCTTGAATAAGCTCTTCTGCTGTACCAAATTCAATTAAAGAAGGTTGACTATACGTTTTCATTTTCATATCTCCCCCATAAATAAAATTTAATATATTTAATGCTGAATACAGCATTGGACACTAATTTACTTTCTTCAATTCTGAATCTAATGTCTCTTTAAACTCTTTAGCAGATGGAGCTCCATAAATGATTTTTGTCCCTATTATTAAAATTGGAGTCCCCTGAAAACCTAACTTTTTAAATTCTGCTTTTGTTTTTCTTATTTCTTCTTTCGTTTCCTCATGATCTAAATCATCGTTGAACTCGTCTTTATCTAACCCAATTTGATCAGCTAACATCTTATATAAATCAGATGGATCATCTGTTTTACCCAATTTAGACGCATTATCGAATAATAATCTGCTCATATCCCAAAACCGGTCTTGATTTTCTGCTGCAATGGCGGCTGCAGATGATTCGTATGCGTTTTTATGTTCTTCCATTGGTACATGTTTAAAAATATACCTTACAAGCTGTTTATCAATATAATTTTCTTTAAACTTCATGTTTACCAAATCGTCATTTAGAATCTTGCAAGCTTGACATCCATAATCTGAAAATACAATCACATTTATCTTAGCTTTTGAGTCGCCTTCTGATGATCCTGTATTCACTTCAAAATCATTTGCATTAATTTCCTGACTATTGGAAGTGACATTTCCAGTGAAAAACAACTGATAGATAAAGATACCTGCTATAAATAAAATACTGAAAGGAATGATGAATCGTTTCAATTTGGCTCATTCCTCCTTCTCGATATCCATAAAACCCCTCCTGTAATACCGCTCAATATGAGTAGCCCTACTGAGGATAATAAGTATGCGTCTTGATTCTGTTCATTTTGTAATTGGTTCATCAGCTGATCAACCTCTGTCCCGGATTTTTGATCATCTTCTATTAAGCTATCTGTTGCTTTAATCGTTTCTTGTTTCTTTTGATAAAACATAAACCCGGAAATAAGACTGCCTACTAAAAATAAAAGACATACAGATATGAGTAGTTTACGCATTTTTATCTCCTTATTATTTAGTTTACTTCAGCCAGTTCAGTATTATTTTGCGTATGGTATAGTTCCCGGTAGAGCCCTTCTTCCTCCAAGAGCCGTTCGTGGGTTCCGGCTTGTACAATTTCTCCTTTATCTAATACATAGATCCTATCACTGGATTGGGTGACAGACATTCGATGAGCAATCGTTATAACTGTTCTGCCTTTTGTTAACTCATTCAAGGCATTTTGCACAATATACTGGGACTTTGAATCAAGTGAAGATGTGGCTTCATCAAGAATAAGAATACTAGGGTTTTGCAAGATGGCTCTGGCAATCGCAATTCGCTGTTTTTCTCCACCTGAAAGCTTATATCCCCGTTCTCCGACTATCGTGTCATAACCATCGGGTAAACCTATAATTTTCTCATGTATATACGCTTGTTTCGCCGCTTCATGGACCTCTTCAATTGAAGCATTTGGATTTCCTAACATGATATTTTCTTTAATAGAAGTATGCAGCAAATACACTTCTTGAGAAATCATTCCTATATACTTTGATATATAATCAGAACTTATTCTCTCTAGATCATGACCATCTATATAAACCCCACCTTTATCCGGTTTATATAATCTCGTCAATAAATAGGCAATTGTTGTTTTTCCAGAACCGCTAAATCCTACTATTGAAACTTTCGAACCTGCCGGTATACGGATCGATAAATTTTTAAGTGTTTGTTCTTCTTTTTTGTAACTAAACGTGACATCGCGCAATTCGATATTCCCTTTTATATCGTGAATAATAATTGGATCTTTTGGTTCCTCTAGTTCTGGCTTCATATCAAGATATTCAAAAAATCGTTCGAACGTAATTTTTGCGCTTTGAAGCATGATGCCGATACGTCCCACTTCCTGAATGGGATTAAATAGAGAAGCAATGTACCCTGATAATGCAACTGCCATACCGGCGCTAATTTCAAAAGGACCACCAGGTCTTCCAAACCAGTAGACAAACAAAGGAGCAATAATAGCTGCTAAAGCGAGCAGATTATCAAAAATAGAGCCTAATAATTTTTGTTTTAGTGTTAGCTTATTGATTTCTAGTACTACATTCTTAAATGTTTCAAAAGTTTGCCGGCGTCTTCCAAATATCTTATTTAGAATTACGCCATTAATGCTGATATTTTCTGTAAGAAAAGAATTCATGAAGGAAATGTTAGTAATAAGTTTTTTGCTATATTTATAAGCAAATCTCCCAATTAAAGGCATAGGAAGAAAAAACAAAGGGATCAAAAGCAATATAACTATCGAAAGCTTCCAGCTAATCGCTACCATTGCAATGAAAGTGACCACCAATGATAATGCTGTTTGTGAAGTATAAACAATAGGTTTAAAGACTGTATTGGCTATACTTTCAGCCTCGTTCGTTAAACGTGAGGTGATTTCACCTATTTTCGTATCAGTGAAAAACCGTATAGATTGCTGATAAAGTTTACGGAAAAGTCCCTCTCTTACATTGAAAATAATCTGATTTGTGAAAATTGTGATGAGGATATCTTGAACAACATGCATTACAATTTGGCATATCCCAATTGCCAGAAGAATCATGATTAACTTTTCTAACCCAAACTTGCTTGTCCCTGAAAAGCCTTTATCAATGATTTCAGCAACAATAATCGGCGTAATTGGGCTTAGTATAGACTGGACAAGTATAGTAAAAATGATAAAGGAGAGAAGCCCCCACTTTTTTCCTGCTAGAGAAAAAACTCGTTTCCAAGTGAAAGAGCCATTCATTTGTGTAGTCATCACTGTAACATCTCCCTTATCACTTCATTAACATTCAAAGAGATAAGAGCCGCTAACAATACTGTATATCCCAGGTTAAACATTACTTTTTTCGCTGAAATCTTTTCGGGTGCATGCAATCCAAAACAGCCACAGCCGAACGGCAGAGTTTGATTAAGCTTTAAGGACATCAGCAATAAAAACATCAGTTGCAGCAATATGCCAATGAGTAATCCCACTACTCGAAATGGTTCTGCAATAATCATCATTCCTACCACTAGTTCAACCGGACCTATTAAAGCAGCCAGAAAAAGAGTAAACGTTCCTTTGAAAAACAGATGGTAACTTTCAATAACCCTTCCAAAAGCATATGGATTTTTTAATTTTCCAATGCTGCTTTTGATAAAAACAAAACCTGCCCCTATATATAAAACATTCATAAGTATCTCATTCAGTAACATCATGAGTCCTCCCAGATTCTTATACAGCGTGACTGTTCATTTTTGAAATGGTTTCTGACATAAACTTATTTACTTTTTCTAACTGTAACTGGTCTGGCCCTTGACAGTGAACAGATTGTTTTGTTCCATTTTTAACAAATATCAGCGTGGGGGTAAACTGTATTTCAAAGTGATCTACATACGGAAACACCGGAGAGCTTTCTGTCTCATAGTCGTATTCCTCAAGCGTATTAATAATGGCAAAAGGAACTTTAGTATCTTTTAAAGCACTATGTAGCATGTTCATATTCCTAATGACATTTCGACAAGTCATCTCATCAAAAAATAATATAAACATATGACGCTCATTCTTCAAAAGTATATCCAGCTTTTTAGTATCAGTGACCAAATGGCTTAAAATCCATTTCGTATGAAGTATTTTTTTGGCTGTAACTATCACTCCAATTACCAAAACTAATAAAGGGATACTATACAGGAAAAGGCTCATTATGTTCCTCCTTTTGATACGTATGCTTTTGCAGCCACAATTCAAGAGCTAATGCAGCAAAATAATCCATCCCTTTACTCAAAACACCGTGCCTGTATTCGACAATTTTATCCCGGAATTTACTGCCTTTTATGATACCCAGCTCTTCTAAAACTAAATGTTTCAATTGAGGAAACAACCTAGGCCATTCATTTTTTAATCCTGCAAATATTAGGGCATCATTAGACGTCTTGCCCTGCCTGTTCCGCACTTCATCAGGAAGATATCCCTTCATTGATTGCCTCAGAAGGACTTTTGTTTGAGCATCTTTAATCTTCTGGTCTAATGGAATACTGAAGATAAATTCGATAAGCTTCACATTTAAAAATGGATATCTGGTTTCAATTCCTAATGATTCGGAAAAAAATTGAGCAAAACCAAAGCCTTGAGACCTTTCAATATACTGGTACATCATTTTTAACCCAGGATCTTTTATTCGATTTTCCATTTCATGTCTTTCTTTTGCTTCATCATAATACTTATCTAGAAGGACAGTTTGATCCTCATGTTTCCCTTTAAGTGCGGAGAACCCAAATTCCTTTAGCGCGCCGGAAAAGGTATAATTATATGAGGCCGCTAATTTAGAAGTTTCTTTACAAAGCTTCAAAAATTGAAAATTTCGAATGAATTTAGAAATATAATAAGGGCTAAAACCAAAAACCTGATCCCCGGCATAGCCGTTTAAGACAACTTTAGTATTGCTTTGTAAGACCATGCGGTATGTTTCGGCCAGCATTCCATATGAAAGTTGATTTTTACTGGGCTCATCAGTTGAAATAGAATAATGAGGAAAATTCTTCAGAATCCAAAGATCATCACTTTTTACAAATTTATAGTTTTTCTCTTTGTATTTGTCGAGAACATAGCTGATATAAAACCTTTCATCAGAATCCTTATATTTATCAAAAACACAAGATATCGGATAAACATGCTCGACATCATATTGTTTAGCTGCTGCATAAATAGAAGTTGAGTCCAAGCCTCCGCTCATGAAGACACCTGTATTTGTCATTGATCGCATTCGGGCTTTTACTGAGTGAAAAAAAATGTCTTGAAATTGTTCAATGTAATGATGAGGGTTTTTATATATTGTTTTCTTTTTAGGATCTAGCTTCCAATAAGGCGTAATACGAAGTGTTCCATTCTTAAGAGTAAGGAAACTCCCCTTTGGCAATCTCTTAACGCCAAGATACGGTGTGTCTTCTTCCGACTGTATCCCTTTTCTATATAAGAAGTCTGCTAAATAATCTTTATTCCAATCACTGACTTGATAGGTCTTGTGAATAGCCCGAATCATGGAGGAAAAGAGAAATGAACTGGCTGTCACCTTATAAAAAAATGGCCGAATCCCTAAAGGATCCCTCGCGCAGAATAACTGTTTTTCTTCTGCATCCCAAATACAAAAGGCAAAATCGCCTTCCAGTTTTGTTACAGCATCCTCTTTCCATTTCTCGTATGCCCCTAATATTAATTCTGTATCCGATGTGCGGTGAAACTCTTTTTTTATATGTAGATCTCGGTAGAGTTCCTTTCGATTATCTATGCGGCAATCTGCAGTAATATAATAATTTTTAAATTTTGACTTTATAATCTTTTTTTCATACACTGATTCCGGATTAACAAATAAACTCGTTTTACCTAGTGCCACATTTTTATCAACCCATGCATTTTGGTGATCATTTCCTATTAATGAAATGGAACGTATCATTTCATTCAAACAATCTATGTCAGCAGGGCTTTTATCCAAATGATATAAACCGCAAATACCACTCATCGTCTACCGCCTCACATTTTTCTATATTCTTTCGTATGAAATTGATGTATCAAATCATTAACGAAATCTTCTGAATCATTAATGACTTGTCCATTAAATTCAAGCCAAGCATGTGATGTAAAAGGTTTCTTTTTTACGCCGATCACCAAGTCAATTGGTATACCCTTTTTATGAAAAATATGATAACTCGCAACTGACCGATGAAGACATCTCGCCTTCCCAAAAAAAAGAAAACAAACTTTCTCAACCACTCCTAGTACCATTTCTATAAACTTTAATTCTTTTTCTGTGATGTCCCTTAAAGGATCCAAAGGGGCAGGAGGAGACAAATAAGTGTGATAAACCTGTTTGAACCCTTCTTTTTTTAAGCTCTTGTCAATCTGTCTAACTATTAAAAAGGCTTTAACGTAATAGAATATCTTCATTAATCTCATGACCACGAAATTAATCCTTTATTTTTTAATTCTTTCAAAAAAATCTCTATATCCCTAATCATCTCGTAATGTGAAGTATTATACGTTTCACTGATGATTTTCAATATGTCATCAAATCCTTTCTTCTGCTCAATCAATTTCCATATATCTAATCCTACTTCATCAAGTCCGTAATAGGTCCCGTTTTCAATATCTAGTAAAACTCCTTCATCATCTGACTCAGTTAGTTTTACATTTCTTATAATGTTAGGTTGTTTTATATTCACGTTTAAAACCACCTTTGTTTGATTTGACATAAATATAAGCTTTTAGCGATTTACATCCAATAAAAAACAATTAACAGGATAAAAAAGCAGGATAAAACAATTTTTTCACGGGATGAATGGTTCTATCGACAAAAAATGAACTCCGCCCCCATTAAACTAGTATGAATATGCTATAAAATATGAGGCGTCTTCCCTCTCAAGAGGAATTGTTTTATTTTAAGAAAAAATCGTATTGTAAACACAAAACAAACATGATATCTTAAATACAAATAGTAAATTTATAACAAAATTGTTTTTCACCCTACAATCTTTTCTTCTTGATTTACATTTATCGGCATTAAAAAATTACCCTGTAGAAAAAGAGAGGGTCATTATGTTGTGGAGTATTTTAAATTATTCCATTGGAGAACTTTCAATTTTTTTCATTTTGATTTTGTTTCTCTCAGATTTAAAAAGGATTTTCATTTTCTCTTTTTTTCATTTCTTCATTATGTTAAACAGCGGTCAATCTTTGCTTTACTTTTCGGAAAATTCAATATTATTGTTGATGTTTTTAAGTTTTATATGTAAACTAAGTATGCGTTTCTCGATGGTTATCACACTTTCAATTATGTTTTCTCAACTTATGGCAAAAGTGATCTCATTATTGATTGTTAGTAACTTATCTATATCCCCCACATCGCTGATTTTCACCCTTATATATTTGTCCATAAGCATACAATCAATATTCTTCATTTCATTCATTAATAAAGTATTTTCATCTGAAATTAGTAAAACACATAAAAGAATTATCCTGATGTTATTTTTGACCATTACATTATCGCTGTTTCTATCGTTGCTAAAACTCCCTAATAAATTTCATATATTTTTTCTAGCTCTCTTACCATTCCTGATTTACATACTGCTAACAAGATTGATTAAATTATTACAAGCTGATTCTAATCTGCTTTTAGAAAGAAAATACTCGAAAAAAATTGAAGATATCATACTCTCATTAAGAAGTAAAAAACATGACTTTTCAAACCACTTACACGTCATAAATCACTTATTTAAATCAAAAAGGTACGAGGATTTACATATATATTTGAATGAATTATGTGCGGATCTGGATGTTTCACAGACTTTAATTCATTTAAACAATAGTTCTATTGCCGGCCTATTACAGTCAAAATACGAGGCAGCTAAAAAAAGAAACTTATCCTTTCATATCGAGGTCAAACATTTAATGCCGAAAACGGGCATGCAAAACTATGAGCTAATACAAGTAATCGGCAATTTACTGGATAATGCATTTGATGCTGAATTTGAGGCAACAAAAAATCAAGATTCAATAGTTCCTCAAGTATCAGTTAGAATCAGTCAGCTTTTAAATTCATTTTTGGTTATTTCTGTTCATAATAAACATTCCGTTATACCTAAGCACAAACACACTCTTATTTTTAAAGAAGGATATTCTACAAAATATAAACATACCGGCCTAGGCTTAGCTTCAATCAAAAAAGTGATTGATAAGGCACAAGGACGGCTTGAAGTAAACAGTTCTGAAAAAAACGGCACTACCTTTTCAATTTTTATTCCTATAATAACTGATAAAATAATTGAAAAAGAAGGTGGACAAGTTGGTTAATGCAGTCATTGCTGAAGATAATCGCCATGTTATGGATATCCTGAAAAAATTTTTAATAAGAAAAAATGTAGAAATAGTAGGAGAAGCATCTGATGGTAAAACAGCCTTTCATTTAACCGATCAGCACCAGCCTCAGCTGTTATTTGTTGATATCGATCTCCCTCAGCTAGACGGCCTATCATTAGCTAAACTTGTAAAAACCAGATATCAGAATATAAAAATTATTTTCACTACAGGTTATAAGGAATATGCATGGAAAGCATTTGAAATTGATGCCATTGACTATTTAGTTAAACCGTTTACAGAAGAAAGGTTAAGTATTTGTTGGGAAAAAATTAAAAAGAACATACGGTTGAATTTGCATTTTGAACCTAAAGACTTTTTATTATTAAAGAATGATAGGGGAATTGATTTTGTCAAAACAAAAAATATTGTTTATATTACTTCCGAACAAAGATACACAAAATTTGTAACATTATCCCATGGTACAAAAAAAATTATAAAAACTCCTGAAACCTTGAAGTCAATACAAGAACAATTAGACCGTAAGAAATTCACTCGAACTCATAAGAGTTATATCGTAAATTTAGATTATGTCAAAAGAATTGAACCATCCGGTCAAACCTATATGATCTACTTTGATCAAATTAACGATTATGCGTATTTAAGCAAACACTACTTAAATCATGTATATGATATTTTACAATAGAAAAAATTATCCCTGTTAATACTTCTACCGTTTTAGTTACACTTTTTCAGGTGCAGCGCTTGCTGCATCTGTTTTTTTATTAGAGCGGTATTCTCTGTTACATATTGGGCATTGTAAGGAATATAAGGCTGGTTTCTAAGGAGGAAGCGGATGTCTAAACAAGGAAATTTTCAAAAATCAATGTCGTTGTTTGATCTGATTTTGATTGGGATGGGGGCCATCTTTGGGTCTGCTTGGCTGTTTGCCGTCAGTAATGTCGCTTCAAAAGCAGGACCCTCAGGCGCTTTTTCCTGGATCATCGGCGGAGCCATCATTTTGTTAATCGGGCTCGTGTACGCGGAGCTTGGAGCCGCTCTGCCTCGTACCGGAGGCATCATTCGATACCCAGTTTATTCACATGGCCACCTTGTCGGCTATTTAATTTCATTTGTCACAATTGTCGCTTACACAAGCCTGATTTCAATTGAAGTGACGGCTGTGCGTCAGTATGTTGCCTATTGGTTTCCCGGCCTGACCATAAAAGGATCTGATTCGCCGACCATTGCAGGCTGGATTTTGCAGTTTGCCTTGCTATGCTTGTTTTTCCTGCTGAATTATTGGAGCGTCAAAACCTTCGCTAAGGCGAATTTCATCATATCGCTTTTTAAATATATTGTCCCGATTACCATCATTATCGTGCTGATCTTTCATTTTCAGGCTGAGAATTTATCTGTTGAAGGATTTGCACCGTTTGGTTTTACAGGTATTCAGGCTGCGATTTCGACAGGCGGCGTAATGTTTGCGTATCTCGGCCTTCACCCGATTGTGGCTGTTGCAGGTGAAGTGCAAAATCCAAAACGCAACATCCCAATCGCTTTAATCATTTGCATTATCGTTTCAACCATCATTTACACTGTTTTGCAGATCACCTTTATTGGTGCAATCCCGACAGAAACACTGAAAAATGGCTGGCCGGCAATCGCGCGGGAGTTCTCATTGCCGTTTAAAGATATTGCGATCATGCTCGGTTTAGGCTGGCTTGCAACGCTTGTCATTTTAGACGCCATTCTGTCTCCCGGGGGAAACGGGAATATTTTTATGAATACGACGTCTCGCCTCGTTTACGCCTGGGCGCGTAACGGCACATTATTTAGCATATTTTCAAAAGTGAATAAAGAAACGGGAACACCCCGTGCTTCACTCTGGCTTTCGTTTGCCATGTCAATTTTCTGGACGCTCCCCTTCCCTTCGTGGAACGCGCTTGTCAATGTCTGTTCTGTTGCGCTCATCCTTTCTTATGCAATTGCACCAATTTGTTCAGCAGCGCTGAGGGTCAATGCGAAGGACTTAAACAGGCCGTTTTATTTAAAAGGAATGGGCATCATCGGACCGCTTTCCTTTATTTTCACGGCGTTTATCGTGTATTGGTCAGGATGGACAACCGTTTCCTGGCTGCTCGGTTCACAGCTCGTGATGTTTTTAATCTATCTCTGCTTTAGAAAATATGCGCCTCAAGAGGATGTCAGCCTTGCCCAGCAGCTGAAATCAGCGTGGTGGCTTGTTGGGTTTTATATCATGATGCTGATCTTTTCCTACATCGGCTCTTTCGGACACGGTTTAGGCATCATCAGCAATCCTGTCGACCTCATTTTAGTCGCCATCGGTTCACTTGCGATTTTCTACTGGGCAAAGTATACCGGGCTCCCGAAAGCCGCTATTGATTATGATAAATAAAGAAGCAAGAATTTTTCTTGCTTCTTTCTTCTTTACAAACACACATACCCGCGATAAAATGAATGATAGTCAGTCATTACAGGAGGTGTTCCTCATGCCAAAACAAACATCGGGCAAATATGAAAAAATTCTGCAGGCTGCCATTGAAGTTATTTCTGAAAAAGGTCTCGATAAGGCCTCTATTTCTGATATTGTCAAAAAGGCCGGCACTGCCCAAGGAACGTTCTACTTGTATTTCTCATCTAAAAATGCCCTTATTCCGGCAATTGCAGAAAATCTTCTCACCCATACGCTGGACCAAATCAAAGGAAGGCTGCATGGAGACGAGGATTTTGGGACCGTTTTAGATATATTAATTGATGAGACATTTCTCATTACCGAACGCCATAAGGATATTATCGTCCTCTGTTACTCTGGGCTTGCGATCGACCACTCCATGGAAAAATGGGAGACGATCTATCAGCCTTATTATTCTTGGCTTGAAAAAATCATCAATAAGGCCATTGAAAACCTTGAGGTAATGAAAGGAATCAATGCAAAATGGACAGCAAGAACGATTATCAACTTGGTTGAGAACACTGCAGAACGATTCTATATCGGGTTTGAACAAGATGAAAATGTCGAAGTGTATAAAAAAGAAATCTTTACTTTCTTAAAACGAAGTTTAGGTACTACTTAAAAAATGACTGGGTAACACCGCTCATTTTTTAATGGTTCAAAAATGACTGACGTTCATTCATAAACTAGAGAGGTGCTTCATATGAATTGGGTGCTTGTTTTTATTGCAGGACTTTTAGAAGTTGTTTGGGCGTCTTCCCTCAAACATGCCGATTCGCTTTTGGATTGGGTCATCATTTTTATCTTAATCGCAATCAGCTTTATCCTGTTGATCCGCTCTTATCAAAAAATTCCGATGGCCGCGGCATACACTGTATTTGTCGGAATCGGAACCGTCGGAACATACATCACCGGTATTGTTTTGGGCGAATCCTTTTCAGCAGCGCAAATGTTCTTTTTAGCTTTATTGCTGGCCGGTATTTTAGGAATGAAGCTCTTTACAAAAGAAAGCAAATCACAGCCGGGAGGTGAAAAATAATGGCATGGTTTTTATTAGTGGTTGCCGGCATAGAAGAAATTATAGCTGCTGTGGCCATGAAATATATCGACGGTACAAGAAAAAAATGGCCGATCATTGTGATGACGATTGGATTTGGCTTATCCTTTTACTGCCTTTCACAAGCGATGCTGATCCTGCCTGCCGGAGTCGCTTATGCCGTCTGGACTGGCATTGGCAGTATTGGCGTTTCGGCGGTCGGGTTCATCTGGTTTAAGGAGCGTTTTCAGCTTTCACAGGTGATTTCTCTTTGCCTAATCCTCACCGGCGTCATCGGCCTGCGTCTTACGGCTTAATTATAAGATAAGGGCATATACAGCTGTATATGCCCTTGCCATTAATCGTCTTGGTGCTTTTGAAGATGAAGCGGCGGCGGGATGAGCCAGCCTTTGTTTTTTAGCAATCTTAAGTATTTTGCGCCGGTTGCCGCTTTCGATACATGGAATTGCCCAAACATCATGGCAATATCCTCACGAATTGACTGTCCCATAATTTTGCTGCATGTCACAAGGCCTGCAGCATTTTGCGCTGCCGCAGAGGCCGCCACATCCGGATCAAGAAACCGCGCACCCGGCGGAATATCTTTAAGATCTGCAGCAGGCGGTTCAGGAGAAGCCGGCGGGAGCGCCACCCCGTTTTCTTTCAGGATCGCACTGATCTGTTTCACTTCATCTTGGCACTTCTCAATGGATTCACGAAGCAGCTTCTTCAAGTCGTCATCACCGACATGATGCAATAACATCTGGTAATTGCCGACCATTTTATTGCCCGCCATCACATAACTCCACAAGCTGAATACCTCACCGTAATGCATCGGTTCATCCTGTGGATTTCCGCTTAAAATACCCATGTTCATCCTCCTCGCAAATTCAATATCACACATCCCATAACGTGCCCGAGAGGAGGAAAATTTATGTTACGTTGAGAAAGATTTTTGAAACAAAACAAAAAAGACAAGAGCGGCGAAATGCCAAACCCTTGTCTTTCCTGTTGTTCTATTGGACGCGCTCGGAGGGATTCGAACCCCCGACAGACGTGGTACCGGAAACCACCGCTCTATCCAACTGAGCTACGAGCGCATATGACTGCGTTATGAGAACGTCAGCACAACTAATTATACGATAATTCCATTGAAATAACAACCCTCTATTTCAAGAGGCCGTTTTTTAGAATCAGACACATCATCTTATTTGGCAATCTAACATACGATGGTTTGAACACCTGTATTTTTGGGGAAAATGGGAAAAAGAGACGACTTTGCATATCTAGCCAGCTTTTTGTTTGACCTTTATTGACCAAAAATGTATCATGTAACTACATACTTACCTAAAAGGTGAAGGAGGAGCATTATGAATTTAATACCTACAGTCATTGAACAAACGAACCGCGGGGAAAGAGCGTATGACATTTATTCTCGTCTATTAAAGGATCGTATCATCATGCTTGGATCTGCGATTGATGACAACGTTGCGAACTCCATCGTGTCACAGCTTTTATTCTTAGAAGCAGAAGACCCTGAAAAAGATATTTCTATTTACATCAACAGCCCGGGCGGCTCTATCACAGCTGGTATGGCGATCTATGATACCATGCAGTTTATTAAGCCAAAGGTATCTACAATTTGTATCGGTATGGCTGCATCAATGGGCGCGTTCCTGCTTGCTGCCGGCGAAAAAGGCAAACGCTATGCGCTTCCAAATAGTGAAGTCATGATTCACCAGCCTCTTGGCGGTGCGCAAGGTCAGGCAACAGAAATTGAAATTGCCGCGAAACGCATTCTCTTGCTTCGCGACAAATTAAACAAAGTTCTTGCTGAGCGTACTGGCCAGCCGCTTGAAGTGATCGAACGCGATACAGACCGCGATAACTTCAAGTCTGCTGAAGAAGCGCTTGAATACGGCCTGATTGATAAAATTCTGACTCGCAACACAGATGAGCAAAAGTAATACTGTAACCTGCAAGAGCTATGTCTCTTGCAGGTTTTTTTCTTTGAAGGCATTCATCCTCTAACGCTTCTTAAAAATGTTTGATTCTATACTGCTCCCATTCCTCATTCAACAGCTCAAGCGTCAAATCACGACTTTGCCTCACAATCAGATCAGCGCCAATCATTGACTGTTCATGACCGACTCCAACCGCAAACATCCCAGCAGATTTGATTGCGGAAATGCCTGCTTCAGCATCTTCTATTGCTGCACAATCAGCTGGGGAAACGCCGAGCAGCGCTGCAGCTGTTAAAAAGATCTCGGGATCAGGTTTTCCGTTCGCGAGAGCTGTCGGGTCAACAATGGCATGAAAATCATCCATAATCCCCAAACGTGTTATAATCTCGGGCGCATTACGACTTGAAGACGCTAACCCGATTTTTATATTTTCACCTTTTAATTCACAAAGAAGCCTGCCGATTCCCGGCAAAAGATTTTCCGGCGTCAATTTGCTGATCAACATTTGATAATATTGATTTTTTAGGTGCATAAGTTTTTGTTTCTCTACATTTGTATACTTTGTTTTCGCACTGCCAAAGGTAAGTATGCTTTCAAGTGACTCTTCTCTGCTGATTCCTTTTAGGCTTTCATTCACACTTCTGTCAAAGGGAATATCGATTTGTTCCGCGATGTGCCTCCAAGCGAGAAAATGATATTCAGCAGTATCTGTTATCACTCCATCTAAATCAAAAATGACTGCTTTCATATGCTAATGCCCATCACAGCTTCATAAGGTTCGAGACAAATGCTCTTTAAGTCAGCCGGCTCCTGCCAGCAGTTGGAAATCAGCACTTTCCAACGCTCATGAATCAGTTCCGCAGGCGCCTCGAAGAGAGCCTTGTCTTCCGACAAATTCACAACGACGAGAAGCTTTTCCCCTCGATATTCACGGAGGTAAGAAAAGATTTGCGGATCATTCTCCTGCAGCAGCTGATAATCTCCATATACCATGACCTTATATTGCTTTCGTAATTGAATAAGCTTCTGATAGTAATAGAAAATCGAATCTTGATCTTCCAGGGACTCTTTCACATTGATATCTTGATAGCGGGAATTTACTGCTATCCAAGGGGCTCCGGCTGTGAAGCCCGCATGTTTTCCGGCATCCCATTGCATTGGTGTTCTCGCATGATCCCGTCCTTTTTTCGTCACGGCTTTTAGAAACTCTTTTTCTGACATCGTTTTGTTTTCGATGACTAGTTCACGATATGCATTTTTTATTTCAAGATCGTCATACATCTCCAGCGGCATATCACTGTTGACCATGCCGATTTCTTCTCCCTGATAAATAAACGGTGTTCCTTTCATCCCGTGGAGAACCGTTGCAAATGCTTTTGCACACTGTTTTCGCAGCTTGCCGTCATTGCCCCAGCGGGAAATAACCCTCGGCTGATCATGGTTTTCAAAATACAAGGTATTCCAGCCGACATTCATTAACCCGGTCTGCCACCTTGTCATCGTCTTTTTTAAAGCAATCACATCAAACGGCTTGATCTGCCATTTCCCATTTGGCGAGTTTTGTTCTGTATCAATATCCATATGTTCAAATGTAAAGATCATATTCAACTCTTGCCTGTTTGCATCTGTGTACTTTTTCGCCTCTTCAATATCAGAGCCGTTTGCCTCTCCGACCGTCATGCAGTCGTAATGAGAAAGCACTTCCCTGTTCATCTCTTGAATAAATTCATGAAGGCGGGGGCCATTCGAATGATAACGTCCGACGATATAGCTGCGGCTGCTATCTGTTTCGTAGTCCGGAAAATCGGTGTACTTGGAAATGGAGCCGATCACATCCATCCGCCAGCCGTCAACGCCTTTATCCATCCAAAATCTCATCAAATCATAAACTTCCCGGCGTACCGTTTCATTTTCCCAATTTAAATCAGGCTGTTTTTTCGAAAAGTAGTGCAAATAATATTGCCCTGTCCCTTCATCTAACGTCCACGCCGGGCCTGAGAAGATCGATCCCCAATTATTCGGCTCTGAGCCGTCCGGTTTCGGATCTTTCCAAAAATAATAATCACGGTAAGGATTGTCCTTTGACTTACGGCTTTTAGCAAACCAGGCATGCTCATCTGACGTGTGGTTCACGACCAAATCCATGATGATTTTCATTCCTCGTTGGTGCACTTCATCAATTAACTGAAACATATCTTCATTTGTCCCAAATTTTTCGTACATGTTTCTGTAGTCGCTGATGTCATAGCCGTTGTCATCCTGCGGTGAATCAAACACCGGGGAGAGCCAGATCACATCCGCCCCGAGATTTTTGATATAATCCAGCTTTTGAATCACGCCTTGCAAATCCCCGAATCCATCTCCATTAGAATCATAAAAACTGCGCGGGTAAATTTGATAAACGACAGCTTCTTTCCACCATTTACTCATCAGGCGTTCTCCTTTCACATCGTCCATTTAGGACAAGCGGTTCCTCATAAACTATCATGTGCAGCGGCTCGCCTCTTAAAAGCTCAAAGATGGCGTTCATTTCGTCAACCGTAACATTGATTAATCGGTTTCGATAATTGATTTTGAACGAATATCCGTCCCATTCTTTCGGCAAAAACGGAGCAAATGACAGCGTCTCATTCCTGATGCGCATGCCCGCAAAGCCCTGAACGATCGCGAGCCAGCTTCCCGTCATTGATGTAATATGCAGGCCTTCTTCCGTGTCATGATTGTAATTGTCGAGATCAAGCCTTGCTGTACGCTTACATAACTCAAGCGCTTTCTTTTCCTTCTTGAGTTCAGCGGCGAGAACCGCATGGACAGAGGGCGACAGGCTTGATTCATGAACAGTCATTGGTTCATAAAATTCAAAGTTTCGCCTTTTTTCTTCCATTGTAAAACGGTCATGAAAAAGGTAAATGCCTTGAAGCACATCTGCCTGCTTAATAAAATTGGAGCGGAGAATCTTGTCCCAGGACCAATTCTGATAAAGAGGCCGCTCAGCTGGATCTAATTCGTCCGCTGATTGCAGGTCTTTGTCCAAGAATGTGTCATGCTGAATAAAAATTTGCAGTTCTTCACTATACGGATAGTACATGTGCTGGATGATATTTCTCCAGGCTTTCAGCTCTTTTTCTTGTACATCAAGCAGGCGGCGTTTTTCCGTTGAGATACTTTCGAGATTTTCTAATGTATACTCCAACGTCCAAGCCGCAATTACATTTGTATACCAATTGTTGTTGACATTGTTTTCGTATTCATTTGGCCCTGTGACGCCGTGAATCATATACTTGTTTTTTCGTTTCGAGAAGTGAACGCGGTCAGCCCAAAACCTGCTGACTTCCACGAGAACTTCTATTCCGTATTCTTTCATATAGCCATGGTCGCCTGTATATTGGACATAATTGCAGATCGCATAGCAAATCGCGCCATTGCGGTGAATTTCTTCAAAGGTGATCTCCCATTCGTTGTGGCATTCATCACCAGTGAACGTCACCATCGGGTAAAGTGCCCCCTTCATCCCCAGTTTGGCGGCATTCCGTTTAGCTGCCTCCAAATGATGATAGCGGTACAAAAGCAGGTTTTTCGTCACCTCCGGCTCGGCTGTCGCCAAATACATGGGCACGGCATATGCCTCAGTATCCCAATATGCGGCACCTCCGTATTTTTCGCCAGTAAATCCTTTCGGTCCGATATTCAAACGGGCATCGCCCCCGTAATATGTCGAAAATAACTGAAAGATATTGTAGCGGATTCCTTGCTGAAGTTCCTCATCCCCTTTAATCTCTATGTCCGCTTTCGCCCATCTTTCCTTCCATTGAGCAGTGTGCCTCCGTTTTGCTTCTTCATAGCCGTTTTCAAGAACACCCGCCAAAAGCTCCTTGGCTTTCGGTAAAAGCTCTGCCTCCCGTAAATCACGAGAAGTCGTGACAATAATAAATTTTTTCAAAGAAGCCTTCGTTTGGTAACTGTAGCGATTCTCGACATACATCCCAGCTGTGTGAGAGCTTTCATTGACAAAACCCTCTGTCACGTTTGCCATTGTCGCTGAAACAGTAAAACGCGGTGTTCCAAATCGATTTTCGATCGTTTTTGTGACTAAATGGCCTCGGTGAGGATCAGCCTCTTTCGCTTCTTCCTGCCAAAACTGTTCTTGGTAGTTAGCATCTTCATTTGTAACATTTCCATCCAGGTAAGGAACAAGCGTAATAACAGCATCTTCTGTCAGGCACTCCGCTTCATAATGAATCGCACAAAGCTCTTTTACGGCAAGGCTAAGAAATCGCTCGGATCTGATTCTGACGATTTTATCCTGAATGCGGACAACAGCGCTTCGCCGCAGAATCCCCTCTTTCATATTGAGTTCTAACTCAAATGATTCGATTTGGTTCTGATAGAGATCGACTTTTTCACCGTCTACATATAGGCCTATGCCAATAAAGTTCATCGCATTGATCACTTTTCCGAAATATTCTGGATACCCGTTTTTCCACCAGCCCACTCGCGTTTTGTCAGGGAACCACACCCCTGCAATATATGTGCCTTGGTGGCTGTCGCCTGAATAGCCTTCTTCAAAATTCCCTCTGACTCCCATATAGCCGTTAGCAAGAGACGTCAGGCTTTCCTGCAGCCGTGTGTGTTCCTTCTGAAATGTATGTGTTTTGATTTTCCATTCATCAATCTCGAATAACCGCTGATTTATCATAATTTCCTCCCGAATGTAAGTTTCCATTATAACGGCGGGTTTTGGCCAAATATCTAAATGCAAAAGAGATCATCAAAGTGACGCCACACGAATGGATCATCAATACAGTGATCAAGTCAAAATGAATCATACCGACAGCAGCTGCCACAAATGCCGGCAGTGCTGATGCACAGATCGCCATAGATGCCGCTTCCTTGAATGACGCAATAGAGATCATGTTTGATATTTTTGTGATCCAGATGCCCCCCGCAAGAACAGCCATTAAAAAAAGCTGAATCATAAAAATCACCGCATATGCCAGCATCATGATCATCGGCTTATACTGTGCCAACCACAATGTATCGATTAAAGCCTCTACATCATGAACGTTCGGTTTCTTGAGCTTAGCGTCCATTTTTGCATAGCCAACAGAAAATCCCGTTCCGTTTTGATCGGCGATCACCAGTTGATCAGATTGAAATACGATGGCGTTATCATATCCAGTTACTTTCAATCGCCCATTTTCACCGCTTGTCTGATATTCATGCTTCATATCTAACGCCAGCAAATTCTGTCCATCTTCAATCTGCCCAGAGCTCTTCCCGCCTGTCAATTTTCCGTTTCTGATTTGAAAACCTTGTAATTGATCAGCAAATTGATCATTAACCTTTTGAATCGCTGACGGCATGAAAGATGTAACACTGAAGCGATCCATTTTTATAAACGAAACCGTAAACGGCGCCATCAAGCAGGCCGTTAAAAACATAAAAAGAAAAGAGAGCTGCAGCCAGCTAAATGTGTTCCCGTAACGGCAAACACCTGACGGAGATGCAGCCGCTTTCAGGCAGCGGATAATATAGCTTTCATTTTTCATCGAATTACCCCTTTGTTCCGCCGGCTGTCAGCCCGGACACAAAGTTCTTTTGGAGAAAAAAGAACAAGACGCATATCGGCAGTGCAGCCAGTATAGCTCCGGCCGCAAACAGGGCGACTTTTTGCTGCTGCGGATTTGAAATGAAGGACTGCAATCCTACAGCGATGGTCAGCCTTTCTGGTGAGCGAAGCAAAAACTTTGCCAGCAAATAGTCGCCGAACGGTGCCATAAACGCCCAAAGCGCTTGCACCGCGAGCATTGGCTTAACAAGCGGCAGCACAATTGAAGCGAAAATCCTCAGATGTCCCGCTCCATCAATTCGCGCGGCTTCATCAATTTCTCTCGGCACAGTATCAAAATAACCTTTCATCAGCCACGTGTTCATCGGAATTCCGCCGCCGATATAAATCGCTGTCAAAAACCAGTATTGATCGAGTGCGCCTATCAGCATCGCCAGAACGTAAAAAGCAGTCAGCGCTGCCATCGTCGGCACCATTTGAATGATTAAAAAGAATACCAGGCTCTTTTTTCGGCCTGCAAACCGATAACGGCTGTACGTATACCCGGCAAGCGTCACAATCGTAACCTGCAATACCATGACCGATAACGCGATGATAAGTGTATTGCTGTACCAATGAAGATAAAGCGTCTCGTCAAACAGCCGCTTAAAATGATCCAAAGTCCAAGAACCCGAAAAATCGAGTTGAAAAGCTGCCGCATTTCCCACACGGAAAGCGGATGATGCCGTAATCAGCAACGGATAAATAATGACAATACTTAAAAGCGTCAAAAATAAATAGGTACAGATTCTATTAAGCATTCTGGCAGTTCTCGCGTTCACCTACATAACCTCCTCATTGCCAAAAGCATTCGATTTTTTGAAAGCAATCAGAGAAATTCCAATGACAATGAAAGAAATTAACAGTGTAACAGCCGCCGCTACGGAATATTGCGGTGATGTGCCTGTTGTCAGTTTATAAATCCAAGAAATTAAGATATCGGTCGACCCGGCCCCGGCTCCCGCGCTGCCCGGTCCTCCCTCATTAAATAAGTAGATGATCGAGAAATTATTGAAATTAAACGTATACTGGGTAATCATCACGGGTGCTGTCGCAAATAAAATCATCGGGAATGTAATATGCCGAAAGCGCTGAATAAAAGTGGCCCCGTCAATCTTTGCCGCTTCATACAATTCACCTGGAATCGCCTGAAGCACTCCCGTTACCATGACATAAATATAGGGAAAGCCGAGCCAGGTCTGAATCATAATGAGGGCTGTCTTTGTCCAGAAAGGATCAGTCTTCCACGCAATCGCCGGCAGCTCTACAAACGGCAGGTGATTTAATAATGGAATCACCTGCGCATTCACCGCCCCTATGCTGTCGTTAAACATGTTGGAAAAACTCATGATTGTAATAAAAGCCGGAACAGCCCATGGAAATAAGAAAATCATTCGGAAAATCCGCTTGCCTTTTATAAAATCCTGATTGACGAAAAGTGCCGTCACGATACCCAAAATGATTTGCAGCGTTGTTGCACAGATTGTCCAGATGATCGTCCAGCCGAGAACATTTACAAATGTTTCACGATAGGAGCCGAGGAAAAAAATATTCAAGAAATTTTTAAAACCGACCCAGTCAATCAGACTGTTAGGCGGAATATGATAAAAATCATAGTTTGTACATGCAACAAACAGAGTCACTAAAACTGGAAAAATAATTACAAACACCATCATGATATATGCCGGCAGTGTAAATAAATATGGAAACCCTTTATCACCCGCATGACAGATCATATCCTTGGCCGTTGTATTGACCTCCAAACCCGCCGCTTTCATAGCGGCGGTCTTACGCGAATCATGAATATTAAAGATATAGAACATGAGGAAAATCAGCGTCACGATCAATTGCAGCGTGCCTTCAATCAGCATAAACAGTGAATGGTCTTCACCGGGAACACTTCCCAATGTAATCAATCCAGTGAGCGCCTGAATGCCGAAAACGCATAATTCAAAAGCAAACAAACCTGTGATGGCAAGAAACAAGATTCCCTTTGAAAACTGCTGATTCGCAATCTGCCCAAGTCCTGGAATGATTGATAAAAGCCCTGCCTTTCGTTTTTGCTTTGCAAGTGTGTGGTGTGTATTCATTATTTCGCCCTCTATTCTTCCGGACGCTACCCCGCCGTTTTATTTCACATACTTTTCTTTGATATTTTCCTTTATGACGTTTACAGCATCATTCGCTGATGTTTGCGCCGCTTTTTTTCCTGAAACTGCGTCAAAAATCAAACTTTCCGCTCCCGTCCATACCTCAGCCATTTCCGGAATATTCGGAGTCGGTGTCGCTGTTTCATATTGTTTAATCACAGCTGACGTCAGCTCATTTTTTTGCTCATCAGCTTTCTTCCTTGCAGCTGTATTAGCCGGAACTTCGTTTGTATCCTCATAAAAAGCGTAAGCATTGGCATCATTTGTAGCATATTCAAGCCATTTTTCAGCCAGTTCGGGTTCTTTTGTATATTTTGATGCAACCCAGCCCTTTCCGCCGGCAAAAGGGGCATATTCTTCTCCATTAGGCAATGTCGGAATGGGAGCCGCTCCGTAGTTCAATTTTGCCTCTTTATAGTTGGCAGCTGACCAAGGTCCGCCGATGATCGCAGCCGCTTTTCCATCTAAAAACATCTGCTGAATAAAATCGTCAGCGCTTGAATTGTCTTGCATGCCTTTTGGCCAATATGATTTAAACCATTTCTCCGCATATTTCACTGCTTCTACAGCCCCTTTATTATTCAGGCCGATGTCCCCGGAATCTGTGCCGTTTTTTCCAAATACGTATCCGCCATAACCGGCCAACAACCCGTACGACATATAAAAGTCAGTCCATTTCGCTAAAAAGCCGGTTGATTTTCCTTTTTCTGAAGCAAACGCAAACCGGGAATCCCCCGTTAATGTTTCCAGATCTTTAAATGTTTTTGGTGCTGTTTGTAAGAGATCTTTGTTGTAATACAAAACTAGTGTTTCAATGACTAGCGGCATTCCATACACCTTGCCGTCAACCGTCACCTGCTGCATCTCTTTATCTCCGAAACTTTTTGTATTAGATGGCTTAATATCAAGCAAATGTCCTTGCTGGCCCAAACCGCCGATCCGGTCGTAGGCGGCAAGCATCACATCAGGTGCATTACCCGCCGGGCCATCAAGAGGAAGCGCTTCCAACTGCTCGAACATTTGCTTTTCAACGACTTTTATTGTGACATCATTCTCTTTTTCGAATGTTGCTTTCATGCTTTCAATGTATTCTTTATAGGTCTCTTCGACAGACACAGTCAGGACCTTTTTGCCATCAGAGCTTGCCGGATCTTTTGAATTAGAACAGGCGGCAAGGCCAAATGTCAGAACGAATGCCGCCAATAAGGCGAACCCCTTTTTAAAAAGTATCATCTTGTTTCCCCCTTCTATTTATGAATCTAAAACAATTGTATTGTTCTATAGAAAGCGGTTACAACAACTTTTGATTTGTTACCGATAACAGAAATTTATACAGGGACGGCAGCACCCAAAATAAAAAATTCTCCCGGCTGAACGGCAATTACATCGTGATGATGAAGCGGCTGCTCTGTCCATACATCGTAGATTTTTTTATTCCTTTCAATATTCAAATCTCGCAAACTGACATGTCGGGTCGCGTCCCCCTGATTAAAGAAATAAATCAGTGTTTTTTCATCAAGATTCCGTGAAAAGCTAATAAAATTGTTTTGGTCATCCAGCAGATTCCACTCAAGACTTCCCTCAGTCAATAAAGTGTTTTCCTGTTTGCGTAAAGCAATCAATCGTTTCATAAATCGCAGCATGTCTCGGTTTTGCTTCTCTTTTTCCCAAACCATACATTTCCGGCATAATGGATCATTTTCGCCGTCCAGCCCGATTTCCGTTCCGTAATAGATGCATGGTGAACCTGTCTGGGCAAACATAAAGGCCAGCAAAGCGCGTGCTTTTTTCTCGTCATGTCGGCATCTGGTCAAAAGGCGTTTTGTATCATGGCTATCCAGTAAATTAAACATCACCTCATTGACCTGCTTCATCCCATTCATTAAATGCGCATTTACACGGTGGGCCATACGCGAGGCTGGAATCGTCCCGTCAGCAAAATATTCAATCATAGGCTCTGTAAAAGGATAGTTCATCACCGCATGAAATTCATCTCCTCTAAGCCAAGGTTCGGCAGAATGCCAGATCTCCCCTAAAATATAAACGTCAGGCTTTTCTGCTGAGACGGCTTGCCTGAATGTCTTCCAAAAAACGTGATCCACTTCATTTGCCACATCCAAACGCCAGCCGTCAATGTCAAATTCACGAATCCAGTACAAAGCAATATCAAGCAAATATCTCTGTACTTCAGGATTAGCCGTATTGAGCTTGGGCATATCAGGTGTAAACGCAAACCTATCATAATTGTCTTCTTTGACAGGAAAAGAGTGAATATGAAACCAGTTTTTATAACGGGATTGAGCTCCGTTTTTCACGACATCCTGCCATTGCGGAGAAGCGCTGCCTATATGATTAAAAACAGCATCAAGCATAATTCTCATCCCCCGTTGATGAAGCTGGCTGACCAATGTACGAAAAAGCTTCGGATCTCCAAAATGCGGGTCAATGGAATAGTAATCCAGCGTGTCGTATTTATGATTAGAAGGCGCGGAAAAGATTGGAGTCAAATAAACTCCGTTTACGCCTAAATCCTCTACATAATCAAGCTTGTCAATCATCCCTTGCAAATCGCCTCCAAAAAAATCATTGACATCCGGATCTTTGCTCCCCCAAGGTAATGCATTCTCCGGTGACAAGTCTTCTCTTCCATTCGCAAAACGCTCTGGAAAAATTTGATACCAAACCGTTGATTTGACCCACTCAGGCGCTTGGAATGTATCAGCCTCGTGAACAAATGGAAGTTTAAAATAATAATGGGTCGTCTCCAGCGTTTTTTCGTTATGAGGGCATACACCTGAACTTCCGAAAAAGATGTCTTCTTGATGGTCTGATATAACAAACGCATATTGCAAACGCCTATATGGCGGCACCACTTCAGCAAACCAATAATCATGCAAGTCTGTTGCGGCAATTTTCCTCATCGGCTGCTCGTTTGCCGACCACCTGCCGACGTTGTATTCATAAGGATCACCCCAAATGAATCGAATGTGATCTGCATCACCTTTTTTTGTCCGAATCTTGATATGCACTGTCCGCCCGTCATAAGAATAAGCATCAGAACTGAACGGCTGATGATGAATCGCTGCATATTCCATCATGTCTCCTCCTTTGAATTCCGTTTTATTTAGGCCGGCTCTTAGTGAAAGTATCATGATGAAATAGCAGGAACAATCCTTTTTACCTTGTTACCGATAACAGAATAAAGCTCTTACAAAGTTGATTCACGTACAATTAACTCCGGCTCAAAAAATAGATTTCCTTGAGCGGCACCGTCTTCATTCATTTTTTTCAATAGCATTCTCGCACAGGCTTCCCCCATTTCTACAACAGGCTGTCTGACCGTAGTCAACCGGGGCGAGGAAATGCGATCAAGAAAAACACCGTCATTCCCGGTCACCGCAACATCTTCCGGAATTCGTTTTCCAAGCGATTGCGCCGCACGAATGACGCCGAGTGCGATTCGATCGGACGCGCAGACAAATGCGGCCTGGTTATCCAGGGATTTCAGCACTTCTCTTGCAAGGCATTCACTTTTCTTAGAACTATTGTCGATCCGATACAGATTCGTTTTTCTAAAGCTTTCATTCATCGCCCGAATATAGCCCTGTTCTCTTGAACGTTCAAAAGGCTCATCTAAATCGATGCCAAAAAAGACAACTTCCCGCTCCCCCAGTCCCATAACATGGCGGGTTGCCATAAAAGTGCCTTTCTCGTTATTTACATCGATAAAGTCATAGCCCATTTCATTTTGCCCAAATACGACCAGCGGTTTTTCAATAGCTTTGATCACACCTTCAAAATCGGTCTTTCTCAACCCGGTGGCAATAATGCCGTCGCATTGGCCAATATTGAGAGAGTTTCTTGTCACAAGCTGCAGAGCATAATGATTGCGATCCAGCTCCCGGCTGATTCCGGTCAGCAGGTTCATGTAATATGGTTCAGTCGTATCCATTTCCTCAAGAATCAACAGTTTGACAACCTGTGTTCTGTTTTGAACAAGCGCTCTCGCCGCATAATTAGGGATGTAATTCAGCTCTTTCATCGCAGAATGAACAAGCTTTTTCAATTCATCTGTCACCGTCTCAGGATGATTGATCACTCGTGATACCGTCATTTTCGAAACATTTGCTTTTTTTGCCACATCTGACAATGTTGCCATTTTCATCCCCCTCCTTACCTGTGCTTATTATCCAAACTAGTGAAAAAGTCCTTTATTACTGCTAAATACGATGCAGGCAAAAGAGAAGTAAAAAAGAGATTTCCCTTAAGGAAATCTCACTTTGTTAAAAAAACTCGATTTTTAATGAATTCTCTGCCCGGCAATAGACCAAATACGCTAGGTGGCGGACTCATTCTCTCCTCTTCCACGTGAAAGTCTCTTTTTAAATTTCTGTCCACTTTTTCTCTAAAATCGGATAAGAGTAGTTCTGCATTTGCTCAATTAACTCATCCGGCCGCGACGAGCTGTGGATCAGTTTTAGATGAGAATCGTTAGAAAATCCTTCTTGAATGCTGTATTTGACCATTTTCATCATTGGTTCAAAATATCCGTTGACATTGTACAGTCCGATTGGCTTTTGGTGGATGCCGATCTGCGCCCAACAAAGCACTTCAAATAATTCTTCATATGTACCGAAGCCGCCCGGCATGGCGATAAAGCCGTCCGCCAGCTCGCTCATTTTGGCTTTTCGTTCATGCATCCCGTTTACTTCAATCAGCTCAGTCAGGTTCTGATGGACAACCTCCCCGCTGAACAAGCCGCTCGGCATGACCCCGATTGCAGTTCCGCCGTTTTCCATAATCGCATCAGCAATCGCGCCCATCAAGCCTACGCGGGAACCCCCATAGACAAGGCCGATTCCCTGCTCAGCCATATACGCGCCAAGCTCTGCCGCTTTTCGTTTATACGCTTCATTCCCCCCCGGGTTTGAGCCCGCAAATACACAAATGGTTTTCATCTTTGTCATCTCCGTATCTATATATCGTATCAAACATTCAAAAATACACTATATATTGTCCCATCTTCATGTGATAATATCAATATGAAATACATAAAGAATGCAGGAGTGATGATGGTGCAGCTGGCTGATGCAGAAAAATGGATGAAAGAGTTTTACGAAAAAAGAGGCTGGACAGAATACGGACCGTTTATTCGAGTCGGCTTTTTAATGGAGGAAGCCGGAGAGCTGGCCCGGGCTGTCAGGGCATATGAGATCGGCAGAGACCGGCCGGATGAGAAGGAATCGACACGAGCTGAGCAAAAACAAGAATTGATTGAAGAAATGGGAGATGTCATCGGAAATATCGCTATTCTTGCTGATATGTACGGAGTTTCTTTAGAAGACGTGATGAAAGCCCACCAAGAAAAACTGACAAAACGATTTGAGCATGCATAAAAAAGCGGCCGCAATGGCCGCTTTTTTTAACCTGTGATTTCATCATGGTGATCAAAGAAATGCTGCTTCCCTATTTTGTGAAATAGGCCTGTTTTATGCAGCAGCTCCTTCGGCTGCGATTGCAGTCCTACAATCATCAGCTTTCCATTGTGGCGTTTAATTCTGTTCATCACGTTCCCAAGCACTGCTTCAGCCGACGTATCCATGTAGTGCACCTTATTCATGAGCAGGATAAGGGTCTTCGGCTTTTTCTGTACATGCTCCAGCAATGAAGATTCAAGGGAATCAATTGATCCGAAAAACAGCGGCCCTTCTATGGCATACATGCTGACAGATGGATCTTCTCTCTTCGCCAGAACAGGATGCGATTCCTGATTGTGGATGCGGGTCGCTTCGCTCATTCTTCTGATAAAGAACACAAATGCGAGCAGCAAGCCGGTTGCCACACCGACGATTAAGTCAAACAGAACCGTTAGCGCAAAAGTCGCTGCCAAAATAAAGGAATCAGCGTTTTTCAGTCTCAGCATGTTTGCGACTTCCTTGCGCTCACTCATATTCCATGCGACAACCATGAGAATCGGCGCCATACTGGCAAGCGGCACATGAGATGCATAAGGCGCGAATACGAGCAAGACAAGAAGAACGACTACACCGTGAACGACGCCGGAAACAGGAGAAACCGCTCCGTTTTTAATATTGGTTGCCGTTCTGGCGATCGCTCCTGTTGCCGGGATTCCGCCGAACAGCGGCGCAGCCATATTCGCAATCCCCTGGCCGACAAGCTCCTTGTTGCTGTCATGCTTTGAGCCCTTCATGTTATCAGCGACCATTGCGGACAAAATGGACTCAAGGCCGCCAAGAAGCGCGATGACAAGCGCTGCCGGAAACAGCATAACCATTTTATCCAATGTAAGCTCAGGAAACTGAAATTCCGGCAAATGGCGAGGAATTTCTCCATAAGTTGACCCGATCGTTGCCATGCGGTCAGGGAAAAACACAACCGCGACCAGTGTGGAAATCAGAAGCGCCAATAAAGCGCCCGGTACTTTAGGCATCACTTTGGCAGATACAAGCAAAATGACAAGCCCGATCACTGCTGTCAGAATGGCATACACGTTAAAGGTGCCGAGCTTCTGTGCGATTTCAAACATGTTGTGATGAAAGTTCTCATGTTTTTCAACATTTCTTAAACCGAGAAAATTAGCGATTTGCTCAGTAAAGATCAGCACGGCAATTCCGGCTGTAAAACCGACGATAACAGGTTTTGGCACGAATTTCATTATTTTTCCGAGCTTAAACAGCCCGAACAGCACCAGCATCACCCCTGCCATAAACCCTGCAATCAGCAGGTTCTCCAAGCCGTACTGTATCACAATGCCAAATAGAATCGGGACAAAGGCGCCTGTCGGACCGCCAATTTGATATTTGGATCCCCCAAACAAAGAAATACAAATCCCTGCCACAACAACAGTGTACAGCCCGTATTCAGGCTCGACTCCCGAGGCAATGGCAAACGCCATCCCTAAAGGAATTGCCACGACACCTACTACGATACCTGCAATCAGGTCTTTCTGAAATTTCTGCAAATTGTATCCCTTGAATCTCCCTGAGAATCGCATATTTTGTTATAACCTCCCTTATGAATTTGTGTTTATGAGCTCAGTTTCATAACCGTTAATGACGACATCAAGTTTTCCTGTTTCAGGGTGAATGACAAGCCCGTGCACCGGCACCTTTTTCGGCAGCAGCGGATGATTCTTGATCATATTCACACTGTGGGAAACGCTTTCTTCTACGCTGTGAAAGCCGGTCAGCCATGATTTCAAATCGAGTCCGGCGCTCGACAGCAAATTCAGGCAGCTTTCTTCCACTCCGCGTTCCTTTGCTTTCTCGAGAATCGAAGTTGCATTTAATCCTGACATCCCGCACTCATGGTGACCGACAATGCACACCTCTTCAGCCTGCAATTCATAAATCGCAACCAGTATGCTTCGCATCACGCTTCCAAATGGGTGAGAAACGATGGCTCCCGCGTTTTTTACAATTTTAGCATCACCGTTTTTAAGCCCCATTGCTTGCGGAAGAAGTTCTGTGAGCCGTGTATCCATACAGGTGACAATGACGAGCTTTTTTGAAGGAAATTTTGTCGTTTTGTACGGTTCATACTTCTTCTCTCTGACAAACCGCTGATTGTGTTCCAAAATTGATGTTAAAGAAACCATTTGATTCATCTCCCATCCATATGATTTTGCAAGCCTTCTTACCCAGCTTACAGTAAGGAATTATAGCATAGGAACACGCCGCGAAAAGGCTTTCAAAAAAAGACACTATAATTGGACTGTAGAATAAAAGCATAAAAATTTATATCTTTCAAAGATAATAAAATTTATATTTATTGAATCCTATAATCCGGCTACAGCTCGCATATTGAGATTTGTCTGACAAAAAATATAGGTGAATTCAGATAATTAAAAAACTTTTTTAAGCAGATTTAGCTGTTCAATCAATTTCAATATCCATTTTAAGTTCAAAAGAACCAGAAATTTAAAAAGACACAGCTATATTTTTAACATCTATTTATTTCCGATATAATTAAATAGACAACAGCCATAAAGGGGGAGCCTTGATGAAACCATTTGTATTGATCACAAAACCGATTCCTGAAGAGATTGAAGCATTCATCGGTGAACATTGCCGTTATGAAATATGGCAGGAGGATACGCTTCCGAATGACGTGCTATTTGAGAAATTAAAAGAGGCAGAAGGGCTTTTAACTTCAGGAACGTCCGGACCGTCAATCAATCGTGAATTGCTGGAGCATGCGCCTAAGCTCAAAGTGGTCAGCAATCAATCCGTAGGCTATGATAACTTCGATATAGAAGCCATGAAAGAAAGAGGTGTCCTTGGCACTCATACACCTTATACACTGGATGACACGGTCGCGGATCTGGCCTTTTCTCTGATTCTATCTTCCGCCAGACGTGTTGCCGAACTGGACCGTTTCGTCAGAGCCGGAAAATGGGGAACAGTTGAAGAGGAAGCGCTTTTCGGCATTGACGTTCATCATCAGACGTTAGGCATAATCGGCATGGGCAGAATCGGCGAACAAGCAGCGAGACGCGCCAAATTCGGCTTCGATATGGAAGTGCTTTATCATAACCGCCATCGGAAACAAGAAACGGAAGACAGCATCGGCGTCAAGTACGCTGAGCTTGATACATTGCTCGAACAATCTGATTTTATTCTTCTCATTACGCCGCTGACTGATGAAACGTATCACATGATAGGGGAACGCGAATTTAAGAAGATGAAGGATTCAGCAATTTTCGTCAATATTTCCCGGGGAAAGACGGTTGATGAAAAGGCCCTCATCCATGCCCTTCAAGAAGGATGGATTCGTGGCGCCGGCTTAGACGTGTATGAAGAAGAACCTGTCGCAAAAGACAATCCGCTCTTGCAGCTAGATAATGTTACTTTACTGCCGCATATCGGCTCAGCAACAGCGAAAGTGCGCTTTAATATGTGTAAACAGGCTGCCGAAAACATGATCGCAGCCATTCAAGGGCAAACACCGAAAAATCTCACAAGAGAATTCCAATAAACAAAAATCCGGTCTGATCCAGACCGGATTTTATATTACATATGCTGAAGAACAGCACGCTTATAAATATGGCGGGTGACGATATAATAAACAGCCTGGAACACAAAATAAATGAAGATGACAATCACAGCCTCAAGAAATAAGTTGGAATTCAGCATGTTGCTTAACGCTGCATACGCAAAACCGGCGTGAATTGTGCCCGCGATAAATGGGATGAAGAACAAAAATCCAATTTGCTTTCCGAGGATGGAGTGAATCTCTTTGTCCGTAATCCCCATTCTCTTTAATGCTAAAACTTGGACTCTCGTATCTTCTATTTCCGTAAACATCCGCAAGTACAGCATGCTTCCTTGCACGATAAAAAACAGCACGCTGACAAACAGACCGATAAACAGCATTAATGCGACTCCCTGCTTCACAATTTGAAAATTAGGAGCACGCGTTTGAAAATCAGATGTATGTTCCTTCGGCACCATATTTCCAAGCTTTTCAGAGACATCTACCGTCTCCTGCCAATGCTCAAGCTCATAACCTACCACTCTCATCTGTTCCTTCAGCGGCACTTCCTGAGTAAGGCTGTCAAAGCTGTTTTCGCTGACGACTAATAAACGGCTGACTCCTTCAACTGGCATCAATATCCCTTTGTTTTGCTGCTTTTTCATGACGTAGGAAAGTGTTTTTCCTGACTTCATATGAAATGCTGCTTTTTCCCCTTCACCAAATGTATCTTTTACCATCATTTGAAACGGAACATTAATAAACGCTTCATTTTCTTGTAAATGAATAACAGGGAAACCTTTTTCCTTTGCGACTTGATTATAAATTTTCTCTGAAATCAGCAAAGCCTCCGCTTCCGCTTTCCTGTTTCCATACGGCAAGTCTGATTGAAAAGTGACAGGAATCCCTGTGGCATCCACCTTATACTTGATATTAGCATCAGCTTTTTTCAATGTATTCTCAGCCGTCTCAGGCTTCATAACCTGAAAGCTGGAAGCGTCTTTTTCTACCCAGGCGACAGATTGAGGAATGCTTTGCTCCTCCTGTCTTTCTAAATCAGCATAAAACATATAGATAACACCTGTAGCGGTTAAAATGACCGCTGTAATGATAGAAGTTAAAAACAGCATGCGTGCATGATCCTTCAACCTGAATATCATGTTGGAACGGACAATGATATTCGTTCCTTTATAAAAGCTTTGTTTCTTTCTGTACAGCATGCGGAAAAACGCCACACTGCTTTGTGTAAAAAAGAAATACGTCCCGATTAACACTAAAATCAAAATCGGAAAGACACGAAATACCATATCAATTGCATTCGCTGTGGCAGATAGATAATAACCGCCAGCCAGACACAGCAAAGACAGCACAGTGAGCCATTTCGAATAGGCCGGCAAGCTTTTCGGCTTTTGAGCCGATTTAATCAGCTCAATGATTTCCAGCTTGCGAATCCGTGCCAGTGATAAAATGAGCAGCGTCTGAAACAGGATGAGAAAGCCCACAGCTGTCATCACAAACGCTTTCGGCACCATGACAAACGAGATCGGCACCTTCACGCTGAGCATCCAAGTCATGATCATAAAAAACAGTTTTGAAAATAACAGCCCTGCTCCAATGCCGGCAGCAATCGCCGCTAGAGAAATGAGTGACTGCTCATAATAAATCATCTTGCGGAGCTGCTGCTTTGATGTTCCGAACAGCGTCAGCAGCCCAAACTCTTTCTTTCTCGCTTGCAAAAATGCTGAATTCGAATATGAAATAAAAAATATACAAAATACAATGATGACGACAAGGGCTGCGCTCAAGCACGTTTTGACAAGGCTTCCGCCATATACATTGTCTTCATTGACATCTGGATGAAAAATAAAAGATGTGAAGACAAAAAACACCGAAACGGCAAATACACAGCTTAGAAAGTAGGCGACATATCGTTGCAGATTCCCAAGAATGTTTTTACGGGCGATGGTTCTCAAATTCATGAAAATCGCCTCCCAACACACTCAAGGTATCCAGTATACTTTGATAAAACACCTGCTGGTTTGACCCTCTATGAATCTCTGAAAAGAAACGTCCGTCTTTAATAAACACAATCCGTTTACAGAAGCTTGCCGCTGTGGCATCATGCGTGACCAATAAAATTGTCGCTTCCTTTTCTTCATTCAGCTGAGCCAGCGTGTTCATCACTTGCTTAGCCGATTTTGAATCAAGGTTTCCCGTCGGTTCATCGGCAAGAATGAGCGCCGGATTGTGAATAATCGCTCTGGCACAGGCCGCGCGCTGCTGCTGCCCGCCCGATACCTCATATGTCCGGTGGTCAAGAATATGCTTGATTTGCAGCGTATCCGCCAGTTCTCCCAAGCGGGCTTCCATTTCTCTCAGCTTTACCTTGTCCAATGCAAGCGGCAAGAGAATATTTTCCCGAATCGTCAGCGTATCAAGCAGATTAAAATCCTGAAAGACGAAGCCGAGTTCTCTTCTGCGAAACAGAGCCAGGTCTTGATCCTTTAACGTTTTCGGCTGAATGCCGTTAATCATCATCTCGCCCTGGGTCGGTTTATCAATGGTGGCCAGCAAATTCAGGAGCGTGGTTTTTCCGCTTCCCGACGGCCCCATAATCCCGACAAATTCTCCTTTCGTCACATTGAGATCAAAGTCGCTGAGCGCTTGGTATGATATCGTTCCTTTATTTGAATAGTACGTTTTTGACAGGTTCGTTGTTTGTAACACGTTCATGTTCTGCTCCTCCTTTTTCTTTATTATAAAAAGGAAGTCAGCAGCCTCCCATCGAACTTTCTTTCAATTCCGCTCCCCAACCTTACAATGCTGTCACATTCACTAAGGTGTCACTTGAAAACACGATGGTCATCACAGTGCCCGCCCCTTCTTTTGATTCCGCATACAGCTGATGGCCAAGCCGGGTGCACACCTGTTTTGCTAAATAAAGGCCCATTCCCGTTGCCTCTGACATGCTTCGTCCGTTTTCCCCTGTAAAAAACGCATCAAAAATCCGCGGCAGATCCTGCGGCGGTATGCCGATGCCTTCATCAGCAATCGATAAGCGCGTTTCATGTCCCTCTGTTTCAATCCGGATTGTAATATGGTCTCCCTCACCTTGCTTTGAGTATTTTAAGGCATTGAAAAGGATTTGCTCGACAACAAAGGAAAGCCATTTTTGATCACTTGAAATCTGAACGGTGTTTGGCGGCACATGTAATTTTGGGAAAAGGCGCCGTTTGATAAACTGCCGTTTTTCCTGATTAATAAGTGAACGGACAAGCTCGGTTACATCAAAGGTTTGCGGCCTTACATCAAACGCAAATTCCTCCAGCCGGGCCGTTTGCAGCATCATATCAAGACCATGGCGAAACCTCTCATTTTCATCCTCCAGCTCCTCTAAAAACGTCGGAAAAGAAGAAGAGGTTCCATTTTTTCCTTCTTGAATCATTAAGGAAATGACAGATACCGGTGTTTTCATATGGTGGACCCATTGATTGGTGAAGGTATAATGCTGTTTTTGCTGATTGTTATATTGTAAGAGCCTGCCTTCGTATTGCTGCCCGAGTGCATTGATCATTTTCGTCCAAAGCGCCTGCTCTCGTGTTCTTGGCTTTCGGGCTTTCAAAGACTGGCCGATGTCATTTGAAGAAGGCGCTTGTTCTGCAAGCTTTTTGACATAAGTCAGAAAGGAAAATTGCCGTACGTAATCAGCAGCAAAACCGGCAGCTAAAAGAACACCAGGCAAGACCCACATGTATATCATATTTTCTGCAGGAGGTTCTGCGCCGCTCTCTATGATGCTTAAATACGCAATCAGCGTGGCAGCTCCTATCCCTAATAATGCAAATAGAATAATAGCGAAGCGGTCGATGAGATAAGTCTTTAACACTCCGGTTCATCCTTCCGATTGACTTGAAATTGATAGCCTTGTCCTCTTATCGTTGAAATGCAATCTTTCAGTCCAGCATTCTCCAGTTTTTTCCGCAGCCGATTGACATTGACCGTTAGCGTATTATCATCGACAAAATCAACGTCATCCCATAACGCCTCCAATAATTCATCACGGGAGACGATTTTTTTATGCTCCCTCACGAAAATCGATAGAAGCTGAAATTCTTTTTGTGAAAACAAGATGCGGGTGCTGTTCCACTCGGCCTCATTCTGATCAGGATAAATCGTCAGCCCGCCAAGCTCAACTATTCTTGATTCCTGTGACAAAGAAGGCGAGTATTCACCATATGTTCGGCGCAGGACGCTTTTGATTTTGGCCATCACTACCTCTAAATGGAACGGCTTGGTGATATAATCATCGCCGCCATTTTCAATCGCCATTACCTGATTCAGCTCATCGGTCCGCGCTGATATAAAGATAATCGGCGCATTAGAAATGGTACGGATTTGCCTGCACCAATAAAACCCGTCAAAAAAAGGAAGATTGATATCAAGCAGCACCAGATCCGGCTTCATTTCCGCAAACTCCAATTTTATATCATTCAGCTGTTCAGCAATTTTCACTTCATATCCGTATTTTTGAAGATGCCCGCCCAACAAAGCAGCAATCCGCTCATCATCTTCCACAAGCAAAATTCGATACACGTTGATCCCCCTTATATGTACATCACGATGATTTTTCTAGAAGATTCCAAAATTATTATAGCATGTGCGGAATAGTAAATCGGTCTTTTTCTTTTTGTTATGATAGAATGATAAAGGTAAAATTTTCATAATAGGCAGGTGTCGTGATGAAGAAAATCATGCTGTTTCTGGCAATTACGTCAATTCTTTCAGCATGTCAGCCCAACTATACCGGGAAATACATAGAAATTGGGGATACGCTAACTGACTATACCAAAGAGTGCTTTAAAGAGAATGAAATTCCTTATAAATACGAAAAGGGAAAACTGTATATCCCAGAAGATGCATTTGATGCAGCAATCTACACTTGCTCATAAGAAAAAGCTTGCAGACATGCTGCAAGCTTTTCACGTTACAAAAAATGAGTATTTAATTTCTCTTCAAACTCTGAAGGGCCGATGTCACTTTTTTGGCCTTCACCGCCGTTTTCATGAATGGTGAAATGGCGGTCTGACATGACCATCCGTCCGTTCGGTGTCAGCTTTGAGGCAAGCAGTGATTTGTTAAAAGGAGATTTTTCATGAGAATGAATCATGTCCTTCATGTCATCTAAATCACCGGCATTGCTCTCTTCAAGGGTAAAGGCGTAACCGATTTGCCAGCCTTCCCCTTTGTCCATCAACAGAACATGGCTGCCCTTTTCTGTCTCTTCTTCTTTGATTCGGAATGAACCAACAGATGATTGTACCGTTTCTCCAGAAAGCGGTATCGGCTGGAGCGCCAGGTTGATGCCGAAGCCGATATCAACGATATACTCGCCTTTTTCCACAGACAGCAATACAGCAGCATGCGTTCTGTCTAACGCCCACTCTTCTTGTTTTCCGGCATAAATCGTTCCCCGAATGAGCTTCACCTGAAACCCGGCCTCACGCAAGACAAAATAAAGGAAGCCATTTAAATCGTAGCAAAGGCCGCCGTGGTGTTCTTTGACCAGGCGGCGCCACAGCTCTTCTTTTGTTACCTTATAATTCTCTTTTGCGAGTACGGCGCGGTTTTCAAATGGAAAACGGTATGCCATTGCTTTAAGAAAAAGGGGGAGATCGCCGAAGCTGACATGGTCTTTCTCCCAGCCGATTTTCTGAAAGCATTCTTTTAGAAAGTCATTCATCTTTTATCACCTAAACTTCTTCTTGAACGTAAGCAGCCAGCTTTTCAAGCGCTTCTTGTTCGTCTTCTCCCTGGGCAATCAAGGTAACCACAGTGCCTGTGCTTACCGCAAGACTCATCAGCCCCATGATGCTTTTTGCGTTTACTTTTTTCCCATCCTTCTCAAGAAACACATCTGACGTAAACCGGTTTGCCTCTTGTACAAACAAAGCAGCAGGACGCGCCTGCAGTCCTGTCTTTAATCGAACTTCCACTTTCTGTTGAACCATAAGATCTCCCCTTTTCTTTACGGTTATTTTAAAGTGACGGTTTGCCCTGTCCGCAGCTGTTCTGCGATTTCGTCAAGTTTTCTCAGCCTGTGATTGATCCCTGATTTGCTGATTTTCCCGCTTGCTACCATTTCCCCCAGCTCTTTCAGCGTCACTTCCTGATAATCAATTCGCAGCTGCGCGATTTCCCGAAGTTTTTCAGGAAGCGCATCCAGACCGATTCTTTCATCGATGTATTTAATATTCTCCACCTGTCTGAGCGAAGCGCCGATCGTTTTGTTTAAGTTGGCTGTTTCACAATTGACGAGGCGGTTGACCGAATTTCTCATATCCCTGACGATTCTGACATCCTCAAATCGCAGAAGCGAATTGTGGGCGCCGATCACGTTCAGAAACTCAGTAATCTTTTCCGCCTCTTTTAGATAGGTGATATAGCCTTTTTTCCGTTCGAGCGTTTTACTGTTTAATTGAAACTCATTTAACAGGTCGCATAATGAATCGTTATGCTCCTTATAAAGAGAGAAGATTTCTAAATGATACGAGGAGGTTTCCGGGTTATTGACCGAACCTCCTGCCAAAAATGCCCCTCTCATATAAGAACGCTTGCAGCATCTCTTTTTGACCAGCTCTTTCGAAATACTTCGTTCAAACACAAAATTCTCCCCGAGTATTTTTAAATCCTCTAAGATCGCTTTTGCATTTTCTGAAAAACGCACAATATAGACGTTATTCTTTTTCAGCCGCATTTTCTTTCTGACCAGCAGCTCGACCGACACATCATATTGTTTTTTCAGCAATGTATAGATGCGGCGGGCAATCGCCGCATTTTCGGTTTGAACATCAAGTACGAGATGGCGGTTTGTAAATGATAACGCTCCGTTCATCCGGATAAGCGCCGACAGCTCTGCGTTAATGCAGCAGTCTTTCACTTCCAGATTCGTTAATTCTTTTTTTGTTTCTGATGCAAATGACATATAGCCACCTCATTTCTGGCTTCATTCTTTTAGTAAATCGACAAGAAGAGAGGCCACTTTATGTGTATCGTGACGAATTACGTCATTTTTATACGTTACGATTTGATCTCTGATGACTTCAAGCCCCATTGTTTTCAGCTCCTCGATATCAAAATCAACAGGACGCGCCGATTCCATTTCGTACTTACGTTTTATTTCGTCAGGAATGTCTTCGCTGTTCACTAATATCGTATCAATAAAACCACAGCCCATATGCTGATTGAGCGCTTTCACATGATCAGCTGCGGTGTAATGGAGTGTTTCGCCGGGCTGAGTCATTACGTTGCAAATGTATACTTTTTTCGCTGGCGCCTTCACCACTTCTTCCCCGATTTTCGGGACGAGCAAATTGGGAAGAATGCTTGTATAGAGGCTTCCCGGACCGATAATAATCAAATCCGCTTCCCTGATCACGTCTATCGTTTCCGGCAGCGGATCAATATGTTCAGGCGTGAGGAAAACACGCTTAATGCGCTGTCCGGACGCCGGGATCGTGGACTCGCCTGAAACCACGCGGCCGTCTTCCATCTCAGCATGCAGAACGACACTGGCATTGGCAGCTGGCAAAACCTTTCCTCTTACATTCAGCACCTTGCTCATTTCTGTGACAGCGTGAAAAAAATCACCGGTTATATTTGTCATCGCTGCCAAAATCAAATTCCCGAGAGAATGGCCTGTTAAGTCATTCCCCTTATTGAAGCGGTGCTGAAAGAGATCTTCAACAAGCGGCTCCACATCGGATAAAGCGGCAAGCACATTTCTGATGTCTCCGGGAGGCGGAATTTTCAGTTCATCCCGCAGACGGCCAGAGCTTCCCCCATCATCGGCAACTGTCACAATGGCCGTAATGTCAACAGGTTTATGCTTTAAGCCCCGAAGCAATACAGAAAGACCCGTACCACCGCCAAAGATTGCAATTTTCGGCTTTTGTCCCATCTTATTTCCGGCTTCTCTTTTCAATGTCCCGGTGAGTAACATGAGTATAGTAATCCTTTTTGAAATAACCAGCTAAATTCTCGGCAAGTGTCACAGAGCGGTGCTGGCCCCCTGTGCAGCCGATTGCAATGACGACCTGGCTTTTTCCTTCTCTTTTGTAAGATGGAAGCATAAAGCTCAGCAAATCGATTAATTTTTCATTGAACTTTTGCGTTTCATTCCACTTCATGACGTAAGAGGAAACCTCTTCATCCTTGCCAGTCAGCGGCCTCATGCTTTCGATATAGTAAGGATTCGGCAAAAATCTGACATCAAAGACGAGATCTGCGTCAATCGGAATACCGTATTTAAAACCAAATGACATGACATTCACGGTAAATGTCTCTCCTTGGTTTGACGCAAAGTGCTTTACGATTTTTTCGCGTAAATCACGCGGCTTCATGTCTGACGTATCGTAAATGATTTGAGAGCGGCCTTTTAATTCCTCAAGAAGCTCACGTTCCAGCGCGATGCCTTCAAGCGGCAGGCCCGTCACTGCCAGAGGATGCGAACGTCTCGTTTCTTTATATCTCGTGACAAGAATGGAATCCTTCGCGTCCAAGAATAAAATTCGCGGGGTAATCCACGGATTTTCCGCCATTTCATCCAGTGCTTCAATTAGCCGGTCAAAAAATTCACGGCCGCGCAAATCCATCACAAGCGCAACCTTGCTCATTTTTGAATTTGATTCCTTCATCAGCTCTAAAAATTTCGGAAGCAATGAAGGCGGAAGATTATCGACGCAGAAATAGCCGAGATCTTCAAAGCTTTGAATAGCGACAGTTTTCCCCGCTCCCGACATTCCGGTTATAATGACAAGCTGAATATCATGTGATTCACTAACACTCATCTTTCTCCCCCCTGACTTGTCTTTCTATTTGATATGCTGCGGGTCTAAACGATAACTGAGCAGCTCAAAATCCGGTGTATACGTAAATGTGCCGTGCAGCAGCCCTTGTCCCTTCATCATAAAATCAAGGATATGGCCGTCTCCCGGCGCCATAGGCAGGTTTTGAATGTCATTGACATCGTGCCACTGCAGCTTGCCTTCCTCTGATTCAGCTACATTTTGCCCTGTATAAGAATCAGCGACAAACGTAAACATCATCCACTCAGAGACAATGTGGTCACCGTCTTTAATAATAAAGGTAAAAACGCCTTTTAACTGAGGATTTATGATATAGATACCAGTCTCTTCTCTGTACTCTCTGATGACGGAGTCTCTGACTGATTCTCCGCTCTCCATCTTGCCTCCCGGCGCGACCCACCAGCCGCGTCTCGGCTTTTGAAGCAGAAGGACTTTGTCATCCGTCTGAAGCACACAATTTGTCACTCTTTGCAAGTACGTTCACCTAACCTTCTCGTCCTGTCATCGTCTCTTTATTATACCGCTTCAAGATGCCTCCCACAATGAAGAGACATTGACAATCTTTTCTTTTATTTTACAGCATATTCATCTCTTAGTTCAGGTGATTTGCTGTAACAGGCATCCGTCTTTTATTTTTGGACAAAAAAAGGACACGGATAACTGGAGAATCCGTGCCAAAAAAGTGTATTCATTATAAAAAGGGGGTCAATTACTTTATTAATCATAACCGAAAAGCATTACACAACTGTTACAGCGGAATTAAAACCCAGTAACGTAATGTGAAACTCGTATGACAGCCCTTTTTATTTTAAAGTTTTCAGCGTTTCTTGGAGCTCTTCGACATAATGCTGTACGCTTTGTGCCGCAATACTTCCGTCTCCTGTAGCCGTTACAATTTGGCGCAGTGACTTTTCGCGAATGTCTCCGGCAGCGAAAATACCTTCAACCTTTGTTTCCATGCGGTCGTTTGTTTCGATGTAGCCTTCTTCATTCGTAATGCCCAGATTTTCAAACGGTTTAGACAGAGGAAGCATGCCGATGTAAATGAATACGCCGTCTGTTTTGAATTCACTTTCTTCACCGGTTACCGTATCGACAAGCGTTACGTTACCGACTTTGCCGTTTTCCTCATGAATTTCCTTCACGGTTTTGTTCCATAAGAAATCAACTTTTTCATTATCAAATGCTCTCGCTTGAAGAATGCTTTGCGCACGGAGTTTATCACGTCTGTGAACAATCGTTACTTTTGAAGCGAAACGTGTCAGATACACACCCTCTTCAACCGCGGAATCTCCCCCGCCAACAACAACAAGCTCTTTGCCTTTAAAGAAAGCGCCGTCACATACTGCACAATAAGATACACCGCGGCCGCCCAATTCTTTCTCACCAGGCACGCCGATTTTTTTATACTCCGCACCTGCGGCTATGATGACAGCACGTGCTTTATATTCTTTTGAACCGGCTTTGACCACTTTGTATTCTTTGCCGTCAACGACTTCTTTAATATCACCATAAGCGTATTCAGCACCGAATTTTTTCGCGTGTTCGAACATTTTGTTAGAAAGCTCAGGCCCAAGGATACTTTCGAATCCAGGATAGTTTTCTACATCTTCCGTATTGGCCATTTGCCCGCCTGGAATTCCTCTTTCAATCATTAATGTCGATAAATTTGCTCTTGAGGTGTATACAGCGGCCGTCATCCCAGCAGGGCCCGCGCCGATTATAATCACGTCATAAATTTTTTCTTCTGACACACTATTCACTCCTTAAACCATCTTTTCAAGTTTGGGCTTTTCTTATATGATAAGAATCCCCATCAAACGTATTCCTTACCCATATCCTATAAAATCTCATGGTGATACGCTATTTTTTTGCTCACTTTTTTTCTCATCACGATTAAATGTATTGTAAACGGGTATACATGTTAATAAAGAAAGAGCCTTCTGTTCAGAGAAGGCCCTTGTCTTATTTATTATTGAACAACACGTCTTACAACGCCTTTAAATGCTTTTTTCCAGTAAACGTTGCTCATAGAGTCAACAGATACACCGTGAGATGTATTGTCGTTTAGGAAAGTACCGTTTCCTAAGTAGATTCCTACGTGTCCGTTTGTTTTGTAAGTGTCAAAGAACACAAGGTCTCCACGTTTCATTTCGGACGCGCTGACAGCTTGTCCTCTGCCAACTAACGTATCAGTTGTTGTTCCGCCGACAGGTCCAAGGTTCACACCTGCAGAAGCGTATGCCCAGCGTACGAATGATGAGCAGTCAAAAATACGGTTGTTGATATCAGACTGAGTGCGTCCGCCGCCAAATTTGTACGGGGATTGTCCTACAATGCTTGAACCAACGCTGATCGCGCCTTCAATTCCGCCGGAGTTGCTGATAACAGTGCCGCCTGAATTGCTGTTTGAGCTGCTGCTCTTCTTAGAAGATGATCCGTTAGACGAACTATTTGACGAACCCTTAGAAGAGTTATCTGAAGAATCATTATCAGATGAGCTTGCTTTTGCTGATTCAGTTGTAGCCGTTTGGCTGTCATCTGTTTGTGTTTCATCAGATGCTTTTTGTGCTTCTTCCTGCTTTTTGATCAAAGCAGCCGCTGCTTCTTGTTCTTTTTTGATGCGTGCTTGTTCAGCTTCAGTATCTGCTTTTTGATTTGCAAGTTTAGACGCTTCTGATTTTAATTCAGAAATCGCGGCAGCCGTTTTCTTCTGGCTTGCTTTTGCTTCGTCGAAAAGCTTGTCTTTTTCATCAAGCTGTTTATCAAGATCTTTTTGCATTGTTTCTAATTTAGCCAATGCAGCTTGAACTTCTTTCAGCTTATTATTCAAATCCGCTTCAGAATCTTCAAGCTTCGCTTTATCCTGCTCTTGCTGCTTGATTAAATCTTTGTCTGCATCCACAATAGATGAAACCGCAGTGGCGCGAGAGATAAAATCACCAAAGCTTGTTGATCCTAAAAGGACATCTATGTACCCTTGAGATCCGCCGCTTTCCTGTAAAGAACGAACGCGTTTTTTCAGGATTTCATTGCGTTTTTCAATGCGGGCTTCTGTCTCTTTAATCTCTTTTTTCAGTTTTTTGATTTCTTCTTTTGTTTTATCGTTTTCTTCTTTTTTATCTTCGATCTTGTTGCTTGTATCAAGCGCCTTAGCGTTAATGTCTTTCAGTTCTTTTTCAATCTTTGTTTGGTTCTCCTGAAGCTCAGTTAATTCTTTTTCCTTTGCTTCAATACTGGAAGCAACCTCAGATTGCTTGCTTTCGATTTTTTGTTTCTTTTCATCTAATGTTTCCGCCGATGCAGTTTTACTTGTAAATGGGATCAAAAAACTGCTTGTCCCGATGACGGAAGCCAAACCAAGTGTCAATAAACTCTTTCTCACTTTTTATATCCTCCCTTTTACTGTGAACCTGTTCTCATTTGGAATTGTATTTTGAACATCAAGTTTCGTTCCTCATACTCTACGAGGAATGATGGTCGTTTATGGTTAATTATTCTGTGCATCTCTTATTCTGGTTGTATAGCGTTTATTTCACATCATATGTAAAAAACACTAATTCCTTATGTACGAGAATCATTATACCATCAAGTTTCGACAAATTAGCGATAAATTTTATTACATTTGTGTTTCAAACAGATGTCAAGTCGCGCATCATCTGTCATTTTTCTTAAACGAGTAAAAAAACTGTCGATATTATTTTCTTAATATAATCTATCAAACGAAAAAAGAGTCGATTCTACAAATCGACTCTTCAAAATATTTTATTCTAGAATATCATCAATATATTTCATATATTTCGTCAAAGTTGCCGGAGAGATGCCGAATCGGGCCGCTGTGTCTTTTTTCGTGTCATGCTTGCCGTGGGCTTCTTTCCAAATATAACAGATCGCCGCTGCCCAGCCCCTCTCATTTTTCAACGGAGCGGCTGCACGGATTTGCTGGATGACATGGAATACCCAGCAGCTCATGACTTCTGTTTTCATCTCTTCTTTTTCAGCTTGCTCTAATAATTTGACGGTTTGATAAGCAAAAAGTGCATCCTCTGTTACGTCAGCAGCCGCGGAATCTCCATTCAACAGCAGCTTAACAAAATGATTTTCGAAAGGAGCGGTAATTCTCTTTGAGCGTATCACCGCTTCAAGATGCTCCGTTTCTCCCTTTGTGCTGCTGATATAATAGGCTGCGAGACGCTGTTCCACAGATGAAGGAAGAGCTTCCCTCCGCTCAATCCAGGGAGCCGGGCGGTCTTCTCCGGGATATTGCGACTCGACTTTTCTCCAGATCGTCTCGGCAAAGTCGGTATGGCCCGTAAAATAAGCGGAGCACGAGAGCCAGTAAAAGAATGTATCGTCACCTTCAAAACCGGTTTTATATAATGATTTGAGCCATTTATATCCGATCTCGTAACGGCCGACAAGCGCCAAAGTGGCCCCCAGTTTATAGCGCTGTTCCAACAGCATCGGATATACATTAGAAAGCTGATCACTCAATTCCGCCACTTTTTCGTCTTCTCTTTCATAATAGTAGAAAACAAGAAGATTGCATAAGGCGTGAAGATTTCCTTCATTATGAGAAAGCACTTCATAAGCGGTTTGCTTCGCTTTTACAACGTTTCCTGAATAGAAATAGGCAAGCGCCAGATTGTTGTATGCTGACCAAAGCTCCGGATATTCTGCTGTGATTTCCTCAAGCGCCGCAACCGCTTCAGCAAGCTGGCCGCTTTCCAGCAATGACTTTGCCCGATCCTGTTTCATCAGCAGTTCATCCTGATCATACAACGAATCCTCAATGCCGTCGTTTCCTAAATCGAGCAAATCAAGCAGACTATCGTTTTCTTCGGCGAACTCACCGTCCGGGTCCGCATCTGAATAAGCGGCCGCTTCTTTATAAGCTTCTTGAAAGAGCCCCAGATGGGCGAAGTTATTCGCTTTAAAGTAATGGCACTCCGGCATTTCGTCCTCCAGATTTGCCATGATATAATCAAGAAGATCGTTCGACTCTTGATACTGGCCCATTTCTGAATAAATGACCGCAAGCTGCGATAGCATCTCTGAATCCTCCGGCTCCAAGTGAACCGCGCGCTGAATCAGTTTGCTTGCCCGTTTCAGATTGCGCTCTTTATACGCTTTCAAGCCTTTATGAAAAAAATATTGTCCATCTTGAAGCAGCTGGACAATTTGTGCGTGATTTTTATGTTCAGAAGTGTGTTTTCCCACAACTACCCTCCGTTTTATACAATATTACCGTCAGTAGTATACCATAAATCATAAGCCCCTCAATAGTTCAAAAGGAAGGATTGGGAAAATCCCTCCGCTTTTTACTGGCTGATTCGACCAAAATTTACCCGGCTTTGTTTTCTAAATCTGCGTTCATTTTCAGCTGTTGTTCAGCAAAATCCCTATAAAGATCATGGGAAGCCATTAATTCATGATGTGTTCCACGCCCGGTAATTTCTCCTTTTTCAACAAACAAAAGCTGGTCCGCGTCTACAACAGTGGATAAGCGGTGGGCGATGACAATCGTTGTGCGGCCCTCCATCAGCACCTCCAGTGCCTGCTGAACTGATTTTTCAGATTGGCTGTCGAGGCTTGAGGTGGCTTCATCGAGCATAAGAATGCTCGGATCACGAAGAAGCGCTCTCGCAATCGCGATTCTCTGTCTTTGTCCGCCTGACAGCATAATGCCGCGTTCGCCCACCTCTGTATCAAGCTGATTCGGCAGCTCCTTTATAAAATTGAGCGCATATGCCATCTCCGCGGCTTTTTCGATCTCGGCATCTGTAACATCACGTTCTAACCCGTAGCAAATATTTTCTCTGATTGTTCCTGACATTAATGGGCTTTCCTGTGATACATACCCGATGTGCTCCCGCCACGATTCAAGCGAGTAAGTATCAACTGGATCGTCCCCCAGCCGGATGGTTCCTGCAGTCGGAGTATAGAAACGTTCAAGCAGCTTAAACAGCGTCGTTTTCCCGCCGCCGCTCGGGCCGACAATCGCTGTTACTTTTCCTGCTTCAATGACAGCGCTGATCTCTTTCAAGATCAGCTGATCAGGCTTATATCCAAAAGACACACGATCAAGCTGAATAGGCAAATGCGCGTTTTCGATTTGTTTTCCTGTGACTGTATCTTCCTCTTCCTCTGCTAAAATCTCAATCATTCGTTCTGTTGCGCCAATTGATTTTTGGAGCTGTGTGAAGAACGTGGTAATCTGGCCCATCGGCATAATAATTTGAAACAAATATAAAATAAAAGCCACGAGCGCTCCGGCGGTGAGCTCACCTGATGACACCTGCATGCCGCCGTATCCGATAACTGCCACAAGCGCCGCCATTAACACGAGTGAGATGAGCGGGCCGACAAGCGACTGAACCTTTGCTTCACGCACTCCAAGTTTAAATAATGAAGAAATCCCCATCTTCCCGCGCCCATATTCGACATCCTCCGCATTTGAAGCCTTGACGAGTCTGATTTCCGGAAGAATTTGATTCAGCAAGCCTGTAAAACGGGCTGTTTCATCTTGCGTTTCCCGGGAAATGGAGAACATCTTCCGGCCAATCGGTATTAAAATAAGAGCTGCCAGCGGAACGACAACTAACACAAGCAGTGTCAGCTTCCAATTCATAATAAACAAGATTGTCAGTGATCCAATAACAGAAATGATCCCTGTAATAAATCCGCTGATATGGGTTGTAATCAGTTCTTTGACCACCATCGTATCATTCGTTACACGGCTGACTGTTTCTCCGGAAGCGTTTGTATCGAAATAAGAGACAGGGAGCTTAATTAATTTCTTCCATAATAAATCCCGCAGTCCGGAGATGATTTTTTGCCCATTATAGTTAAGTGCATAGGTGGCATAAGCGCTTAAACCGGCCTGAACGAAAAAAACTAGCGCGATCAGCCCGATTTGCGTGCCTGACAGATTTGACATGGAAAATCCGTCGACAAGCTGCTTCGTTAATAATGGAATCAGCAGGCTGACCAGCGTGGTCACAATACTGAGGGCCAGCGCAAAGGCAAGCTTTCCATAAGAAGGATTGGTCTTCTTTACTAATGCAAAAAAGGGTTTCAATTTACTTTTAGATTTTTGTTGCTTGGTTGGCATATATGTTTCCTCCTGTTTCAGCGTTCAGAAAGGTGAAATGGCATAGCAAAAGGATGATTTTTACTCTTTCTCAATCATATCAATGGAGAGAGACTTTTTCAGTATATTTTTGCCGTGATGAAAATAAAAATCTCCCACTCATTGTTTGAATAGGAGATTTTTTATATTAGACACCTTTAACAGGCTTCTTTTTTTTGTAAGTCAATGTCACATCCTGCTTTCGCAGGTCTTCAATCACCATTTTGTACCGGTCAACTTTTGCAGTATGTTCTTCTTTTATCATTTGAAGTGCAGCTTTTCGTTTTTCGCTTTTTGATTCAAGCTCTTCTTTTATTTTTTTTACAATCAACCCTTTTTGTCCTTTGATTTCCTCTTTTAGCGAAGACTCAAATTTCTTTGTCAGGCTTAGAATGTCGTTGATTGGTTTATTGAGGTTGCCTGCTTTCCCCTTCATTTCGTCTTGGGTAAGAAACATATAGGTGGTTGATACAATTTCTGTTTCACTTTCTGAAAATAAGGAAGTCACTCTTCATATTCCTCCTAGGGCTGAAAATCAAATAACTGAGAAATCATTTCTTCTTTTTCAAACAACTTTTCAATACTCTCGCGGATATTTTTGATGAAATCTCTTTTTTCTGTTGCCTGTTTTTTTAATTCAGCAACAATTCCATCATTAGCAGGGAGCGCACCTGTGTGGAACGATTCATGAACTGAGATTTTCTCCAATTTATCGAATGTGTGGCTGAAACCGGCTGCAAGCCGGAATTGAAGATCGAAGGCATAATGCGAAGGATTTTCTTCCATATGATGAATAGCCGTGATGATCGCCTGTTTTTTATCTATGAAGTCTTCATCGATTTCCTGACTGTAAACCTTCTGGTACTGAGAAATCGCATCTTCCATATCTTCAACGATCTTCATACCGTTTTGATAGATTCTGACAGCGGATGAGAGATTGACCTTAATCGTTTCTCCCGAGCCGCTCTTTCCTGTAAAGTAAATATCGGAGCCTTTATAGCTGAAGCCTTTTTCCTTTGATAATGCGTTCAGCATTTGAACGATGCTGTGGCCGTCGACGATGAGTTTTAATGCGTCTTTTGTTTCTGTGTCGAGTGTTTCTAATGCAGCCTTTAATTCTTTAACACTGCCTACTAACTCACAGACATAATAAACAATTGCAACTACATTATTAGTAGAAAGTGCGTATTTTAACTGTTGATATTGAATTTCTATATCGCTTATCTTATTATTAACAATTTTCAACTGTTTTTTGATACTCTTCTTTTGTGTCTCATCAATATACCCATTCTCTTTAAGCTGATCCACAAATGTCCCGCTATTATTCAAGATAGTATGAAAGAATTTAATAAAGGCCGGCATTTTTTCCCCGATATTTTTAACCATTACCTGTATATCACCAAACCGGTCTTTCACTATTTTCCCTTTCGCCACATTTCCATCAGCACTAAATATACTGCCGACAAGCTCTGCATCTATCCCAGTTGAAGCCATGACAAATCCGTTTAGCCCACCTTTTTTATAGTCATCCGAATACTTTCGCAAAAAGGTTTGGATAGAGCGGACTTCCTCATCAGGAATCTTATCTATAATGCTTCTGATTCCTTTGACATCCGTGTTTGTATCTTTCATCTTTACATTGCCAAATGTAATAAAATCAGCCTTTCCGCTAACGCCATAAAGCGGGTCATCTTTGGAGATGCGTTGGGTGATGTTTGCTGTTACGCCTTTGTCATTGTAGTATTTGGTGATTGCTTTTTTTAGCTGTTCTCGTGGGAGCTCTTTAAGTTCTTGACGACTAAGTTCATATTTGTTCAATAGAAAATCCACCAATTTTCTATCAGCTAATAATAGTTGGTCGATATTTATTTGCGCTCCATTTACACCATATACTTCATCAAATTCTCCATCAATTAACTGGGCTAATACTTGGTTATTATTAGCAAGAGAATGTCCTAACGCAAATGTTCTCAATTCCTCGGAATTACCTGCTTTTTTCTTTGAGGTCTGTACAAACTCTCTGGTAGCTCTGTATTGGTTATCATCAATACCTAAAAACAAACCAAAGAAATTATAAGACCAATCTGCGTTATCAGCACTCCCCTCAGAAATAATATGAAGCTGCTCTATATCATTATTCTTATCCTTTATATAAATTGCTGTACCATCATAACCAGAATCTTTAATATGTTTATCTATGCTCTTATTTTCTTGAATAAGTTCATGTGAAGTATATATATCTATTTCTCTCGGAAGTTCAGAGTTTGTTTCTTCTTTATAAATCCTCCGTACTTCAGCTATAAACTCTTCCTTGGCTTTTTTTACTTTTTCCAGATTGTCCGATGCAAACTTTTCTTTATAGGCATACTCTAAATTAATTAAACGGAGCTTTACATTTTCATTTCCGAAAACATTCTTATTGTCCATCTCTACCCTCCTTATTTCCTAAAAAGGTGATAGAATTAATTAGAGTATCAGTTCTTCCTCTTGCTTGATCTTCATTCAAGGTACAGGGTTTATCATCTTTTTTACAACGAACTATAAAAGAATATACTATTCCCAGGTACTCTTCATCACTGGATTTTATATATCCAAAATAACGAAAGGAATAATTGTATTTACGATCACTGTTTTTAAAAGTGCTTTTTTTTGATGCTGTATAGACTGTTTTCCCATCAGCTTTTTCTTTCTTAAAATTTCCTTTGTAACCATTCTCATTACTAATTTGGTGCAGCATTGTCTCTGGATCATTAATAAAAGAAGATTTGCTATAGTAACTAATTTGTGCATCTAAAAGTATATTTGATTTTTCATTATAGCTTTGAAACCCTATCGATTCGCTATTCTTTCCATTTGATGTAGAATAATCAGGAAGATACTCCCCATCCTCCGGAAACAACATCCTAAATCCTTTCGACTTAGACTCAAGCAAATAATACCCGGGCTCCTCTTCTTTTGTTGACACCATGTACTCTCTCGTTTTCTCGTCCTGAAACGCCGGAACTTGCGGCAGGTCTTTTGGATCCATGTCTTTTGGTTTTACGGCTTCTGTATTGTCATTTTTGGTGTTTTTATCATTGTCGTTCATACTGCATCCTCCTGTCAGGGCAAGTAATAAGCTGAAGCAAATAAAGATGATCTTTTTCATTACGAACCTCCACGGGTTTTGTGAGAATAGTATTCTATTTTTACTCTAAAAATAATTCTATTGACCTGGTTAATGAGTGATTAATTTTTCCTTTTCCATGTTACAACATGGCGGAATTTGGATAAATAGGAAATCCGACTTGGTTTTACTCTCCTTTTATTAACTAATCATGCAAAACACCTCATGCGCACCTAAATACCTATTACTTTTTTCACAAAACAAAAAGAGCCGTATGATAACGGCTCTTTACTCTTATTTTTCAGAATGTCGTTTCTTCAATACGTCAAGCACATCATCCAGCGTCAGTGCTTGTTCTCTGAGCAGGACAAGCAGGTGATACAGCAGGTCTGCCGCTTCCCATTTGAGTTCCTCGTGGTCTCGGTTTTTCGCGGCGATGATGACTTCGGATGCTTCTTCACCAACTTTTTTCAAAATCTTATCGACGCCTTCTCGGAAAAGGTAAGTGGTGTAAGCTCCTTCAGGCATTTCCGCTTGGCGTTCCGCGATGACGCGCTCCAGCTCGTTAATGATGTCGAATCGGCCCGCAGCCTGTTCTTCTGTTTGTTCCTTTGTAAAACAGCTGTAGCTGCCAGTGTGGCATGCCGGTCCGGACGGTTCTACGAGCACGATCAGCGCGTCTTGGTCGCAGTCATACCGAATACCCGTAACGGCTTGCGTGTTCCCTGAGGTTTCTCCTTTATGCCATAACTCTTGACGCGAGCGGCTGTAAAACCATGTTTCTTTCGTTTCCAGCGTTTTTTCGTACGATTCCTTGTTCATATAGGCAAGTGTCAGCACTTCTTTGCTTACCGCATCCTGCACGATGGCAGGAATTAATCCATCCTCATTAAAACGCAGTTCATCTGCCTGTTTCATCTCACATTCACCCCGTGCTCTTTCAAGTATGATTTCACTTCTTTCATTGATGTTTCTTTATAATGAAAAATAGAGGCGGCCAGCGCGGCGTCGGCTTCTCCTTTTGTAAAAGCCTCAAGCATATGCTGCGCGTTTCCCGCTCCTCCCGAGGCGATAACAGGTACGGGGACAGTTTCAGAAACAAGCTTTGTCAGCCTGTGATCAAAGCCTTTTTTCTCACCGTCAGAGTCCATGCTTGTCAGCAATATTTCTCCTGCGCCGCGTTTGACGCCTTCTTTTGCCCATGCTGTGACTTCCCAATCTGTTTTCTTTCTGCCGCCGTGCGTGTAGACTTTATATGTGCCAGATTCCTGGTCATACTTGGCATCGATGGCAAGTACGATGCATTGCGAACCGAAAAACTCGGCTCCTTCCGTAATCAGCTCAGGCCGGAGAACAGCTGCCGTGTTCACAGAAACTTTATCTGCGCCGGCACGCAGAATCGTTTTCATATCGCTGAGCTGATTGATGCCCCCGCCGACTGTAAACGGAATCGCAAGCTTCGCGGCAACCTGCTCCACCACGTCAACCATCGTTTTTCGTCCTTCATGCGAGGCGGAAATATCGAGAAAAACCAGTTCATCCGCGCCTTCTTGGTCATACACTTCCGCCAATTCAACAGGGTCACCGGCATCTTTTAATTCGAGAAATTGAATTCCTTTGACAACGCGTCCTTCTTTGACATCAAGACATGGAATAATCCGTTTTGTGATCATTTGCGTTTCACCCTTTCAAGCGCCTCGCTCAGCGTAAACTGATTGGTATACAGCGCTTTTCCGATGATCGCTCCAGAAACGCCGTCCGCCTGACAGCGGGCGAGGGCTTCGAGATCCGCGACGGAACTGACTCCGCCGGAAGCAATCACAGATTTCCCCGTTTCCTTAGCAAGCTCGACCGTGCTTTCAATATTGGGGCCTGACAGCATTCCGTCTGTCGCAATGTCAGTAAAAATAAAAACTTCCGCTCCTTCATTGGCAAGCTCTTTGCCTAGTTCAGCTGCCTTAAGGGTTGATGTTTCCAGCCATCCCTCAGTTGAAACAAAGCCGTTTCTCGCGTCCAGTCCGATTGCAATTTTCTCGCCATATTGTTTCAGCATTTTTTTTACAAACGGAGGGTTAGAAACAGCTGAACTTCCCAGGATTACTCGATCGACTCCTGCTGATAAGTATTCATAGACGTCACTTTCGGAACGGATCCCGCCGCCGATTTCCACTTTCAGGTCCAGCTTTTGCGAAATTTCGATCACATGACGGTCATTTACTCTTTTTCCTTCTTTTGCGCCGTCAAGATCAACGAGATGGATCCATTCGGCACCCTCACTCGCAAATAACGAGGCCATGTCGTATGGTGAATCGCCGTATATCGTTTCCTTACTATAATCTCCTTGAACAAGGCGGACACATTTGCCGTTTCTCATATCAATTGCCGGATATAATGTAAAAGCACTCATTTTTTCACCTTCTGTTCTGCTGCCATTTTCGTGAATTGGGTTAGGATGGACATTCCGACCGTGCTGCTTTTTTCCGGGTGAAATTGGGCGCCGAAGACGTTCCCTTTTCCGACTACAGCAGGCACTCGCACACCATAATCAGCGCTTGCCAGAAGCGCGTTCTCCTCCATCCCGTCAATATAATACGAATGCACGAAATAAGCGTAGCCTTCTTCTGTTTCAGCCAGCAGCGGAGATTCGTTATGAAAGGAAAGGCGATTCCAGCCCATATGCGGAACCTTCAGCTTGTTTCCTTCCTCATCTTCTGCTTTCAGTCTGACTGCTTTTCCTTTTAACAGCCCAAGGCCTGACGCGGTCCCGTTTTCTTCGCTTTGATCAAATAAAAGCTGCATGCCGAGGCAGATCCCGATAAGCAGTCTTCCTTCTGAGACCATATCGCGAATCAATTGATCGAGCTTCGCGTTGCGCAAATTGTCCATCGCGTCTCCAAATGAACCGACTCCCGGCAAAATGAAGGCATCAGCTTCTTTCAGCTCCTCCGGCTTTTCAGAAACAAAATACGGCACGCCGACACGCTCAAGCGCCTTTGAGACACTGTATAAATTGCCCATTCCGTAATCTATCACGCCGATCATTTACAGCATCCCTTTCGTTGATGGTATCCCTTTAACACGCGGATCGATCGTAGTCGCTTCATCAAGCGCACGTCCAAGCGCTTTAAAAACAGCTTCAATCATATGGTGGGTGTTTGTGCCATAATGAACGATGACGTGCAGGTTCATCCGTGCTTCAAGCGCCAGCTTCCACAAAAATTCATGTACAAGCTCCGTATCGAATGTGCCGACTTTAGATGCTGGGAAGTCTGCGCGCATTTCCAAGTGCGGCCGATTGCTTAAATCTATGACGACTTGAGCAAGCGCCTCGTCCATCGGCACAAACGCCGATCCATAGCGTTTGATTCCTTTTTTATCGCCCAAAGCTTCGAGCAGCGCCTGCCCTAAGCAGATGCCGATATCTTCGGTCGTGTGGTGATCATCTATATCAACATCGCCTTTTGCGTTAATCGAAAGATCGAATTGCCCGTGTTTCGTGAATAAATCCAGCATATGCGTCATAAACGGTACGTCTGTTTTGATATCAACTTGTCCCTCACCGTCTATTGCGAATGCCAGCTCAATATCTGTTTCGTTTGTTTTTCTTGCGCGTTCCGCTTTTCTCATTTTGAATTCCTCCGTTCTCTCGCTTCGATTGATCTGGCATGGGCTTCTAATCCTTCAAGTCTGGCAAAAGCCGCGATGCTTTCGGCATGTTCTTCAAAGGCTGATTGGCTGTAAGAAATAATGCTCGATTTCTTTTGAAAATCCGTTACGTTTAATGGACTTGAAAATCTCGCTGTCCCATTTGTCGGAAGCACGTGATTCGGTCCGGCAAAATAATCTCCGACAGGCTCAGGGCTATATCTACCTAAGAAAATTGCACCTGCATGTTTGATTCTGCCAAGCAAAGCTTCGGGAGACTGTGTGATGATTTCTAAATGCTCCGGTGCAAGCGTATTGACAGTGTCAATCGCTTCATCCATTGTTTCCGCCACATAGATACAACCATAATCACTCACTGAAGCGTCCGCTATTTCTCTTCGCGGCAAGGTTTTCAGCTGCTCCTTCACCTCTGCTGAAACCGCCTCGGCCAGCTCCATGGAATCTGTGACAAACACACACGAGCTGAGCTTATCGTGTTCCGCCTGTGACAGCAGGTCGGCTGCAATTTCGCTCGGAATCGCTGTTTCATCAGCCAGCACAACGATTTCACTCGGTCCGGCAATCATATCAATATCGACATCGCCGAATACCTCTCGTTTGGCAAGCGCGACATAAATGTTTCCCGGACCTGTGATTTTGTCTACCGGCTCAATGGTTTCGGTTCCGTACGCCAGCGCCGCAATCGCCTGTGCGCCGCCCATTTTGTAAATATCTTTTATGCCCAGCTCAGCAGCAGCGACTAAAACCCCTGGAGACAGCTGTCCGTCTCTTCCCGGAGGCGTCACAAGAACGATTCTATCCACACCGGCTGTCAGCGCCGGAATGACATTCATCAAAACAGATGAAGGATATGCAGCCGTTCCCCCTGGCACATATACGCCGGCGGAATCAAGCGCCGTCACTTTCTGCCCCAGCATTGTGCCGTCCTTTCTGTGATAAAACCATGAGGATTGCAGCTGTCTTTCATGATATTCCCTAATATTTTCGATTGCCTGCCTAATCACCTGAAGCAGCTGTGAATCCAGTAAGGTGTATGCTTCCTCAATTTCTTCTTTTGTGACCAGCGGGCTGTCTATTTCGATGCCGTCAAATCTCGCCGTATAGCTGCGGACCGCCTGATCACCGTTTGCTTTGACATCTTCAATAATAGATCGAACCGCTTTTCTTTGCTCATCCGTTCCGGCATCTATGGATCGCTTCAGAGAAAGCCGTTCAGCGCCGCTGATGGTTTTGATCTTCATTTTGCCGTTTCTCCTTCCACTATGAGAGATAAGCGGGATGCCATTTCGTCAATCACATCGTCTTTCATGCGATAGCTTACCGGGTTGACGATAAATCGGGAAGTAATGTCGCAAATGTGCTCTGTTTCAACAAGCCCGTTTTCTCTCAGCGTCTGTCCCGTGGAAACGATGTCCACAATTCGGTCAGCAAGCCCAATAAGCGGTGCCAGCTCAATTGAACCGTTGAGCTTAATGATTTCGACTTGTTCTCCCTGCTCTCTGAAATAACTGGAAGCCACATTCGGATACTTTGTCGCGATTCTTGGCGCTACGCCGCTCCAGTCTGTATTCGGAAGTCCGGCGACTGCCAAGTGGCATTTGCTGATGTTCAAATCCAGCACCTCATACACATCGCGTTCCTCCTCCAGCATGACATCCTTGCCTGCAATTCCGACGTCTGCCACGCCATGCTCCACATATGTGGTCACGTCCATCGGCTTAGCTAATATAAAACGGAGATTTTCCTCAGGCACATCGATGATCAGTTTTCTCGAGTCGTCAAACTCCTCAGGGAGCTTGTAGCCAGCCTGCCGCAGCAGCCCTGCCGCTTCTTCAAATATCCGGCCCTTTGGCATCGCCATTGTGAGTAACTTACCCATTTTGCTCTTCCTTTCTGGCACCGATAAAATAGGTGACGTTTGCAAAAGATTTTGTCATCTGATCGATATTTTCAATTCCCGATAAATCTTGAAGAACCACTTTGTTCCCTTTCATACGTTCTTCATTCGCATAAGCGATGGCTTGCGCCCGCTGCTCTTTGCTGAAAATAACAGCGTCAATGTCACAAGGTTCGTCTTTCAAATGAAGCGCTTCAATCAGCCGGTCGATCCGAAGCCCGAAGCCAGTTGCAGGCGCGGGTGAATCAAAATGACCCAGAAGCTTGTTATAACGGCCGCCGCTTCCAATGACAAAGCCGACATTTTCGGCGTACACTTCAAATAAAATCCCTGTGTAATAGCTCATGTGGCTAACCATATTCAGATCAAGGCGGACATTTTCCGTACATCCGTAATCCTCAAGAATGTCCCACAGCGCCTTCAGCTCATCAACCACGCTTTTTCCTTGTGCAGAATCGACGATTTCCTCAGCACGTCCGCAAACTTCTATGCCGCCCCGCAGTTCAAGAAGCTCAAGCAGCCTGCTTTTATCAATGGAGGAAAGCGGGAGAGACTTGACATGTTCTCTGTAGCCGACGTAGTTCTTCTCGTATAAAAACCTCCGCAGCACATCAGCGCGTTCAACGTTTCCGAGTACCTCAACAAACAGGGCATCCGCAATACCGGCGTGGCCGATGGCAATTTTAAAGGAAGCAAGCCCGGCGCTTTTTAACGCACCGATTACTAATGCAATGACCTCCGCATCAGCGCTTGTCGTGCCGTCACCGATTAATTCCACTCCGACCTGCTCGAATTCGGCGGGACGTCCGCCTTCGCGTTCCTGAGCCCTGAATACATTTGCCGCATAGCCGACTCTGAGCGGATGATCGTGTTTCAGAAGCTTTGATGCCGCCACCCTTGCAATCGGTCCTGTCATATCCGGGCGAAGCACCAATGTCTTGCCGTCCTGATCAAGAAGCTTAAACAGCTGCTGCTCTTCAATCGCTGACTGTACGCCAACGGTATCGTAAAACTCCAGTGTCGGCGTTTCCATAAATTGATATCCCCATTTATCTATCAATTCGGTTAACGATTGTCTCACCTTTTTTTTCGTTTCGTATAAACCGGGCAGTGTATCTCTCATGCCGTGCGGTTTCTCAAACATAAACATCAACCCGAGCACCTCCGTTGCATTGTTTGAAGGAAAATTCCGAATCCTTTAGTTCGCTAATATGATAATATGTTAGCAGATGAAAGAATGAAAATCAATGCTTAACTTCAGTCGAGATATTTTTAGTTCAGATATCCTCCTCCCAATTATGAAAAAATCATGAATAAATGATTAAAGGTACGTAATATCTCAAATTCTTTATGTTTGGCATGCTATAATACAAATCAAATAGAGAACAAGGAGATAAAGATGAAAACACTGCGAACTCTATGTGTACTGATCATTCTTTCAGGCGTTATTTTTTTCGGACTTAAAATAGATGCAAAAGATATAGATATTCCTTTTTTGAACAGCCTTAAAAAAGTGGTTTCTGATAGCAATACGGGCACAGCCGCGAACAGCAAAAAGGAGCTGAAGGGAAGCGCAGAACCACTGGATGTCGTCCTTTACAATCAGATGGACGCGCCTCGGCTCTATAATGGCTGTGAAGTAACAAGTCTTGCGATGGTGCTGAATTACGCGGGATACAGCGTGACAAAAAACACACTGGCTAACCAGATAGCCACAGTGCCTTTGACATACAGCAGCGGATTAAAAGGTGATCCGAATGACGGATTTGTCGGGGATATGGCGAATGGCCCGGGTCTCGGTGTCTACCACGGACCGATCTATAAGCTGGCGAAAACCTATGCCGGCAACAAAGTGTCTGACCTGACTGGAAAAAGCATTTCCGCTGTTTATGAACAGCTTGAGAAAGGCAATCCTGTTTGGGTCATTACGACCGCCAACTTTACGCCGGTTGACAACATGCAGACATGGAAAACGCCAAACGGAACAATAGATATCACGTACAGTGAACACAGTGTCGCCGTTACAGGATATGATGAAAAATACGTGTATCTCAATGATCCGTATGGCTACAAAAACAGAAAAACTGACAGAACGAGCTTTGAAAAAGCGTGGGAACAAATGGGCAGCCAAGCCATCGTTATTCAAAAGTAAACTGCTGAAAACTGTTCGCTTTCACAGTGCCTATGCTCTACCCTGAGCAAATACGACAATATTCATGCTTTTTATTTCAATCGGTAATATCGATTCATTTTCCATTTATCATCCAAAATTGTCTTTACTTTCAGGCTGTCTGTTTTTATGATTAAAGCAGATTCAGCCTTGCCCCGATCGATGTGAGAGAAGCCGGTGCAAGACGCTGAGGCTTCTCTTACAAAAATTAAAGCGATCCGGGGAGGATTTTATCATTGAAAAAAATCGTGTCTATCCTATTTATGTTCAGTTTGGTTATGGGTTTCAGCCAGTTTCAATCATCAACCGCTTTTGCAGCTGACAAAGTGGTTCACGAAACAATTATCGTACCAAAAAATACAACATATGACGGGAAGGGACAGCGGTTTGTAGCAGGGAAAGAATTAGGTGACGGAAGCCAGTCCGAAAATCAGGAACCTGTTTTTCGTGTAGAGGATGGAGCAACTCTGAAAAATGTGGTGCTCGGCACACCTGCTGCTGATGGCGTGCACACTTATGGAAACGTTAACATTCAGAATGTGAAGTGGGAAGATGTTGGCGAGGATGCGTTAACGGTGAAGAAGGAAGGAAAAGTGACCATCGACGGCGGCTCTGCCCAAAAAGCGTCAGATAAGATTTTCCAAATCAATAAAGCCAGCACATTCACAGTGAAAAACTTCACTGCAGACAATGGCGGAAAGTTCATTAGACAGCTTGGCGGTTCAACCTTCCACGTTGATGTGATCATTGACAAGTGCACCATCACGAACATGAAAGAGGCGATATTCCGGACAGACAGCAAAACAAGCACGGTTAGAATGACAAATACACGCTACTCCAATGTCGGCCAAAAATGGATTGGCGTTCAGCATATTTACGAAAACAATAATACTCAATTTTGAATATAAAAAAAGTCCGCTGATGTTTATTCAGCGGGCTTTTTCAATCTTTCTTGCATTTCTTCCTTCGTATAGATGATCCTCATCGGATTTCCGCCGACAAAAGCCCCGGCAGGCACATCTTTATGGACAAGTGTTCCGGCGGACACAACTGCGCCATCCCCTATTTCCACACCGGGCAGAATAGTCGTGTTGGCACCGATCATCACTTCGTCTCCGATCAGGACTTTGCCGATCCGGTATTCTTGAATCAAATACTCATGGGCCAAAATGGTCGTATTGTACCCGATGATTGTATTTGTTCCGACTGAGATCTTTTCCGGAAACATAATATCCGGCATCACCATGAGGGCAAAGGAAGTCTGCTTTCCAACCTTCATCCGCAGAAATGTACGGTACAGCCAGTTTTTCATCCCTATAAACGGTGTATATCTCGCAATTTGAATGACAATAAAATTTTTGACAACCTTTAAAAAAGGCACCGTTTGATAGACATGCCATAGTGAGTTAGCCCCCGAGACCGGATGACGATCTGTTTTTCTCACAGATTACTTCACTCCAACGATTTGTAATAGATCATTCATTTTCTCAAGCATATAATCAGGCTCATGCTTCGCCAGTGTTTCCGGCCCTTTAATCGTCCATGCGACTCCAGCCGTTTTTGTCCCGGCGTTTTTCCCTGACAGCACATCATGGTAATTATCTCCGACCATAATGGCTTCCGCCGGCTCGCTTCCCAGCTGTTTCAGCGCTAAAAGCACAGGCTCGGGATCAGGCTTTGCCATCGTCACATCATCAAGGGTAACGACCGTTTCAAAGAATTCGCCGATTCCCGTCAGCTTGAGGCCCATATTGACAGTATCTCTTAATTTCGTTGTCACAATCCCTAGTTTAAAGCCGGCTTTTTTTAATGCATCCAGGGTTTCATACACCGTTTCATATTCAGTCACGAGTGTATCATGCATGTCATGATTGTACGCTCTGTACATGGCGATCATATCATCGCATTTATCAGCGTCCATCGAGGAGAATGTGTCAAAAAGAGACGGCCCGATAAACGCGAGAACGTCTTCTCGTTTATACTTGCTCGGGTAATAATGCTCCAGTGTATGCAAAAAGGACGCGATAATTAATTCATTCGTATTAATAAGAGTTCCGTCTAAATCAAACAGAATCGTCGTTACTCGTTTGTCACTCATATTGCTTCCTTTCCAACCGCTGAGGGTTTCCATTTTTTCCATGTATGCGCAATAGCCATTGTCAGCAGCACTGCGGTGGTGACACGAATCAGAAGAAGAGGCCAGACCGGTATGCCGAGCGGAATAAAGACAAGTGTATCTTCCACCACCGCGTGGCAGGCAACGAGAAAAATAAATGCCAATGTCATATCCCGTCTGCTCACGCCGTCGTCCTCGACAGCTTTGATCATAACACCCGCTCCGTAGGCCAGACCGATCGTCAGTCCCGCCACCATCGTCATGGACGTATTTTTATTCATGCCAAGCAGCTGCGTAAACGGAGACAGCCACCTCGAAAACCGATGCAGCCAGCCTAAATCTCTTAAAAACTGAATGATGATCATCAGCGGGATCACTATTGCCGCCAGCTGCAAAACACCAAGTCCAGCTTTCGTTAAAGCTTCGGCCAGCATTGCCAGCCAGCCGTCAGGCGCCGCACTCTTCGCGGTGATAAAACCGTACTGCGCCGTTTCCTGTCCGCCATGCCAAATGAGGTTGATGACGATCGCTGACACAGCGGCCAAACCGATGCGCACCGCCAAAATAACGCCAATTCTGATGCCGACCTTCGCGGCAACTGTCGATTCGATAATCAAGTTATGACAGAATGAAAGCATTACAGCTAAAATAAAGACTTCCTTCACAGATAAATCCAATGTCAAAATTCCGGCAATTCCTGCATACAGATTAAGCATATTTCCCAGTACAAGCGGAATGGCCGCTTCACCAGAAAGCCCGAACAGGCCCATAACCGGTGTGATCAGCCGTACAAGCCAATCCATGACAGGTGTATGCTTAAGCAAAGTGACCAATAGTGTTACCGGGAAAATGACTTTACCGAGTGTCCATGTTGTTTGAAGCCCCGCCGTTAGACCGGCCAGAAAGATCTTCTTCATCCCTCATCCCCCTTTGTTGACGTCTACTCTGCGTACCGCTCCTTCGAGTATCCCTTGACGCGTCTGAAGATGATGGCTGCCACAGCCAAAACAATCAATACGATTGAAATCACCTGAGCGATGCGAAGTGCATCAGTCAGCATTAAGCTGTCAGTCCGCATTCCTTCAATAAAGTATCGTCCGATTGAATACCAAATGATATAGATCAAGAACATCTCGCCTCTACGCAAATTTGCTTTGCGCAAGAACAGCAAAATGATGACGCCGACAAAGCTCCATAGTGATTCATATAAAAAAGTAGGGTGATAATATTGTCCATCAATGTACATTTGATTGATAATAAATTCAGGCAGGTGCAGGCTTTCTAAAAAGGCTCTGCTGACTGCCTCACCGTGCGCTTCCTGATTCATGAAGTTTCCCCAGCGGCCGATCGCCTGGCCGAGTAAAATGCTTGGCGCGGCAATATCCGCAAGCTTCCAGAACGAAAGGTTTTTCACTCTCGAAAACACATAACCTGTTAAAATGGCGCCGATCAATCCGCCGTGAATGGCAATGCCGCCCTTCCAAATCTTAATGATTTCTCCGGGATGTGCCACATAATAATCCCATTCAAATGCAACGTAATAAATTCGTGCGCAAATAATCGCAATCGGAATGGCAAACAGGACAAGATCGATAAATGTATCTTTCTGCAGCCCCCGTTTCTCACTTTCCCTCATCGCAATCCAAAGCCCAAGCAAAGCGCCGAGACCGATAATGATTCCGTACCAATGGACGGCCAACGGCCCTAGCTGAAACGCTATCGGATTGAGTGGTTCTATCGCTTCATTCATTTAACGCCAACTCCTATTCGTCTTGTTCACTGTCTTCAATGACATCCGCCAGCTTATTAGTAAATTGCTCAGCGGCGTTCAGCCCCATCCGCTTCAATCTGAAGTTCATTGCTGCCACTTCGATGATGACTGCGAGATTTCGGCCCGGACGGACAGGAATCGTCAGTTTTGTAATTTCTGTATCAATGATTTTCATGGTTTCTTCCTCAAGCCCGAGACGGTCGTATTGCTTACCCTGCTCCCAAAGTTCAAGATTCATGACAATCGTAATTCGTTTATTGCTTCTGACAGCTCCGGCACCAAACAGCGTCATCACGTTGATAATGCCAAGCCCTCTGATTTCAAGGAGATGCTCAATTAATTCAGGAGCGTTTCCGACAAGGGTATCCTGATCCTCCTGCCGAATTTCAACGCAATCATCGGCGACAAGGCGGTGCCCCCTTTTCACAAGCTCCAGCGCAGTTTCACTTTTTCCGACGCCGCTTTTTCCTGTGATCAGCACGCCGACACCGTATATATCCACAAGCACACCGTGAATGGCTGTGGTTGGCGCAAGTCTGCTCTCAAGGAAGTTGGTCAACCGGCTTGACAGCCTTGTCGTTTTCAGCGGCGATCTGAGGACAGGCACGCCGTTTTTCTCAGAAGCGTCAATCAGCTCCTGCGGGATAGGCATATCTCTAGAAAGAATAATAGCTGGTGTTACATCCGTGCACAGAGAATCCATTCGCTGCTTTTTATCCTCTTCCGGCAGCTGTTCAAAGAAAGAAAGCTCCGTTTTTCCGAGAAGCTGCACGCGCTCTCTCGGGTAATATGTAAAATATCCGGCAATTTCAATGCCTGGTCTTGATAAGTCACTCATTGTAATCGGGCGGTTAACTCCTTCTTCTCCGCTGATTAATTCCAAATTGAACTGTTCCATTACGTCTTTTGTGCGAACCTTTGCCACGATATGTTCCTCCTGTTCCGGGCTGCCCCGAGCTTGCTCACAATAATTTCATTTTATCACTTTCGGGCTTGAACCTAAAACAGATTTTATAAAAGACAGGAAAACGCCTTAGCTGGTCTAGATCACTAGTCTGAAAAGGGGTAAAATAAATGTATTCATATTCCAGAAAGGCGGATCACCTATGGCAGAAAGTCTTCTTATCAAAGGCATCGCGATCGTGACAGAAAACGAAGTAATCAAAAATGGCTATGTCGGAATCAATGAAGGAAAATTCAGCACAATCTCAACAGAACGTCCTAAAGAGTCTTATTCAAAAGAGATTCAAGCACCGGCAGATTCCGTTTTGCTTCCCGGGATGATTGACATTCATATTCACGGCGGCTATGGCGCAGATACAATGGATTCAAGCTTTTCAGCCCTCGACACCATGTCGTCAAGGCTGCCCGAAGAAGGCACGACGAGCTTTTTGGCAACAACGATTACTCAGGAACATGGGCACATTTCTCAAGCTTTGGTAAATGCAAGAGATTGGAAAGCAGCTGAGGAATCCTCTTTATTAGGTGCGGAACTGCTCGGCATTCATTTAGAGGGCCCCTTTGTTTCACCTAAAAGAGCCGGAGCGCAGCCAAAGGAATGGATCAGGACTTCGGATGTTGCGCTTTTCAAAAAGTGGCAGCAGGAGGCGGGCGGACTGATCAAAATTGTCACACTCGCGCCGGAAGAGGACCGGCATTTTGAACTGATCCGCTATTTGAAAGACGAATCGATTATCGCGTCGATGGGGCACACAGATGCCGACTCCGCATTACTGTCGGAGGCCGCGAAAGCAGGCGCGAGCCATATGACCCATCTTTACAACGCGATGAGCCCGTTTCATCACCGAGAGCCCGGAGTGATCGGAACGGCACTTGCCCATGATGGGTTTATGGCAGAGCTTATTGCCGACGGCATCCACTCCCATCCTTTAGCGGCAAAGCTTGCTTTCTTGGCAAAAGGCAGCACCAAGCTCATTTTAATTACCGATTCAATGAGGGCAAAAGGCCTGAAAGACGGCGTATATGAGTTCGGCGGCCAAAGTGTGACGGTAAGAGGAAAAACAGCTCTTCTTTCAGACGGAACACTTGCCGGTTCGATCCTCAAAATGAACGAAGGCGCACGGCATATGCGTGAGTTTACAAATTGTTCTTGGACGGATATAGCTAATATAACTTCTGCAAACGCGGCCAAACAGCTGGGCATCTTTGACCGAAAAGGCAGTGTGACAGAGGGAAAAGATGCGGATCTTGTCATTGTCAGCAGTGATTGCGAGGTGATTCTCACCATTTGCCGCGGAAACATTGCATTTATATCCAAGGAGGCTGACCAGATATGAAAGTAATAGAATGTCAAACATATGAAGAGCTAAGCCAAAAAGCAGCCAAAATAGCGGCAGACACAATCAAGGAAAAACCTGACGCCGTTCTCGGTTTAGCGACAGGCGGCACACCGGAAGGCACGTATCGCGAGCTGATCCGCCTGCACCAAACTGAGAATCTCTCATTTCAAAACGTCACCACGGTTAATTTGGATGAATACGCCGGACTTTCAAGCGATGACCCGAACAGCTATCACTTCTATATGAATCATCGTTTTTTTCAGCATATCGATAGCCTTCCAAGCCGGCATTTTATCCCGAATGGAAATGCAGACGACCTGGAAGCCGAATGCAGACGGTACGAACAAGTAGTCGAATCCCTCGGCGGCACTGACATTCAGCTTCTCGGCATCGGCCGAAACGGACATATCGGCTTTAACGAACCGAGAACGCCTTTCAAGTCGCGGACACACGTTGTGACCTTAAATGAACAAACCCGCCAGGCGAATGCCAGATATTTTCCTTCAATAGACAGTGTGCCAAAAAAAGCGCTCACAATGGGAATCCAGACGATTCTCACAAGCAAGCGCATTCTGCTGCTTATTTCCGGCAAAAGCAAGGCAGAAGCAGTGAAAAAGCTGTTAGAAGGAGACATAAGTGAAGATTTCCCTGCATCTGCTTTGCACCTGCATTCCGATGTAACGGTTTTGATTGATCGTGAAGCAGCGGCATTAAGACCTTGAAAGGAACATGCTGACTTATGAAGATCGATAAACAATCGCCTATTCCGATTTATTATCAGATTATGGAACAATTAAAAGCGCAAATAAAGAGCGGAGAGCTGCTGCCGGATATGCCTCTTCCCTCTGAGCGTGAATATGCCGAACAATTTGGGATCAGCCGGATGACGGTTCGCCAGGCTCTTTCTAATTTAGTCAATGAAGGCTTTCTCTATCGCCTTAAAGGGCGGGGAACCTTTGTCAGCAAGCCAAAAATGGAACAAGCACTCCAAGGGCTGACAAGCTTTACCGAGGATATGAAAAGCCGCGGGATGACACCGGGCAGCAGGCTCATTGACTACCAGCTTATTGATTCAACGGAGGGGCTCGCCGCTATATTAGGTTGCAGGCACCCCTCCCCTATCCATAAAATCACTCGGGTGCGACTGGCAAATGATATTCCGATGGCGATCGAATCCTCGCATATTCCGTTTGAGCTTGCGGGTGAATTAAACGAATCGCATTTTCAGTCTTCGATTTACGAGCATATTGAAAGGTACAACAGCATACCGATTTCCAGTGCAAAACAGGAGCTTGAACCAAGCGCTGCAACAACTGAAGAAGCAAGTATTCTCGGCATTCAAAAGGGGGCGCCTGTCCTGTTAATCAAACGAACAACATATTTACAGAACGGAACTGCTTTTGAACATGCCAAATCTGTATACAGAGGCGACCGTTATACATTTGTCCACTATATGGATCGGCTTTCATAAAAAAACCTCCAATCCTTTTTAAGGATTGGAGACATGGCGAAAATCTAACTGGTCTGGCGCCGGACGATATGTCTCTTTTTTCGTCTTGAACTTCCAGATCGGTGATTTCGTTTTGCCGTTAAAACTGTCTTCTACAATGATGTACCAATAATAAACAGAATGCGGCTCGAGATGATCCCAGCGGAATTCAGCAGTATCTCCGCTCTTTACTCGCTCCCGTTTTCCGAGCTCTTCATTGGTATATACATTACACTCAAAATAATCGGTTTCCACCTTTTTGATCCTCGGCTTCAAATCAAGCGAAAGAGAAAACTCATCCTTGTCACCGTGGGTATCCGCATCATAGTAGTTTTTATCTTGTAAATGCGGAGAGTACGTCGACACATGCACCATATCATTCGCCTGATCAAATTGCAGCAAACGCAAATACCCTTGCCCGCCTTCTGGCCCGCCCTGATAATCGGCCAGCATTTGATGCACGAGGCGATCCGGTTTTCCATCACCATCATCATCAAGCTCATCAGTTTTTCTCATCGCACTATGATAATGTCCGCTTAACACCATCACGACATTCGGATTCGGCTTCACGACTTTTTTAAATATTTTCTCTCCGATCGGGCTTCTGTTTCCGCTGACCAGCAAATACTCATGAAAAGCTAAAACAGCCATCCGGTCAGGGTGCTTCTTCAGTACCTGATTCATCCACGCGATGTCTTCATTGGTAATGCCCCACCCCATGTATAGCATGATGTAATCATTGCCGTTGCTTGAAATCAGGTCGTAATGCCCTCGGTTATTTTTATAGGAACCGCCATAATGCAATTTTTTATCAAAACGATCACTGCCAAAGTATTTGCCAAACGCCCTGTAGGAGCCGTCCTTATGCCCGACATCGTGGTTACCGGCCAGCACGCCGTAAGGAATCCCGCTTTTATCCAGAACGGACATTGACCGATTCGCGTTTTTCCACTGTCTGATATCAGCTGAATCATCTACAATATCACCCGTGTGAAACACATATTTGATATTGAGTTGCTTTTGATTATCTTTTATCCATGCAGTTTGTTTATCAAAAATATGCGGATAGCTTTCGGCGTAATACTGTGTATCGGACATCCAGACAAATGTGTACATATCCTTCGCAGGAGGAATTTCATCCTGTACGATCACATTCATCTTCGACTTCCGTACAAAATCGGAGGCGATCACAGACGCCTTCAGCATAAACGGTTTGTCATTCTTTGCAACAAAGCTGTCAACCGGCTGCCACTCGTTTGTCCGATAATTCCAAACATACATCGTCACCTTTCTCCCCGGCAAAGAACTTCCCTTCCAGACTGCTTCCGCCAAGTCATTCTCATCAACTGACGGATCAACCGCCACTTCAAAGCGATGATAAGGGAAAAGTTCCTTCTTTTCTGTCGATACTGTTTTTCCGTCAGCAGCAGATACCCTCTCCAATTCTTTATTCGTAAATGGGGTCTCGCTTTCCGGCACAAAGCTTTTCGGCGGTTCAGTCAGTGACGCATGCTTGAATATTTTCACATTGTTTCGCGCTGTATATTGAAATCCTCTATAAAAAGCGACATCCATGGCGTCATTCGTCGGATCCTTCACCCGCACAGAAAGCTTAGCCCTATGCGTGTCGGCTTCGCTGTCTATGACCTCCGGCTGATCTGGATGCTCTCGTTCTGTTTTAAACGTCCGCTCAATGACTGTTTTATTGCCCGCGAGATCCGTTGCTGTCACTTTTAGCGAATGTTTTCCCGGCAAAAGTTCAGAAGATGACGTATGGTATGGGAGTGTAATGCTTTCACCATCTAAAGACGCCTTCACTTCCTCAATTTTGCTCCATTTATCATACATATCCGCCTGCAGAATGAGGTTTCCTTTGTACGTTTGTCCCTCGGTGATATTCGGCTCAATGTGAGGCCCTGAATTATCTACCCGCACAACAAAGCTTACATTTTCCTTGCCGTCGCTTGCTTGAATATGGTGGACGCCTTCAGAAAGCTTTGATGTATCCCACTCCAGCAGCTGTGACGTAAACAGTCCGTCAGGCAGATTGAATTGAAATTGCCAGCTTTTATTCGAGCGCTGATTATCTCCAATAAAGAGTTCCTTCTCAGGAGAAACCCTCTGATCCCTGATCACCGTACCATCCGATAACACCAGTCGGGCGTTTTTGACTAAGAAATCATCACGGTTTTCAGCCGTATCAAACGGCGATACCTTTGAACCTGATCGTATCGTAATATGCTGCAGCTGCTTCCCTTTGCGAAGCAGCGTCTCCGGCAATGGAACAGAATAGGTGCGGTATTTATTTGTCGTATCATCGAACACCTTTAATACTTTGCCTTCCATCGTTACCGCGTTTTTAAAGTAAAGATTCGTTTTTCTCGTATCGAACGCAAAATACACTTCTTTTTCCATAGCGGGCTCTGTCACTTGTTTTTTTCCGTCAATCCACAGCCTAATGCTGTCAGTGCGCCCGTCTGTCGTCGCTTTTAGAAACTGAGTTCCCGATAGCGTGTCTCTGTTTTCAATATTCATCCGCAAACCGTGCGACTTGCTTGTTTGTTTAATATCAATCATTTTGACCGGGGTTCTTGCTTCATTGATCCCGTCCCCTGCAGTCACGTAATACTCAAGCTGATCCTTCCCGATCAGTTCAGGCGAATACACAATATAATGATAGAGATTGTCGTTGCGGTCTTTTTCAGCGAAAATGCGCTTAAACGGTTTGTTTTCATCTGTCCGATAGTAGAAAGCCGCCGTTTTCACAAGACTGCGATCCCGTATGTCAGCACGCAGCTCAATGCTTTCAGCAGGACGGACAGGCTTGCGGTCAGTCAAATCCTCAATGACTGGTTTTTCTTTATCAAGCTTGATTTTTCGTTTCTGCTCAGGCACCTGCGCCTGTAATACAGTTCCGGGGGACGGATTCTTTTCTCCGATTGAAATATTGAGAAGTTCTGCGGTACCGTCCATCGGATACTTGTAAAGCACAGATGACAGCCGGCGCAGCGCATGTTTCCGATAATGTGCAACCGAAATATCTTTTCCTGTATTCGTTGATATCACGGCTGCCCGCGGTCTGGTATTGGCCATGCCCTCTGTCTCTTCTATCACCGCAAGATTTTTCCCTTCCGTTAATTGTGTCTGATAATATCGATTGAAATCCTCCGTCGTCAATTCTGGATGTCCGGCAGGCTTCAGCCAAAACACAAACGTTTCACCGGATGGAATCGTGATCTTTTTTTCCGGTCTCCAAATCAGATCGGAGTCAGGCCCTTCTTTCGGATAGCGGTAACGGATGTGATAGTCTTTAAAATCAATCGTTCTGTCAGTCGTATTATAAATCTCAATAAATTCATAACCGTCTGCACGTCCAATGTTCTTTGTATCAACTGCTAGCTCTGTGATCAGAAGCTCCGGAATATGGGCAAGATCAGCCTGATATCCTTCGAGCTTCAGTTTCTTCATCTCCGACTCGACCCGCTGCTTCCCATTGGAAACCACAATGTAATACTCAAGCTCGCTGTTCCAAATCAATCGTTTCGGAATTTGCGCGAAAAACTTGCGGACCGCTCCAGGTGTCGGATCCATCGGCACCATTTTGTAGCCCAGCTCATTACTTTGTTTATAAAACAGAAAGGCAGAAAATGCTTGATACTCATTGTCACGCACTTGAGCCTCAATCATCAGATTGCTTTTCATTTCAGCTTTCACATCGATTTGAGGAGGATTTTCAAGCAAGGGTATGTAATGAGGCGTTTGGAATGGTTCCTGATTTATAACAGGAAAAGCTTTCGGTTCATGATGGCCGCCAGACAAAACTGAAAGAAAAGACAAGAATAAAGAAGCAATAACAGTGTATTTCCTCATCAAAACACCTCCCTTTTCATGTATTTTGCGTCTGAACAGGGAAGCTTATGAGTTCATTTTTGTGCATAAAGAACAAAAAAAGCGTCTGCCTCTTGAAGATTCCACTATTACCCAGTAAACTAAGGATAGTTAACCAGTTAACAATTAAATCAGAGAGGCAAATTGATGGACAACAGTATTCATGATGAATTAATTCAAGCTATACAACAATTCGCTTTAAAAAGGGATAAACGTGTCATGCAAAAGGTACAGATACCGTCCCGCGACATGTCCTCAGAACATCTCGAACACCTCAGAAAAGAATGGACATTGACCCAGCTTCACATTGTTTCCTGTATACATACCAGCCAAAATGTGAACAACAGCTTCTTAGCATCCCGCTTACACATTTCAAAAGCCGCTGTTTCAAAAGCAGTTCAAGCTTTGTTGAAACACAATATCATCACAGTGACAAAAAAGCCCGGCAACAAAAAAGAAATTTTTTATACGCTAACTGAAAGCGGCAGAGAACTGGCGGCATTACATGAACAGCTTCATGAGAAAGCAAAGGAGCAATACAAACAGCTCTTCAATGAATTTTCAATTGATGATTTAAAAACAGTGACTGCGTTTTTCAACTTGTGGGTAAAACATATGTAAAAAAAGCCTCCCCCGCATGGGAGAGACCTTTGAAATCTTATTACGCCCTGTCAAACGCAACGTGAAGTGAGACAGGTCCGCGTGTATACAGACCGGACTCAGCATAACGAAAACCTTCCTCTAATCTGATATTCCGCATCTTATCCAGCACAATATTGGCTACAATCTCGATTTCGGTTTTGGCAAAAGCTGCTCCTACACAGTTATGGATGCCTGATCCGAAAGCGAGATGCCGGGCGGCGCCGCTAAAAGCGCTCTTGATGCCGAGATCTTCCCGATGAATATGAAACACGTCAGGACGTTCAAACGCTTCAGGGTCCCGGTTAGCCGCTCCGATCATACAAAAAACAATCGTATCTTTTTTGATTTCCATACCGCCGACCACCGTATCTTGGGACAGCTGCCGCGGAATCAGCTGAACCGGCGGTTTATAACGCAACGTCTCCGCAATGGCTCTCGGCACTAACGAACGGTCAGCCAAAACATCATTCATCTGCTCGGGATTGTTGAGCAAATGATAAATCATCAGTGCCAGCGTCTTATCTGCCGGTTCCGTTGCGGCTAACAGCACATTGAGAATCAGTGCCAGTATATCCTTGTCCGACATCGCCATGCCTTCATATTCAGAAGTACATAGGATGGAAATTAAATCAGATCCCGGATTGACGCGGCGTTCTTCGATGACCGGCATCAAGTATTGAGAAAGCTGTTCGCTGCACCATAAAGAATGCGCCCGCGCTTCTGGAGTCTGAGAGATACTCGTAATAAAATCGGCAACCCCGCTGTGCCACTCAGCGACTTTTTCATGATCTCTTTTATCCAGCCCGAGCATGTCCATCGTGACACACACTGCAAACGTCTTTCCAAAATCATTGACGAGATCGATTCTTCCTCTTTCAAGATAAGGTGCTAACAAGTTTTCTGCATTTTGTTTAATCAATGGAGACAGATGATCCAATGCGTCCCCTACAAAGCTTCTCACTACAATTCTTCTTTTAGCGGAGTGTTCTTTCCCATGCATTTGGGCCAGCACAGGGCCGCGCATGACCGGTTCAGCACGCTGAACAAGTGATTTTGTCGTGAAAATATCAGGATGCTGAAGGATATAGCGGACATCGTGATAGCGGCTGATAAAATAGCTGTCTATCGACTCTTCATAATGAACAGGATCTTCCTCCCGCAGCTGTGAAAAATAAGCATATGGATTTTCTTGAAATTGATCAGAAAGCACGCTAAACAATTTAATGGGTTGATTCATGTTAACTCCCCCTATCATCCTTCAGATGTGATCCGTGTTTCAGAAAGCATCTGCGCCATTTCTTGCACAATGAGATACCCTTGATTCGGCCGCATACGAATAGAAAATTCATGGTTACTGATCTTCTCACCCAGCTTCCACGGACGATGATAAGCAAGGAGCGTCTCTTCCACCTCAAGAATATCCGGAGCTCCGATAAAAAACGGCAGCTCAGCAATGACATATTCCACAGCCAAATTCAGCATATCCTCACTGACTTCTTCCATCATCAAACTGATTCCGCGTGCACGCCCGATAATCGCTTCACGAGACATGTCCAAACAAGCATGCCGAAAATGTGGCTGCTCAAAAAACGCATGTTCAACTTCTTGTCTCATCAGCTGATAGGCTTTGTTTTCCGTGAAATCAGAAAATGTATGAATCGCCTTCGTGTCCCCGCCATGAGCCGCAAGAGCCCTTTCTGCAAATCTCCTGTTTCGCGATACCTCTTTCCTTACCTTTCGTTCAGCCTTGCCTCTGGGAGTTCCGAGCGCTTCAAGAAGGTTAGCCGCCTCATGCCCCGCAAGCAAAACGGAAACGCTTTTAAATTCAGCTGTCGCCCATCCAATCAATCTGTAAATATAATCTTCAGAAAACCTGCTGTTAAATGGGCTGATCCCCACCAAAACATGCTGGCGCCGTTCAAATATTTCTCTGCAATTTTGTGTCAGTGGCTCAGCAGTAAAATCTATAGGCTTTCTTTCCGTCGCCATTTCGGTCATCTCATTCACCCCTAAAAAACTTATCCCGCTTTAAGTCATCACCCTCATAAAGAGTTGGAACAACTGGCACAACTGAACAAGACGAATGGCAGGCAGCACTTAAAGTTACCAAGCGAATTATGTTAAGATTCAAACTTCTATGTTCATTTTTCAAGGTGCATATCATAATTAATGTTTACTAGTAAACATTAGTCATTTTATCCCTTATTCCTCTACCCGTCAATATAATCTGTACCCAAATATTTGAAAATAAATGTAAATGTCACATTTTTCACACACTTTTTACACTCATATTCAGCATGACGCAACACCAAATAAAGCTTAAACACCAGCAATTGACAACGAAAACAAGAAAAGATAAAATAATATTGTTCACCGGTAAACAATATTGTTTATTGTTTCATCGTAAACTATTATTCCTAAGAAAGAAGGTAGCCTATGTCTGATTTGACGAAGCAGATGATATACGACATATATGTGAGACTGCTGCACCTTAATGAACAAAAAGCGAATACTTCACTTCAGCAATTTTTTAAGGAGGCCGCAGAGGAGGATGTGATCGATATCCCTAAAAACATGACAAGCATTCATGTCATTGACTGTATCGGCCAGCATGAACCCATTAACAATGCGGGAATCGCCAGAAAAATGAACTTATCGAAAGCGAATGTAACGAAAATCAGCACAAAACTGATCAAGGAAGAATTCATTAACAGCTATCAGCTGACAGATAACAAAAAAGAAGTGTATTTCAAATTAACTCGTAAAGGCAGACGGATTTTCGACTTGCATGAGAAATTGCATAAAAAAAAGGAGCTGGCTTTTTACCAATTCCTCGACTCATTTTCACAAGACGAACAAAATGCTGTATTGAAATTTCTAGAGCAGCTGACATCTACACTTGAAGCAGAACAAAACGATGAGACTCCGGACAAACCTGTAAAGTAAACAAAAAGGCGGTGTACACTTATGACTCAAACAAAATCAAAGGCGGTATTGATCTTATACATTGTTTGCTTCAGCGCATTTTTTGCATCTTTAAGCCAAAACATTTATTCACCTATTATCCCGATTATTAAAGAATCATTCCATGTTTCCGCAGCAATGGTAAACCTGTCAGTCTCAGTTTTTATGATTGTGACAGCGATTATGCAAATTATATTAGGGACCGTCATCGATTTTAAAGGCGCGCGGTTTGTCTTGATTGCCGGAATTATGGCAACGGCAGCTGCCAGCATCGGCTGTGCGGTAACCACTGACTTTACTTTGTTTCTGATATTCAGAATGATACAGGCTGCCGGTTCCGCAGCACTGCCTCTTATTGCTGCCACAACGATCGGACAGCTGTTTACAGGCAGTGACCGCGGGAGTGCAATGGGAACATATCAAATGCTCCTGTCCGCCGCGCCGGCTATCGCCCCCGTTCTCGGGGGATTCATAGGCGGAGCAGCCGGGTACGAAGGGATCTTTTGGATGCTTACGGCCATCTCTGTCGTTATGCTGGTGACAAACAGCATCATCTTTCCTAAGGACTCTCCCGCTGGATCTAAGCAGCAAGCCCAAGGCAATGTGTTCGCTCATTACAAATCAATATTTACAAATCGAATAGGAAACGTCATTTTGACCTTAAGTTTTGTCCTCTTTTTCATTTATTTTGCGGTGATCGTCTACCTCCCGATATTGCTGACGGAGCATTATCATATTGATGTGAGCATAGCAGGACTGTTATATTTGCCACTGGCGCTAAGCACGATTGCCGGTACGTTTCTGTTTAAAAAAATACAGGCGAAAATCGCGCTGAGCACCTTGTTTATCGGCAGCAATGTAATCGCAGTCTGCAGTATCATGTTGTTCGCCGTTACACATTCCGTTTCTCTCATTCTCATGGCTCTCACACTGGCACTGTTTGGCATCTCGATGGGGGTCATCCCTCCCTTGTACTCCACAATGATCACCAATGAATTTGAACACAATAGAGGGAGTGCAATCGGAGTTTTTAACTTTATCAGATATACAGGCATGGCGGCAGGTCCGATGATATCCGCCTATCTGCTCACACTGATGCCGTCTGCCATGTCCTTTGGACTCTTAGGCCTTGTATTTGCCGCATTGAGCTTTTGCCTTCTACCGCAAATGTATCCGCCGCAGAAGCGCGTAAAACAAAAAAAACACCACATGTAAAAAAAGCTGCCTTCTGTATGGCAGCTTTTTTTATTTCTTTCGCAGCGGCTCTAAAATGCCTTTTTGAATCAGCAAATGGAACACCGACAGGATAACAGATGCCCATATCGCTGTGCCGAAGCCGTCAATTTGAAAACTGTCACCCATAATGGACGCGGTCATCATCAGGGTGATGGCGTTAATCACAAACAAGAAGAGACCAAGCGTTACCATCGTGACCGGCAGTGTAAAGATAATCAAAAGCGGTTTAATCAGCACGTTTAAGATCGATAAAATGAGGCTGGCGATAATCGCTGCCCCAATGCTGCTGACATGAATGGAGTCAATGTATCCATCAATGACGATTAATAACAATGCATTTACCAAAATGCTGACTGCCCATTTTACCATGTCATTTCATATCCCTTTCTGACGGGACGATAAAAATCCAAATGATATAAATGAGCAAAACAGGGAAAACACTTGTCATAATAGCTAGGATGACAGTTATGACTCTGAGGAGTGATGCATCCCAATTGAAATATTCCGCGAGACCTCCGATGACACCGGCCATTTTCTTGTTTTTTTCTGAACGATAAAGCCTATTCATTTGATCACCTCTGTGAGTACTTTAGTTTGATGGCGCCTGTTAATGATTCTGAGAAGACGGTGATGTTTTGATCATGTGCCTGATTTGAAGTGAACAACATTTCTTTTTGAATGGTATCATTTTTTTCTTTCAGCATCTCAACATCCATTAATTCATGGGACAACGAACCAAGATTGCTTTTTAGCTCTGCCTTCACTGCAAGATCGTCCGGAATCGAAAGCTCCACATTTCCAGTTGTCGTTTTGGTATAAATGGAGCGGCAGTCAGAGTCTGTTACGTGAATCGCAATATTTCCGTTAAAGCTTTGAACGTCAATGGATTCGCTTCTCCCACGGAGATCGATCAATCCGTTAATGGTTTCCGCTTCTATCGTGCCACAGCTGTGGCTGGCAAGCTTAATTTGCCCGTTGGCCGTTTCGGCTGTGGCTTTTTCGGCTGTTAAATGCGAGAACGACAGCACGCCGTTTGTCGTTTTCGCCGAGAACTCTTTTACATGTAAATGTTCCCCTCTGACCGGCCCATTAAACAGCTTCACCCGAATCTTATCATACTCCTTCTGGGGAATATATAAAGTCACATTGGTTTTCATTGTTTTCTTCTCAGTACGGATAAAAAACTTATTTCCTTTGATTTCACATTCAATATGCTGAAGAAATGCATGTCTCGCCGCATCCTGGCTGTCAGCGCGATATACCTTTGCCTGGCATTCCGCTCTGATATCCTCGTCTTCCCAAGGGACGATATTCACGCTGCCGTTGGCAATTTGAAGCTCAACACTAGAGAAGTCAGTATCTTTAAATTGAAAAATGTGCTGAACATCATACGCATGGCCAAAGTTCAAATCAAGGTCAACTTCCTTGACCTTTTTCACAGCGGAATCAATCCAATCAAACAGCTTGGCTCCTAAAGACGGCTTGCTGCTTTCTTTTTTTTCTGCTGTAAACGGCTCTTCCTCGTCATGTACATGAACTGAGAGCGCTGTGATTTTTTCTTCTTTTTCCTTGTAGTCGCTGTCAAGTTTTTCAATCAGTGTCAAAGCCTCTTGTGCTGTAAGCTTTCCTTCCTCAACAAGCTTAAGGATTCGTTCCTTTTCTTGCTTCATGACGATCTCCTCCCCATTGTCTACTTATGCTGCACGCAGCACCTTAATGCCCTGAATCACATTCCAAATCATAATGCCAATAACAACTAAGAAATAAATAACTGCTCCCCCAATGATCACAAATACAGGCAGCAGGCTGTCTCCATCAATGGCAATGGCTCCGCCCAGAAAAGCGATAAAAAGGACCAGCCAGCCGGCAAAAGGAACAATGTGAGAAATAAGAGAACGTATCGCATGGCGTTTTGTTTCTTTCTCATCTACAACAAAATAAGCGACAATCGGCACAATGATTGGCGCAATGAACACACTGAAATAGCAAAGTGATGCAATAATAGCTTGATTACGGTTCAATTCATTCCACACTCCTATTGTGAATTTTACCCATGACAAAAGATCAAGGACGTTTTACTTATATATACGTTTAAAACGTCAGCAGGTTTCAAACTCATTCTTTAGACATGCTCCGATTTACGGAAATTGGATTTTAAAAAGTTTTAGAAGTAGAATCCTCTGGCTGTACCGATTACAATATGTAAAAAGCTTACGGCAATCAAGGAGGCTGGACAAGCAATGGAGAAAGACCCCAGTGACCATACAGTAACACAGGAATCGGTGTTAAAGCTGATTCGTGAACAAAAAAGAATGAATCGTGAAATGATCGCTGAGCTTGAACAGATCCACGGACCTCTTCCGATCTCTCACGATATTCAATACATAAAAGTACTGCTTGACAGCAGCAACACGCATATCGTTCAAGATTTAATGAGTGTAAGTAAGCAGCTGTATAAGAAGACTTTGTAATTGCGGAAAAAGTTGCATTCATTATAACTGAAATCAAGCTAAAGGTTAGATGACAATATCTTGCCTTTTTTTGTTTTAAAGAAACAAGTGACTCCCTGGCTGTCACACAATGATTGTAACAAAAAAAGCTTGCCGGCATATCCAACTAATGGACCTGTCGGCAAGCTGTGACTATCAGAAATATATAGCCGTTCAGAAATTAACGTAATAATTGAAGTACGTTTTGCGGCTGTTGGTTAGCTTGAGCAAGCATAGCTTGAGAAGCTTGAGAAAGAATGTTGTTCTTTGTGAACTCGCTCATTTCTTTAGCCATGTCAACGTCACGGATACGAGACTCAGCAGCTGTCAAGTTTTCACTAGATGCGCCTAAGTTGTTGATAGTGTGCTCTAGACGGTTTTGTACCGCACCGAGTTTAGCACGTTGTTTTGACACATTGTTGATTGCAGTATCAATACTTTCAAGTTGAGTATCAAAAGGAGTAGTAGGAAAATCTTTTACATTAAGTGTGTCTACTCCTAAAGCATTTGCTGACATGCTGTCAATGTTAACTGTAAGCTGTTGGCCAGCATTTGCACCAATTTGGAAAGTGAAACCATCAGTTTCAGTTCCATCTAATAACTTTTTGCCGTTGAACTCAGTACGGTTTGAAATGCCGTCAATTTCTTCAATAAGTGCATCCATTTCATCTTTAATTGCACCAAGATCTTCTGCTTGCTGTGTACCTGTGTTTCCTGCTTGAACAGTAAGTTCACGCATACGTTGAAGGATCGCATGAGTTTCAGTCAATGCACCCTCAGCTGTTTGGATAAGAGAGATTCCGTCTTGAGAGTTTTTAGAAGCCATTTCTAAACCTCTGATTTGTCCTCTCATTTTTTCAGAGATCGCAAGACCCGCTGCGTCATCTCCCGCACGGTTGATACGAAGACCTGAAGAAAGTTTCTCCATGTTCTTTTGTGCTGCACCGTTGTTTGAAGATAAACGGTTCAGTGTGTTAAGTGCTGCGATATTGTGGTTAATTCTCATGTGTAAAATACCTCCATGTGTATTTGTTTTTGAAATCAAAGACTTCCTTTTCTTTGATTTCTGGCGTATGAGATCCCAGTAAAGCTTCTAACTTATGTAGATCCGGTAATTGATTAAGGATAGATTCAAATCCCTTAATAGGACTTTTTTGCTTAATATGGAAAACATCATCCGCCTTTCAATTCATTTATCGGTAGCACTTTGTAAATGTTTAGGCATTTTCCCAAAGAAATTTTCCCCATTTTAAAAAGACTATTCTAAACTATCACACAAAAACCCTAAAGAAAAAGCTTGCCTGCTAAGCCCGAGGATGGACTTGCTGACAAGCTGAATTCCCTCTGAAAAGAGGGTTTTAAGATGTTGCCGTTTCTTTCGCTTCCAAGAGCGATGTCATGCGTTTTTTGTCACGCTCCATAACAGGCTTCAAATAACGGCCTGTATACGATTCTTCCACTTCAGTGATTTCCTCAGGCGTTCCTGACGCGACAATGGTTCCGCCTCCGGCTCCGCCTTCTGGCCCCAGATCGACAATGTAATCCGCCGTCTTAATGATATCAAGATTGTGCTCAATGACGAGTACTGTATCTCCATTGTCAACCAAACGCTGAAGCACGACAAGGAGTCTGGCGATGTCGTCGACGTGCAAACCTGTCGTCGGCTCGTCTAAAATGTAGAGCGTACGCCCCGTTGAGCGTTTGTGCAGCTCTGATGCAAGCTTCACACGCTGCGCTTCTCCGCCCGACAAGGTTGTCGCTGGCTGACCGAGCGTAATATAACCTAAGCCAACATCAAAAAGGGTTTGGAGCTTACGCTTGATTTTCGGGATATTTTCAAAGAAAGAAAGAGCATCTTCAACCGTCATATCAAGCACATCAGAGATGCTTTTTCCTTTGTACGTCACTTCAAGCGTTTCACGGTTATAGCGTTTGCCGTGGCACACCTCGCACGGAACATACACGTCAGGAAGGAAGTGCATTTCAATTTTAATAATCCCGTCTCCGCGGCAGGCTTCACAGCGCCCGCCCTTCACGTTAAAGCTGAAACGGCCTTTTTTATAGCCGCGGACCTTCGCTTCATTTGTCTGCGCGAATACATCCCGAATGTCATCAAACACACCGGTGTATGTCGCAGGGTTGGATCTCGGCGTTCTTCCAATTGGCGCCTGATCAATATCAATGACTTTGTCTAAATGATCCAAACCTTTAATCTCTTTATGGCTGCCGGGCTTCGCCTTCGCTTTATGAAGCTTTTGCGCCAGCGCCTTATGCAAAATTTCATTGACGAGAGTACTCTTTCCTGAGCCGGAAACCCCTGTAACCGCTGTGAACGTTCCAAGCGGGAACTTGGCATTCACTTTTTTCAGGTTGTTTTCTGCAGCGCCTTTAATTTCAATGTAACGGCCGTCCGGCTTTCTTCTTTCAGGTGGCAATGGGATGAACTTTTCCCCCGATAAATAGCTGCCCGTTAATGAATTTGGATCTTCCATCACTTCTTCTGGCGTACCCGCAGCCATCACCTGACCGCCGTGAATGCCGGCACCAGGTCCAATATCTATTAAATAATCGGCTGCCATCATCGTGTCCTCATCGTGTTCGACAACAATCAGCGTGTTCCCAAGGTCTCTCATATTTTTCAGAGCGCTGATCAAGCGGTCGTTATCACGCTGATGCAGGCCGATAGACGGTTCATCTAAAATATAAAGCACACCGGATAAGCGCGAGCCGATTTGCGTTGCCAGCCTGATGCGCTGCGCCTCTCCCCCGGACAATGTTCCCGCTGCCCTGCTCAATGTCAGGTAATCAAGGCCGACTTTGTCCAGAAAGCTTAAACGCTCCACAATTTCACGCAAGATCAAATTGGCAATCTGCATATCCTTCTCAGAAAGGGTAAGGCCTTTGAAGAAAGCAAGTGCGTCGGCTACAGACTGCTCGGTAATTTTTCCGATGTGGCGGCCGTCAATCAGTACGGCAAGCGCCTCTTTCTTTAACCGATAGCCTTTGCATGTCGGACAAGACTTCTGAGACATATACTGCTCCATTTGCTCACGGATGAAATCAGAGCCTGTCTCCTTATACCGTCTTTCAATATTGCGCAATACGCCTTCAAATTGAATTTCGCCTTCACGGATTTGCCCAAAATCATTTTCGTAACGGAAATAAATCAGGTCGTCTCCGCTGCCGTACAGCACTTTATCCAGCTGATGCTGCGGCAGATCTTTTACTGGCACGTCCATATCAATCCCATAATGGGTGCAGACCGCCTCAAGAAGCTGCGGATAATACTGTGAACTGATCGGTGTCCAAGGGGCGACCGCATTCTCCTTTAATGACAAATCTTGATTGGGGATGACGAGATCCGCATCCACTTCAAGCTTCATTCCGAGACCGTCACACGTCGGACACGCTCCGAACGGGCTATTGAACGAAAACAACCGCGGCTCAAGCTCACCAATTGAAAAACCGCAGTGCGGGCAGGCATGATGCTCACTAAACATCAGCTCTTCCTCACCGATGACATCAATCATGACCCGCCCTTCACCTAAACGAAGCGCCGTTTCCAATGAATCTGACAGACGGGCCGTCACACCTTCTTTCACCACAATCCGGTCAATGACAACCTCAATCGAATGCTTTTTATTCTTTTCTAATTCAATATCATCAGAAAGCTCAGCCATTTCGCCGTCAATTCTGACTCTGACATAACCTTGTTTTCTGATCTGGTCAAGGACTTTGACATGGGCGCCTTTACGGCCCGATACGATCGGGGCCAGCACCTGAAGCTTCGTCCGTTCCGGGTATTCCAGAATTCTGTCGACCATTTGCTCGATGGTCTGCGATGTAATCTCAATTCCGTGCTCCGGACAATGAGGCTTCCCTACTCTCGCATACAAAAGACGCAGATAATCATAAATTTCAGTTACCGTACCGACAGTAGACCTCGGATTGCGACTCGTGGTTTTCTGATCGATGCTGATGGCGGGAGACAGCCCCTCAATCGCATCGACATCCGGCTTATCCATCTGTCCTAAAAACTGGCGGGCATAGGCAGACAATGACTCGACATACCGTCTCTGCCCTTCTGCATATATGGTATCAAAGGCAAGGGAGGATTTCCCTGATCCGGACAAACCCGTAACAACGACAAGCTGATCTCTTGGAATCGTTACATCGATATTTTTCAGGTTATGCGCCCGGGCTCCCTTCACCTCTATCCGATCCATAGCCATTTGTTCATCATCCTTCCGCTTTTAGCTCTAAAAGTAAATCGCGAAGCTCCGCGGCTCTTTCAAAGTCAAGCGCCTTGGCTGCTTCCTTCATTTCGTGCTCCATCTGTTCAACGACTTTCTGGCGTTCTTTCTTCGTCATTTTCGACAGCTTCGGCGCGGCTTTTGTTTTGTATTCCGCTTTATCCTCAGCTGCTACTGTGGCACGAATGACATCGCGAATTTCTTTATTTATCGTTTTTGGCGTAATGCCGTGCTCTTCGTTAAATCGCTCCTGCTGCTCGCGGCGGCGTTTTGTTTCATTAATCGCAATTTCCATAGACTTCGTCATTTTATCTGCGTACATAATGACGCGGCCTTCTGAGTTTCTTGCTGCCCGTCCGATGGTCTGGATCAGCGAACGCTCAGAACGAAGGAAGCCTTCCTTATCCGCATCCAAAATCGCAACGAGAGATACTTCAGGAATGTCGAGCCCTTCCCTCAGCAGGTTGATGCCGATAAGCACATCATGCTTGCCGAGACGCAGATCACGGATAATTTCAATCCGTTCAAGCGTCTTAATCTCTGAATGCAGATAGTTTACTTTAATGCCGATTTCCTTTAAATAATCGGTCAGGTCTTCTGACATTTTTTTCGTCAGGGTTGTCACGAGCACCCGTTCATTCCGCTCAATTCTTGCTTGAATTTCACCGATCAAATCATCAATCTGGCCTTCAATCGGACGCACATCAATCAGCGGGTCAAGAAGCCCTGTCGGACGGATGATCTGCTCGACCATTTCATCCGTGTGCTCAATCTCATACGGCCCTGGCGTTGCTGATACATACACGATATTGTGCATATGCTTTTCAAACTCTTCAAAACGGAGCGGACGGTTATCAAGCGCTGACGGAAGCCGAAAACCGTGATCCACGAGTACCTGTTTCCGCGCCTGGTCTCCGTTAAACATGCCGCGCACCTGAGGAATTGTCACATGCGACTCATCCACCACGATCATAAAATCGTCAGGAAAATAATCAAGAAGCGTATACGGTGTTGAACCTGGAGGCCGAAGCGTCAAATGTCTTGAATAGTTTTCAATGCCGGAGCAGAAACCCATTTCCCGCATCATTTCAAGATCATATCTTGTCCGCTGCTCTAAACGCTGCGCTTCAAGCAGCTTGCCGTTTTCATGCATGACCTTCAGCTGCTCCTCAAGCTCTTTCTCGATATTTTGAATCGCTTTCTCCATTTTCTCGGCCCGCGTTACGAAGTGGGATGCCGGGAAAATCGCGACATGATCACGGTCGCCGAGAATTTCTCCTGTCAAGGCATCCACTTCTCGGATCCGCTCGATTTCATCTCCGAAAAACTCGACTCTGATACAGTGTTCATCACGGGATGCCGGGAAGATTTCCACTACATCTCCGCGCACACGAAATGTACCGCGCTGAAAGTCGATATCGTTGCGGGCATATTGGATGTCTACAAGCTTTCTGAGCAGCTCGTTGCGCTCAATTTCCATTTCAGACCGCAGTGACACGACCATTTCCCGGTATTCTTCAGGCGAACCGAGACCATATATACAAGACACACTCGCAATAATAATGACATCTCTCCGCTCAAACAGAGACGATGTTGCGGAGTGTCTTAATTTATCTATTTCATCATTAATACTTGCGTCTTTCTCTATAAACGTATCCGTTTGAGGCACATACGCCTCCGGCTGATAATAATCATAGTAGCTGACAAAATACTCGACAGCGTTGTTCGGAAAAAATTCCTTGAACTCACTGTAAAGCTGTCCGGCGAGGGTTTTGTTATGGGCAATGACAAGCGTCGGCTTATTGACTTCTTTAATCAAATTGGACACCGTAAATGTTTTGCCCGTTCCTGTCGCCCCCAGCAGAGTCTGATGCTTCTTGCCCTCCTGAATTCCTTTTACAAGTTTTTCAATAGCTTTCGGCTGATCTCCCTGGGGCTGATATTTCGAGACTAACTCAAAGCGATCTTTCACAAAATAAGCCTCCGTTTCTTTAACGAAATCTTCCTATAGATATAGTAACACAATGGAATGCAAAATCACTAAAAATACGAACTAAAGTTCGGTGGTTTTTTATTTCCAGCTGTTTTCGTGTATAAAAAACCTGCTTTTAAAACGTAAAAGCAGGAATTCAGTCTTTATATTCATTATGTCCGATTTATTCTTCTTTTTTCTCAGCAGCTTTTTTGGCCATATAAAGCCCGCCAGCCACAAGAGACACAACATCCAATCCTACAATAAAATACGTTTCTGTATAGCCTTTTAAATAAGAGGCAAACAGCAATGCAGCTGTTAGAGCGATCGCCACATAATGATTAAAGGTGACTCTTGTAAAAAGAACAACGAGCATAAAAGGGAAAAACAATGCAAAAACGGCTTTTGTAATCAACAAAAACCCTCCTCAGGGATTCTTCATCTCATCTGATTATAGTAAAAAATGAAGAATCGGACAATCGTGCAATCGTTCCCTCTTTCTACACCATACCCTTTTTCAGCCAAAATCAATCACTATATTTGCGCTTTGGTCCCAGTCAATAGAAACATCAATAGATCAAACAATGATAAATAATAGAATGGAATGATTCACAAGATAAACAAGCAGAGTTATATAGTATGGTTGTAGATCTGGGCAGTTCAATACAAAAATGGACAGGGAGTGGACAAATATGAAGTTCAAGTTCGTTACATATGTTTCAACAGCAGCGGTACTCCCCGGTCTCCTTATGGCATCACAACCTGCTTTTGCAATCACAAGTCTAGCTGATAAAAAAAAAGTTCAGCCCTCGAAGTTCTTCTCGATAATCATTATAGATGGAAGCTTCAGACGGCTGCCGATGAAGAATGGTTCCTTTGGACAATTGTTATCCAAACTGAAGATCATGGCCAAGGAGGAACTTACTCTCGATTAAGAAGTCCGGAGAACGTGTGTATATGAGGCTGAAATCCCATGATGGCGACTACAGCACAATAAGCAACTATGATTTCACTTATTCCATAAAGTAAGAACATATATGAATTTACATGAGTGCCGCTGTTCCAATCAGCGGCACTTTTTTTATTAAAGCATGCCCGCCGCCAGATTCCGAGAATATAAGAAAAATAGGCATACAGCACCAGCCTGGCCCCATTTTTCATGATAATATAACTAACTTAACTATTCATTTTATTTAGGGCTTTCTGCGTTTGACAGCATTTTCCTGAAAACCTACAATTGAATGATAGTGTTTACTATCATTTTTTAAACACAGGCTCCGTCATAAAAAGACTAGAGAGAAAAACAAAATGAAGGAAAGAGGGGTTTCAAATATGTATTCTGTAATATTTCGCCAAGCAGAAGAGTCCAGCCAGCTTGCTGGAGCAAAAGGCATGAACTTGATTAAATTGACCAAACACGGTCTTCCTGTTCCGGACGGGTTTATTATTCAGACGAATGCGCTCGCCCGTTTTATGGAGGATAACCAGCTTCATGAAACTAGCGAAAACATCGAAAGCGGGATCATCGCCGGAACGTTTTCTGAAGAACTGAAACATGAGCTGACAAGTTCCTTCTACAAGCTGAGAGAATCATACCAATCCGTTGCCGTGCGTTCTTCATCTGCCTCAGAAGATTTAGAAGGCGCTTCATTCGCGGGTCAATATGAAACCTACTTAAATATTAAAACAGAGGAAGAGTTTCTCACTAAAGTGAAAGAATGCTGGGCCTCATTTTTCTCTGGCCGAGTCAGCAGCTATAAGAAAAAAATGAATAACCAAATCGCAGAGCCGTTAATGGGAGTTGTCGTTCAGGGCCTGATCGATTCAGAGGTATCAGGTGTTATTTTCAGCCGTAATCCTGTTACCCATGATGATAGAGAGCTATTAATCAGCGCCAGCTATGGTTTGGGGGAAGCTGTCGTTTCGGGAAGTGTCACCCCAGACACATTTATAGTCAATAAATCTTCGTTTGAAATTCAGAAAGAAATAGGTGCAAAGGAAATCTATATGGAGTCTGCAGCAGAAGGAATCACAGAAAAAGAAACGAGCGAAGATATGCGCAGCCGTTTTTGCCTTGCAGATGAACAAGTAATTGAACTGACTGAAATCACGAAAAAAACCGAAGACCTGTACGGATATCCAGTCGATATAGAATTCGGAATCGCTGATCATCAAGTATACCTTCTGCAGGCCCGCCCGATTACAACCATTGATCAGGACAAAAAGGAAGCAGAAGAAGAACGCAGCTTCATGATTACAGACGCTGATATGAATGATTTCTGGCTCAACATGGAGTCAAATATTGAAGGTCCGGTGAGCCCGTTATTTTCATCCTTGATCGTACCGGCATTGGAGTATGGCTTAAAGAAGAGCATGCAAAAGTTCCCGATTGGTGTTGTTGTTGACGAAGTAAAACTTTATCGCGGGCACATTTATTCCAAAAACCAAGGCGGACAACAGCCACCTTCTAAAGACTGCGGCAAAGAGCTTTTTCCAATATTATCGGAGCGTATGTATGACATCATCAATCACACATACCTCCCATTTTATAGAACGCTTGACCAGCTCACACAAACTGAGCATACTGCAGAAAGTGCACTAGATGCTTTTCAAAAATTAAAGGCTTTTTATCTCACGGCTTATGAGGAGCACTTCAATATCGTTTTTCCGCAAGTTCTTCTAACAAACAAATTGCAAGCGATGTACCAACATATTCAAGGAGAATCCCAAAACGCTCATTTTTACGAGATGCTGACAGGCAAAATGAACAAATCACTGGAAACAGACCGCCGCCTGTGGCTATTTTCTGTTGAAGTTCAGGAAAACCCGAATCTGCTGTCCATTTTTGAAAACACCAAGCCGGAACAGCTGCAGGAAAAAATGGAACAAACAGATGAGGGCAGACACTTCCTGAAGAACCTCCATGAATTTTTACAGGAATACGGATGGCGATCTGTAAAGAGCCATGATCTGATTCAAGAGACCTGGGCAGAAAATCCGTATTATGCCCTTGCCAATATTCAAAATTATGTCCGCAATGGCTATCATTTTGACAATGAATTTCAGAAAACGAAAGAAAAACGAGAGAAATTATACAATGAATTCTTGAAAAACATAAATGATCCCGATTTACGGAAAGAATTTGACCGTTATTATCAGTGGACGTTGAACGCTGCAAATATAAAGGATGATCATCACTTTTATATTGACGCCATGCTGGATGCCAAGGCGAGAGTCTTTTTGCTTAAGGTAGGTGAATTGTTGGCGGAAAACGGTGTCATTCAAAATTGTGAAGACCTTTGGTTCTTATATGATGATGAAGTGGAAAACGCGCTTCTTCACCCTGTATCCCTGCAAGAAAAGGCTGAAAAACGCAGACAGACCTTTCACGAGTATGAGCTTGCTCAAGCCCCTGCCTATCTCGGCACTCCGACAAAAGAACAGCTCAAAGCTGCAGAAGAAATTGTCGGCGCTGTGATAGAGGATGAAAAAAACACGGAGAATCATATTTTTGGCATTGCTGCATCAAGCGGCATTGCAACAGGTCCGGTCAAAATCATTCGGGACGCCAGTGAATTTTCTCAATTCGAGCCTGGGGATGTCCTCGTTTGCAAAATGACCACACCGCTATGGACCAGCCTGTTCCAAGACGCAAAAGCAATTATTACAGATACAGGCGGCATTTTGTCTCACGCTGCAATCATTGCTCGCGAATACGGCATTCCCGCCGTTCTCGGCACACGTACAGCAACGGAAAGACTTCGGGACGGTGACATCATCACTGTTGATGGAAGCAACGGCAAAATCACAGTTGTCAGCCGGGCCTGATGCGTCCTCCCTCTTTCTTATACAAGCGGGGCAGGTGTATACTTGTCCTGCCAGTATATTCGTGAGGTGAAACGTATTGAGACCGACAAACAAGAGAATCCTTGACGCTGCCATGCAGCTGCTTGTCAAAAAAGGATATCGCGCAACGACTACAAAAGAAATTGCAGAAAAAGCAAATGTAAGTGAAGCGACGATTTTCAGGAATTTTAAAAACAAACAGGGACTAGTCGAGGCTTTGCTTTCTCAGCATTCTCCAAACAGAAGCAGCATTCTGGAACAAACTGAAGGCGATTTGTACAAAGACCTGCTTCATATCGGAACCTGTCTCTTAGAGGAGCTGGAACATAGAAAAGATATCATTAAAATCAGCTTTCGTGAACCGGCCATGTTTCAAGATGTCATCAACCACGTAACAGAATATCCCCAATCTATGAAACAGCTATTGGTTGATTATCTCAAAACAATGGGTGAAAAAGGGGTTATTCAGACAGGAAATGAAGCGGAGCATGCCGACGTGTTTATGTCGATTATTTTCGGTTATTTTATTCACCGTCTCCATTTAGGAGACCGGGTGATTTCAATGCCCCAGGAAAAAATGCTAGAGCATAGCACAGCTCTATTTGTCAAAGGAATTTCGTGATGAACTCCTTGGCATAACAAAAAGGAGGATCCCAATGAGTTCAAGAAAAGAATGGGCGCTGATCGTCTCGCTATTATTAGGGGCCATCCTGGTTCCCATTAACTCCACGATGATCGCGGTCGCGCTCTCATCTATATCCCATACGTATAACGAGTCCATCGCCAGCATCACTTGGGTGGTTACCGTTTATTTAATCGTGATGGCAGTCACACAGCCGATTGCCGGAAAACTTGGTGACATGTACGGCAATAAAACCATGTACTTATGGGGCGTCGGCCTTTTTCTAATCGCGTCCTTAGGCTGCGCACTCTCACCGAGCCTGCTGCTGTTGATTGTCTTTCGGGCATTGCAGGCTGTCGGCGGTGCACTGCTTACGCCAAACAGCATTGCCATTATCCGTCACGTTGTTTCTGAAAAACGCCTTCCGAAGGTGTTTGGATTTTTTGGACTTGGCGCAGGACTTGGGGCAGCACTCGGGCCTTTTATTGGCTCTATACTGATTGACAGCTTCAGCTGGCATTCGATTTTTTGGGTCAACATCCCATTTCTCGCCATTGCTTTATTTACGGCATTAACCATGTTCCCTCAATATAAAGAAAATAAATCTGACGCGCCACTGGATATTATCGGCTCTGTCTTGCTTGCAGGCAGCATCGTTTCGATTATCCTGCTGACGAAAAACGAGGCTTCATGGGGCTATGCGGTATACAGTGTATTGATACTTCTTTTTGTCCCGCTTTTTTTCAGAAGAGAAAAACGCACACAGCACCCAATTATTGATTTTACTCTGTTTAAAAGCTCAACCTTTACAAATGCCAATCTATCAGTCTTATTAAGCAATCTGATGATGTATGCCGTTTTATTGATCATGCCGTTATTCATGACGAGCCAATTTGGGCTTAATACGTCTAACAGCGGCATGGCGCTCTCTGTATTTTCGATATTCATGTCGGCCAGCAACTGGGTCGGCGCCCAGCTCCATCACAAATGGGGAGCAAAAAAAATCATTTTTCTTTCATTTGCCATGATGGCTGGAGCGAATCTATTATTTTTGCTGTTAAGCAGCTCACATTCCGTCTTGTTCCTCATGCTCTCTCTTATCCTGGGCGGGCTCGCGTCCGGAGTCGGCCTGACCAGCATGCAGGTGTCTTCCCTTGCCACAGTAGACCCCGGCATGTCAGGAGTGGCGTCTGGTATTTTCTCGACCTTCCGTTATTTCGGAAGCATCATTTCATCAGCCTTAATCGGCTTGATTTCGGGATATCACACCTTATTTATGATTCTCTTTGCTGTATCCATTATTGGCGTTTTTGTTTCATTAGGCATCAAATCTGATGAAACGGCACGGATGGAAAAAAACTCAGCATAACACAAAACAGCCCGGCACCACATCTTCTCGCGGTGCCGGGCTGTCTTTTATGATCCGGACAAAGCGGCTGCTTCGTCTTCACGGTCATCCTTTACGAAAAGGATACCCAATTCATGATGTTCTCCCTCATAAGAAGCTCGCTGATCAAAACGAATTTCTCCATTCAAACCGATAATTTCAAGCTTCACATATGCACGGTTATGCTGGAGCGCTTCATAAAAATCAGAAACATTCTTAACCGGTATGCCATTAACTTTCGTAATGATTTCCCCGATTTTCAATTCCAGATCCTCAGCAGGTGTGTTTGGTATAATCCCAAGCACCATTAAGCCCTGATCACGTTTCGAGAAATAAAACGGAGCCGCGTTATCATTCACCCTTTGCTTAATGGACAGAAAAATACGTCCTAAAACAGCCACACAGACGGCTGCACCCGCAAGCGGCGTCCACAGTAAGCTCGCTGCACCGAGAACTGTGACGGCAAGGCCGAGAATACAAACGCGTTTCGCTGTGATCCTTATGCTCGTTTCAGGCAGCGACCCCTGCACCCTTTGCCCGAATCCGACAAAGTAAGGAATCCATAGAAAATGGAATGAGCCACCAGGAACAGTAAACACAGGCCACCAACTGAGGTGCGATTCTAATCCGTTACCGGGTACGAGAAGGAACAGCGGCAAAAGCCATATCCGGTTTGCCAGCTGCTGTCCAATCGGCAAACCGCGGCTGCTTACGACAAGTGCCGGTGATGTTCTCACATGTGCAGAACGATAAGCAACCGCTCCTTCAATGATAATCAGCAAGCCTAAAAACACACCCATAGCCGGCCAAACGACTGCAAATCCTTGCGGAAATCTCTCTAGAAAAGGCTCCGCCTGATACATTTGCAGTCCAAAACCTATCAGCATACTCACACTGACGATATATGCAGCAGACATCCAGTTTGCGCGAAGAGTGAGCGCTGCCACTGCAGTGATAACGGCAATAATCGCAAGTAAACCGAGAGGAATCGAGATTCCGAGTACGCCTAAAACAACTGACAAAAGGAGACCAGGGATCAGTCCCTTTGTATAAGTAAATTTCAGATCATCATAAATATCTGCTATTCTTGTATGAAAGGTTTTACGTTCCCGTTTGATTCTAACATAGCCGAAAGCCAGGCTTATGATGATAAAAAACCAGAAAAGCGGGTGTAAGAAGAACAGGCCCGCACTTTTTAACAGTTCAATTCCCCATTGAACAGACACTATCTTTCACCGCCTCAAGCCAAACATGTTACTCATATTCTATCAAATATTAAGTGGCTTGGATATCCTCAGGAGGGTTTATCTCTCTTGCGTCATCCACAGCGTGACATTCGATAGTGAAAAATCCTTTAAATAATGGTTTACATCCACATCCAATAACCCGCTGATCAGATGCATCGACCTTTTTATATCTGTCAGATTGATTCCTAGTCGCTTATGGTTTTTCATTAAGTAATTAAAATAATGTTTGGCACATTCTTCATTGATGTCATTTACTGATTCGACATTGGTGTAATTGACCAAATACCTGCTGAATAGCATAAGAAGACTTAGTGCTTTTGTAGCCGAAAATGTTACATCTTGTGTTCTGTCTTTTAATTGTTCAACTAATTCATAATATTTTTTTTCACGCACAATACTTGCCCTCTTCAATTGTGAACCCCCATTTTCTTTATACAGATAAGCACGGGCCAGTATAAGCAGCAGTACTGGAGTGCTAACAAGCATTCTCGCTAACGTTACTCTTTAATACCTGTCGTTCAGCTGCCATAAACCTGATTACTGTTCTTTTTAGAACCTTCTTATATTGTATGAAGTAAACAAAGACTAGGCAACTTGCAAAAGTTTCATTTTAAATGCATATTATCTCGTTAGAAAGTCTCTCTCATATATTGATATCGGGTAATCACAGTCCTTTATAAATGTTTATTTGTGAAAATTTTTTTAATTTCTTGTCAAAAACTCAATTTTTATGTGACTTATGGTTCATTTTATCGTTAAGTATAAAGAAATAGGAGATGGGACACCATCTCCTTTAATTGACAAATAATGATTTAAGCGCTGTTTGAAGCTGCAAGTCATTTTTTTCGTCGGATTTTTTCTTTTCTACCAGCTGATTTAATGCCTCTGCAGTGCGAGTGTCGATTACACCCGTTTTATCCAGCTTATTTTGATCCTGAAAGGCCATAACCGCTTTTTTCATGTCTTTGCTGAAATAGCCATCGTCACGTCCCGGATCAAAGCTCAGGCCTTTTAATAATACCTGTGCATGCTTGACGTCTTCATTGTTCATATCCACTTTAAGCGGCTCTTTCAGCTGCAAGGGCCCGGCGGAAAAATAATCAGGCTGCTTAATTGCAATGGTCGGCTCAATTCCTTTCTTATGAATCCAATTCCCATTTGGCGTCAGCCACTTGTAAAGCGTCAATTTGATGTTGCTGCCGTCTCCCATCGGAACAGCCTGTTGAACCGTTCCCTTACCAAAAGACGTATCACCTACAACATCATAATGCCCTGCTTCTTTTAATGCGCCAGCAAGAATTTCTGATGCGGAGGCACTCCCTTTATCCGTGATCACATTGACAGGATATGATTTTTTATGGGTCAATGTTGAAAAATAACGTTTTTTATCTCCATTGCGTTCAGCAATTTGAATATACGGCTGATCCTTTGTGACGAAGTGCTTCAGAATTTCTTCCACACTTTGAAGATATCCGCCCGGGTTGCCGCGTACATCAATAACGAGGCCTTCTATTCCTTTTTTCTCAAGATCCTTCAGCTCTTTTGCAAAATCCTCCGCGGTATGCTCAGAAAAAGTAGAGATGGCGATATATCCGACAGAATGCCCCTGCACTTTTTTCTCTGAAGCAAAAACCGTTTCGAGCGGAATCTCAGCTCTTTTGATCCGGAATGACAGCTGCTTCTTCGTCCCAGGCCGCTGAATCTTCATTGAAACGCTGGACCCTTTCTTTCCTCTTATTTTTAACACAGCGTGGTTTAAATCCTTGCCGGCCATCGATTCTCCATTGATGCTGATGATTTCATCATTAGGCTTGAGCCCGGCTTTTTCCGCTGGCGATTTCTTAAATGGGGAAACAATAATAATTTTGCCGTCTTCCATTCCAACCTCAGCCCCGATGCCTTCAAATGAGGAATCAAGAGAATCAGAAAATTGCTTAGCCGTCTGCTTGTCCATGTAGACAGAATAAGGATCATTTAGTGTTGACAGCATTCCCTGGATGGCTCCCTCGAGCAACTTTTCTCTATCAACTTTTTCTACGTACTCATTCGAAATTAACTCATACGCTTTTTCGATTTTGTCCATAGCCTTATCCCGTTCAGAGTCAGCTTGTGCCGTCGCGGGAACTGCTGCAGTCTGGGGCTTATCCATCTCAAGCAGGTTTATTCCCGCATATACACCGGCGCCTCCGAACAACATGCTCCCCGCTGCGATCACAGCCATTAATTTTTGCTTCATCCTTTACTCCTCCTGTATGCCAGACTGTCTTTATCAAAACCTAGAGATAGTATATGTAAAGGATGGAGATTTCATGTAATCATAGAAGAAAAAGAAGGCAAAAGAAAAGCCGCCCCGGTAGCGGGACAGCTTTTCTCTTTATACTCGCAGAAACTTGCGGATGGAAGTCAGACTTCCCCATACGCCAATTACGGCGCCAATTGCAATAAGCACTAACGAAATTTGGAATACAAATGGATTATAAGGAAGAAGAGAGACAAATGAACCTTGAACCTTCGGAACGACCCATCCGATGACGTATTGGTAAGTGCTCAGCACCAGTGCGATCGGAATCACTGAACCGAATACGCCAAGCAGCAATCCTTCAAGGAAAAACGGCCAGCGGATAAACCAGTTCGTCGCGCCGACAAGCTTCATGATTTCAATTTCTTTTCTTCTTGCGAAAATTGTAATTTTAATGGTGTTGGAAATTAAGAACATCGCCGTAAATACCAGGCCGATAATTAACGCGATTCCGATGTTGCGGGAAACGCCGACCACTTTAAACAAACGGCTGACCTCTTCTTTTCCGTAAGTAACTTTATAGACATGATCCATTTTTTCAATCTTTTTCGCCACGTTCGGCGTATCATGCGGATCTGTCGTTTTTACGACAAACGCGTCATTAAGCGGGTTTTCCTGATCCTTCATTGTCAGGGATTGTCCACTGTCGCCAAAGCTGTCAACCAGCTGGTCAAGCTCTTTTTCTTTAGATGAAAAAGTGACACTTTGAATGCCCTTTAAATCCTTAATATCGCTCTGCAGCTTATCCTGTGCCTTCTGATCTGCAGTCAGATCAATCAACACTTTGATTTCGACTTGTTTTTCAGCATTCGAAGCCATGTTATTCAAATTCAGCATAATCACTAAAAACACGCCGACTAAAATCAGCGTAACGGTTACAGCACTAATGGATGCAAACGTCATCCATGTGTTTCTCCCGAGAGATTTAAAACTCTCACGCAAGTGGCGCCCGAGAATTTTAATCATATGAACCATACTCCCCTCTTGACTCATCACGCACAATGATACCATCTTCGATTGCAATGACACGTTTCTTAATGGTGTTTACGATTTCTTTGTTATGTGTCGCCATCACGACTGTTGTCCCGCGGTTATTGATTTCCTCCAGCGTCTTCATGACTTCCCAGGACGTATCCGGATCAAGGTTTCCTGTAGGCTCATCAGCAATGACAACATCAGGGTTGTTCACAATTGATCTGGCAATAGATACACGCTGCTGTTCCCCGCCTGAAAGCGTGTCAGGAAATTGTCTTGCTTTATGCTTCAGCTGCACGAGATCAAGCACTTCAAGCACCCGTTTTTTAATGACAGACGGCTGTTCTCCAATCACTTCAAGGGCAAATGCCACATTTTCAAAAACAGTTAGTTTAGGCAGAAGCTTAAAATCCTGGAAGACAACACCTATTTTACGGCGCACAAAAGGAATCTCTTTTTCTTTAATTGTAGCGAGATCTTTATGATTGATTAAAATTTGTCCTTTTGTCGGTTTTTCTTCTCTGTATATCATTTTAATAAAAGTAGATTTACCCGCTCCGCTCGGACCGACAACATAAACAAACTCGCCGGGATGAATGGTAACAGAAATCCCATTGAGCGCTTTAACGCCGTTCGGATAGGCTTTGTATACTTCCTTCATCTCTATCATGAAATCACCTAATCTTTTATGTCATTTTATCTATCACACGGTCATACTCTTCGAATGTATTCGACAATTTATGACCCTTTCATTTGTAAAAAGATGAAAAATCTGAAAGTTTCATTTTTCAACACACTTCATTATACGTCAAATTTAGACATAATACTATTACAGTTTCTTTTCATTCATATTGTCATGGCATAAAAAAATCCTTGCCTGCACTGCGGCAAAGATTTTTCATCTTACTTTTTTTCTGACAGCCATTTGGCAATAACAGCGGCTTCCTTATCATCGACAAGCCCCTTCGGCATATTGCCGCGGCCGTTTTTAATAATACTTTCAATTTTGTCTTCGTCGTATTTGCCTCCGACCTCTTGGAGGTTAGGCCCTGACATACCTTCTAAATCCTTTCCGTGGCAGCCTACGCAGCTTTGCTGATATAATTCTTCCCCTTCAGATGCTGAGGCTTCAGTCTTGCTGCCGGTGTCTGTCTTCTCTTCTTTTGCATCGTTTGAACCGCAGGCAGCCAATAGAACAGAAAGCGCAAATACAAGCATTAGTATCGATAACTTTGATTTCATGTTGAGAAGCACAACTCCTTTACGATCTCTTCCATATTATAACCTCGTTTAAGCGCGTTTGAAACCCTCGCCCAGCACCTCACTCGCATCCGCCACAATCACAAAAGCTGACTCATCAATCTGTTTGACGATTTGTTTCAATTTGGTGAATTCAGTTTGCCCAACCACACACATTAAAATCGGGCGGTCATCGTCAGTATATCCGCCTACCGCGGAAATTTTCGTCACGCCTCTGTCAATTTTCTGTAAAACGGCTTCTTTTACAGCCTGCTCCTGCTTTGTAATAATGAGCGCCATTTTTGAACGATTGAAGCCGACTTGAACGACATCAATCGTTTTGCTGGACACATAGACGCCAAGCATGGCATATAAGCCTTGCTCAATATTAAATACGATCATAGCCGTAACGACAATCAATCCGTCAATGAGGGCGAGACACGTCCCTAATGACAAACCGGAGTACTTATGAATGATCTGTGCAGCCAAGGCCGTTCCTCCCGTCGAGCCTTTCCCTAAGTACACAATGCCAATTCCGACACCAATGCCTACGCCGCCAAAAATCGCCGCCAGAAGCTCATGATGGGTGGCGGGCTGAATATCTCTTGTCAAAAAGACAACAAGCGGCAAAAAAACAGAACCCGCAAGCGTCTTAAGCCCAAATTTTCCGCCGAGCAAAATGACACCGGCAATAAATAAAGGAATATTAATAATCCACTGTACATACGCCGCTTCAAAACCATATGACTGCAAAATTGTGCTGATTCCGCTGACACCGCCGGCAGCAATCTTGTTTGGAAGCAAAAATACATTAAAGGACACACCTGTAATCGCCGCGCCTATTAATATGTATACATAATCCCGCAAAACCCGAAGTGTTTGATTCCGTACATCCATCATATATCCTCCGTTTCTTCCAGTGCTCTCCGATAGCATTTTAATCCTTCCCTGATTAGATGTAAATAACACCCAAATACAGTGGTAATATGCTAAAGCAGCAGTGAAATCAAGGATATGAAGAAATTAAAAAACACACCTGTATACATCAGGTGTGTTTTTCTGCTTATGATAGCTTAGAACGCAGGTAGGCATCAATAAATGTATCAATGTCTCCATCCATTACCGCTTGAACGTTCCCCATTTCTGTATTGGTCCGATGGTCTTTTACCATGGAATACGGATGGAATACGTAAGAACGGATTTGGCTGCCCCAGCCGATTTCTTTTTGTTCACCGCGAATTTCATCCAGCTCTGCCTGCTGTTCTTCAATTCTGCGCTGATACAGCTTGGCCTTCAGCATTTTCATGGCTCTTTCACGGTTTTTAATTTGTGAGCGTTCCGTTTGGCATGTCACGACCACATTCGTCGGCAAGTGAGTAATCCGAACGGCTGAATCCGTCGTATTGACGTGCTGACCGCCCGCTCCGCTAGCACGGTACGTATCAACTTTAATATCCTCCGTACGGATATCAATATCGATCTCATCGTTAAATTCAGGCATGACTTCACATGAAACGAAAGACGTGTGGCGGCGGCCTGATGAATCAAACGGTGAAATCCGCACGAGACGATGGACACCTTTTTCTGCTTTGAGATAACCGTAGGCGTTGTGCCCTTTAATCAGCAATGTAACTGACTTGATTCCCGCCTCATCACCCGGAAGGTAATCGAGCGTTTCCACTTTAAAGCCGCGGCGTTCTCCCCATCTGGTATACATTCTAAGAAGCATAGAGCCCCAGTCCTGTGACTCTGTACCGCCAGCACCAGGGTGCAGTTCTAAAATCGCATTATTTTTATCATACGGCTCACTGAGAAGAAGCTGAAGCTCAAACTCATTGAACTCTTTTGTTAATGATTTTAGTTCTTTTTCAAGCTCAAGCTGGAGGTCAGAGTCCGGCTCTTCCTTCAAAAGATCATGAGTCATTTGCAATTCTTCATGTGATTCATTTAATTTTTTATACGAATTGACATAATCCTTTATACCGTTTGCTTCATTTATGACCGTTTGAGCTTTCTGCTGATCATTCCAGAATTCCGGATCAGCCATTTGTTCATCTAGCTCAGCAATGCGGGCCTCCTTTGATTCGAGGTCAAAGAGACCCCCTAAAGTCCGCTAAACGAGAAGCCATATTTTCGAGTTCTGCTCTAATTTCTGATAATTCCATTCCATTCACCTCATTAAAAGATCCGCGGGCGCCTACAGGCGCCGCGGTCAGTAAACTTGCCCGAGCGGACTATTCAGTCCGGCCGCAGCAATTTTTATATTTTTTCCCGCTTCCGCAGTGGCATGGGGCATTTCGGCCAATATCAACCACTTTGCGAACCGGTGCTTTCTTTGCTTTTTTGTTATCGTCGCCTTCTTGCTGCTGATGAGCCGTTGTCTGGCCCTGTACAACCTCTTCACGCTCCAGATTGTTTTCAATCTCAGCTTTCATCACAAATTTTGCGACCTCGTCCTCGATCGATTCAATCATATTCTCAAACATCGCAAAGCCTTCCATTTGATACTCTCGAAGCGGATTCGTCTGTGCATACGCTCGAAGGTGAATTCCTTGGCGAAGCTGATCCATTGCATCGATATGATCCATCCATTTTGAATCAACGGCTCGAAGGACGATGACTTTTTCGAATTCACGCATTTGCTCTTCGCCGAATTTCACTTCTTTTTCATTATATTTCGTCATGATGCGATCCATAATGAGTTCATGCATTTCATCCGGCTCTTTGCCAAAGATATCGCTCTTCTCAAGCGCACCTTCATCAAGATAAGTCGTGTTGACAAGCTCAACAAGACCATCAAGCTTCCACTCCTCAGGAAGCTCTTCCCTTGGCGTATAGGCTGCAATTGCACGTTCGAGAGAAGACTTGATCATATTTTCAACGATTTCGCGCAAGTTTTCAGAGTCAATGACTTCAAAGCGCTGCTTATAAATAACCTCACGCTGCTGGCGGAGAACGTCATCATATTGCAGAAGCTGTTTACGTGAATCGAAGTTATTGCCTTCGACGCGTTTTTGAGACGATTCAACCGCGCGGGATACCATTTTGCTTTGAATTGGAGTAGAGTCGTCCATCCCGAAGCGGTCAAGCATTGCCATTGTCCGCTCAGCTCCGAATCTGCGCATCAATTCATCTTCCATAGAAAGATAAAATTGGGTGATCCCCGGGTCTCCCTGACGTCCGGAACGTCCTCGGAGCTGATTGTCAATCCGGCGTGATTCATGGCGTTCCGTTCCGACAACTGCAAGACCGCCAAGCTCTTTTACACCTTCGCCAAGCTTAATGTCCGTTCCGCGCCCCGCCATGTTTGTCGCAATCGTAACTGCGCCTTTTTGGCCGGCCTCTTCAATGATCTGCGCTTCACGTTCATGGTTTTTGGCGTTTAACACTTGATGCGGGATTCCTTTGTTTTTAAGCAGCTTAGAAATCAATTCAGATGTTTCAACCGCAACCGTACCGACAAGAACAGGCTGTCCGGTCATGTAACGCTGTGCGACATCCTCCGCAACAGCCTTAAACTTACCTTCCATCGTGCGGTAAATTAAATCCGGACGGTCGTCACGGACAACAGGCTTGTTAGTAGGGATTGTGACAACCTGCATGTTGTAGATGTTGCGGAATTCTTCTTCCTCTGTCTTAGCTGTACCAGTCATACCGGCAAGTTTTTCGTACATCCGGAAGTAGTTTTGGAACGTAATGGTCGCCAAGGTCATGCTTTCGTTTTGAATCTCAAGCCCTTCCTTTGCCTCAATTGCTTGGTGAAGTCCCTCGCTGTAGCGGCGGCCTTTCATCAGACGTCCCGTGAAGGAATCAACAATAACAACCTGTCCGTCTTCCACTACATAGTCAACGTCCTTCTGCATCGCAGCGTGCGCTTTTAAGGACTGGTTGATATGGTGGTTAAGCGCGACATGTTTCACATCAAACAGGTTATCGATGCCGAACGCTTTTTCTGCCTTCGTCATTCCTTCCTCAGTCAGCTGTACACCTTTTGTTTTGATATCATACGTATAATCCTTCTCTGCTTTTAACGTGCGGACAAAAGCATTTGCCTGCACGTACAGCTTAGTGGATTTCGCAGCTTGTCCAGAAATGATAAGCGGTGTTCTCGCTTCATCAATTAAAATAGAGTCAACTTCATCTATTACCGCAAAATGAAGCGGGCGCTGAACCATCTGCTCTTTATAAAGAACCATATTGTCACGCAAATAGTCGAAACCAAGCTCGTTGTTTGTGGAGTAAGTAATGTCAGCGGCATAAGCTTCCCGTTTTTCGTCTTTTGACATTGAGTTTAAATTTAAGCCGACAGTCATACCGAGAAACTCGAAAATTTTCCCCATCTGCTCAGCGTCACGGCTTGCCAAGTATTCGTTGACAGTCACGATGTGTACGCCTTTACCTGTTAACGCATTTAAATAAACAGGCAGAGTAGACGTTAACGTTTTCCCTTCCCCTGTTTTCATTTCAGCGATATTTCCGTCATGGAGCGCTACGCCCCCCATGAGCTGGACTTTGAACGGAAACATTCCGGTTACGCGGCGCGAAGCTTCACGAACAACAGCGAATGCTTCAACAAGAAGATCATCAGTTGTCGCCCCTTTTTCAAGGCGCTCTTTAAATTCAATCGTTTTATGCTTCAGCGCGTCGTCAGAGAGATTTTCATAGTCTCCGCGAACCGCATCAATATCGTTAGCTATTTTTTCGTATCTATTCAGCGTACGTTTTGTTGGATCAAACATTTTATTTAAAATTCCAAGCATTTATAACGCTCCTCTATCATCACATGCCTGATTTGCAGGCATGTATAAATAATTTACTAGTCCATGTATACCTCTCATTATCATATCATACCTTTTGTTATTTCCAAAGAATTTGCAAATAAGAAAAACAAAAACCTTCCGCGGTCATCACGGAAGGCTTTTGTTCTTTATTCAGTCGGTTCAATCAAGCCATATTTCCCATCATTTCTGCGGTACACGACATTTGTAAGGTTTGTTTCTGCATTTGTGAAAACAAAGAAATTATGGCCGAGCATATTCATTTGCAAGATCGCTTCTTCACTGTCCATCGGCTTTAAATTAAAGCGTTTCTGACGGACAATGTCCAAGCTCTCCTCATCTTCTATTTCATCCTGAACCGCAATATCTGTATCAGAGCCAAGGCCGTTTGCCAATAAGTATTTTGGAGAGCCCTGCTCACGGAATTTACGGTTTACTTTCGTTTTGTGCTTACGGATTTGACGTTCCAGTTTGTTTGTTGCGAGATCAATTGCGTTGTACATATCCTCGTTATGCACCTCGGACCGAAGCGCCAGATCTGTCATCGGAATCGTAACCTCAACTTTAGACTCCTTGTCGTTGTAAAACTTCAAGTTGACGTTCACATCGGCATTCACGCTATGGTCAAAATAACGCTCCAGCTTGCCGATCTTTTTCTCGACATGATCCTTTAACGCGGGTGTCACTTCAATATTTTCTCCTCTGATGTTATAGTTCATCAAAGAACGCCTCCCTTTTATTAAGGATATGTATCTATTTCTACTTTACCCTTTACAATTCCTGCTGAAACGTAAACCTTTTGTGAAAATTCAGTGAACTTTGTCGAATTGTGTTTGTATGTGCTGATGATTTGGCGGTTCGGAGGTATATGTATATGCTGATTGTAAGAAACAAATACCTCACCCTCGCCTAATTGATTACAAAGGGCTCCATACATTGATGAATGGACAGCATCCATTTTCTATAATGAATCAGAAAATGTTCTTTTAAAAACTCGCAGAACTCATAAGAGGGAAAAGAGAAAGAAACCAATTGATCAAACTCCGCAAAAATTTCGTCAAATGCTTTAATACATATTTCAGCACACCGCGTGTTCATAACAAAGAGGAGTGTTGAATGTGTTGAATCCAAATAAAAAAAGGCTTGGATCAGATCTTGGTAGATCCGATCCCCTTCTGTTTTTGATAAATTCTGTTCAGCTTCTATCAAATAACATAGCCCTTCCTCAATGGTAAAAAGAAGATGATAATAAGCTGATAAAAGCGTATAATCTTCAATGCTCTTCAAGGCACTCACCTATTTACGCTTGTCATAATATCTGCCGTCAATCGTAATGTTGTTATAAGGATTTAAATACGTCGTGTGCATCGCACGTTTTCTTTTTACCTGCTGAAGTTCTGTTGCGATTGACTGCTTTAGTCTTTTCATTTCCTTCACAATAAGCTGATCCCATGTCAGGACAAGCTTCATCTGCTTTTTTTCTTCTTCTGAAAGCGGCAGAGATATCTCCTGAATAAGTTCAGACCGTTTAGCCACAAAGTCTTCAATTTGCTTTAAAAGTTCATCGCTTTCAGGTGTATCTTGTATGTGTGACAGCATACTCTGCGTCTCAATGTATAGTTGATCTATGTTATTCATGCGATCCCGCCTGATCCGTGCCGGTCCTTCCGTTCACTTTGAATGGCTTGTTTCCATGCATCGCGAAAATCTGTTACATATCCTTCAACCTCAGCCAGCATGCTCGTATCATTTTTGATGTTTGCCTGTACCAATCTTCGATACATATAATCGTACATCGCACCCATGGAGGCGGAAAGCTCTATGTTGCGGTTCAGCGTAAAATTTAATTCCTGAATGATATTTTGCGCTTTAATCAGATTTTCATTTTTACGTTCCATATCATCATTCTCAATGGCCTGAGATGCGAGTCTTATAAATTTCAAACAGCCATTATACAGCATAAGTGTCAGTTCACCTGGTGTAGCAGTATTCACTGAATTTTGCTGATAGGCTGTATAAGGATTTTGGATCGCCATGTGTCATCCTCCAAATTACATTTATTGTACAAGAAGCTGTGATAAATAGGACGCTTGTTCGTTCATTTTTTGAATCGCAGAATCCATTGCACTGAATTTTTTATAATAACGGTTTTCTATCGTGTTCAACCGGTCCTGCATTTTGATGATATCAGTGCTGATCGTGTTTAAATTTTTACCGATTGAGTAGTTATCGGCGCCCATTGTCGAGTTGCCGGCTTTTGCTTCAATGCTTTTCACTGTGCTTTTCAGTGTATCACCGATGCGTTTCATAATTCCTTTATCACTATAGTCACTGCTGTTCGTTCCGCTTGTAAATAAGGCGGCAACACTTTGCGGATCTTCTTGTATTTTGGCTTTCAATTTGTCTTCATTAATCTCCAAATGCCCCCGCAATTGGTAAGCACTTGAAGTTGTGATGCCAAATTCAGTTAATTGATAGGTTTTCCCATTCGCATTTACTTGAGAATAAAAATCAGTCCGCATTTGGTTCGTACCGGTGCTTATACTGGTATCATTTCTTAGCAAACCGCTTTTCGCTTTCTCTTCCCAGAGTTCTACCTCTTTATCGGACATTGCTTCTTTTTGTTCACTCGTCAGCGGCGTATAATCTCTGTATTTTTCTTCCTTAAGCTTTTCATTCAGGCTGTCAACCAATTCATTATATTTATCTACAAACTCTTTAATTTGATTATAAATCCCGTCAACATCAGTAGAAACAGATGTGGTAACAGGGCCTGTGGCTGCCGTTGTATTTTTGATCGAGTAGGTAACGCCATTAACCGTAAAGTTGTTTGTCAGCTTCTCCATTTCAAAGCCATTAATTGTGACTTTTGCATTTGTTCCTTCTTTGTAAGCAGTTAGCTTATTATCAGCGTCTAAAGAAAAACCAAGCTGTCCGGACATAAAGTCGGCTGTAGCAGAGTCTGCTGCCTGTATGCTGCCTCCTGCACCTGTTGCTTTAGAAGAAAACGCAATCGTTTCTACATACTCTGTACCATTCCAAATTTTATCTTTAAATGCTGAGACTCCTAGATCTGAGCTGTTAAGTTTAGAAATCACATTATCAATCGTATCTGCGCTCGTCACACTGATGTTTACTGTTTTTGCTGTTGTCTCGCCAGGCGCCACAACGTTAAATGCCAAATTATAATCGCCTTGTGTGTATCCCGTGTAATTATCTGCCTTATACGTTGCTGCGGTTGCCAAGCTCGCTACTTCAACAGTAGAAGAAGAATTTGGCGCACTTGCGTTTCCTGTAGCAGTTAACACAGACTCATTGGAGCTGGTCACAGTTTTGCTCTGATACGTACTCGGATATGTCAACGTATTTTTAGACATATAATCTTGCAATTCTTTTATTTTTGAGTTTACTTCACGATAGCTGTCACGCTGCCATTCAAGAGTCTGCTTTTTTTGTGTCAGCTTATCAAGCGGCGCTCTTTCTGTCTGCATCAGCTTTGATACGATATCATCTATATCCATTCCTGACGCCAGACCTGTTATTCTCGTGACCATTCCAAACCACTCCTAATCTACTTTTTTTCATCTACAAACAACCCAAGAAATTCAGTCATAGCCGCATAAAAATCAAGCCACCGTTTCGGCGGAATTTCGCGGATAACTTCATTTGTAGAGTCTTCTATTACTTTTACATAGTATTCATTTAACTTTTCATGAAGCTCAAACTTCAGGTGAACTTGCGAAGGTTCCAAAAGCTTGTTCATTTCCCCTACCATTTCAGCAAGATTGGTATATGAAACTTGATGAACAGGACCCTCACTCTCATGATCTTTCTGATTATGTATTTGAGTATCATAACGATCCCAAACAGGTTGTAACGTAGTGAGCCTTTCAATGTTCAATTGATCATCCCCTATGCCCCAATCTATCGTTTATATCGACTAAGTAGAGAAAAGATTACACATATTTTTGGAAAAAAACTCATCTGTTTTAGATTTCTTGTTTGGAAATACATTTATAAAGCAGGTGAAGAATCTGATTATTATATCACGAGTAATAGACAGCAAGGGGAATGATTCGGAGATAAAAACATAAATAAAAGACCCTGGCAAAGCCAAGGTCTTTTTAAAAAAATTAACGTAACAATTGAAGTACGTTTTGCGGCTGTTGGTTCGCTTGAGCAAGCATAGCTTGAGAAGCTTGAGAAAGAATGTTGTTCTTAGTGAACTCGCTCATTTCTTTAGCCATGTCAACGTCACGGATACGAGACTCAGCAGCTGTCAGGTTTTCACCAGATGCTCCTAAGTTGTTGATTGTGTGCTCAAGACGGTTTTGCACCGCACCAAGTTTACCACGTTCAGAAGATACTTTGTTAATTGCAGAATCAACTTTTTCTAAAAGCGCATCTGTGTTAGCTGCTGTAGCTGTTGTTACAACGTAATCTGCTTTTAACATGTCTAGGCCTGTAGCAGCAGTACTCATATTACCAATATTAACTGTTAATTGTTGACCTTTGTTGGCGCCAATTTGGAAAGTGAATCCAGCTGTTTCAGTTCCATCAAGAAGTTTTTTACCGTTAAACGCTGTACGTTGAGAAATTCCATCTACTTCATCAAGAAGGTTGTTAATTTCATCTTGAATTGCTACAAGGTCTGTCGTTGCATCTTGAGTACCAGTGTTACCGGCTTGAACAGTTAACTCACGAACACGTTGAAGAATTGAGTGAGTTTCAGTTAATGCACCCTCAGCTGTTTGGATAAGAGAGATTCCGTCTTGAGAGTTTTTAGAAGCCATTTCAAGACCTCTGATTTGTCCTCTCATTTTTTCAGAGATCGCTAGACCTGCTGCGTCATCTCCAGCACGGTTAATACGAAGACCTGAAGAAAGCTTCTCCATGTTCTTTTGGCTCGCGCCGTTGTTTGAAGACAAACGGTTCAGTGTGTTAAGTGCTGCGATATTGTGGTTAATTCTCATTGTTTTGTTCCTCCCTGAATGTGTTTTTAGGCACGTCCTTGTGCCTCATTTTTGTAACCGGCGAAGTCATTTACGCTTCCTCCCGGCTACATCATTAATATCGGATTGTCTCTGATTTTGTTAATACCAAAATAAAAAAATCCTCACTTTTTTTGTGAGGATAATGCGGAGATTACATCGCTGGATAACGCTGCCGCACGGTTATTTTCTTCCTGAATGGTCAAATATATTTCTTTCCTGTGAATATCAATATGCTTTGGGGCGTCAATTCCAAGTTTCACTTGGTCACCCTCAACCGCAATGACTTTCACTTCTATATCAGCACCTATTTGAATCGCTTCGTTTATTTTCCGCGATAAAACTAGCATGATTCTCCTCCAATCGGATGCTTTGTCGTATATGAGGAGTCGTGTAAAACGACTTGCTTAGCCATCATGTTTTTACGATTCACAATAATGGGAGCCAATAAATTGGCAGTAGATTTTTCGAACGGCTCTGCCATGGTCAATATTGTCATAACTTCTACGTCTTCAATATTATCGATATCCAAAAGTTCAGCAGTTGATTCATCAAGGTCAAATTCATAATTCTTAAAAAAGATGAACGGACTGACAACGATGAACGCAAGATTTTCTGAAGTGACGGACTGCAGCGCCACGAATGGAGAGTCTTCTGAAAGCGGAAGAATGACGAACTGTTTTTCTTCTAAAAAGCCTGGAATCCCGTTTTCAAAAAGAATGATTTGTTCTTCTTTTACGTTCATTTGGCCATGGTACTTTGTATGAATGATCATTGTTCACGATCCTTTTCTGTTTACTTTTCGTGTGATTCTTTCGGGTATTCTACATCTATATTTAAATCAGGGTATTGAAGCATGTCAACCTTAACGTTTCCAGGCGTATATTCAACAATTGGTTTATGCGGTTCAGCCTGAATAACAGGCTTTTGCAGCGTAATCTGAATATCAAGCTCTGACGGGGTATATTGTATTTTCACCCTTGAAAGAGAAGGAGCATAATGTTCGCCTAATTGAATCTGGTGCATCTCAGAGTTCCTCCTTGCTTGTGAAGCGATTGGGTTCCCCTTATTTTCAATTCTCATAAGCTCGGCTCCTTCTTCTGCAGTGCGGGCTATTCCCTCCAGTACATCCTCATGCCCTTGTTGCGCGGCTTCTTCGATTCTCTTGAATATATGTTTTCTGTCTAATTCTTCCCATGCTTGCGTCTGGTCAATCGTGAGTTTTCCAGGCGTCACCGAAATTTCCATTTCCGCGCTTGGCTGTTCGATCTCTAGGTTGGCTTGCGGCTGCTCCATTTTTAAGCTGGCGGGCGTCGTTGTTAAACCAATTTTCCCTTGAACACTATGCATAATCAATCTGGGAATTTGCATCACTCTACCTCCTGAACTATAAAAAAAGCGAACTCCTGAGAGCCGCTTTACTTTAAAAAGTCAATCAATGTAGGCTGAACAATTTGTGCATTTACAGCCAGGGTAGCCCTGTGCACGCTTTGCTGCGCAATAAATTCTGTTATTATTTCTTCCAGTTCTACATCTTCATTGTCTGACAACACTTTTGTAGCTGTTTCTTCTTGAGCTGAAAGTCTTGTATTAACCAGTTCAAGACGATTATATCTAGCTCCAAGATCAGAACGTTCAGCGCTCATGCCGCCAGAAAATTGATCAATATCATCTAAAACATTGTCCATGCCATCTAGTGAATCTGAACTCAGTGCTTTCTCAAATGAGTCAAGCATTTCAAATACATTCTGTCCGCTTTCAGAAGTGCCCCCAAAAGCTGACTTTGGATCTGAATTCACTTTCAATGCCATATTATTTGATATATTGACAACAACATCAGCAGTATCAGAAATTGTATAAGTTCCGTCTCCGTTATCTGTAACCGGAGGCTTGTCTGAATTTGTGCCGTTAAAGATATATCTTCCGTTCACTTGTGTATTCGCAATATTTAAAAGCTGCTCCTTTAATTGCTTCACTTCTACGCCAATCGCTTGCCGCTCCGCTTCGCCGTTTGTATCACTTTGAGCTTGAACAGCTAATTCTCTGACCTTTGATAGGATGTCAATTCCTTCAGTAATGTTTGTTTCTGTGTTTTCGAGCCAGGTAAATGCCTGAGAAGCATTGCTTTGATATTGCTGCACTTGTGACAATTGATTATTATACTTTAAGCTTTTCATCGCTACTACAGGATCGTCAGAAGCTTTTGAGATTTTTTTTCCTGAAGAAATCTGTGATTGAAGTTTATCCAGCTTCGAGTAGCTTGAACCGATATATCTCAATGAGTTTTGCTGAATCATCCCTTGTGTTACTCTCATTTGATCTACCTACCTTCCTCCGACACCCATGCCATTGATCACTTTGTCGAGTATTTCGTCTTGTAACGTCACCATTCTCGCAGCAGCATTGTATGCGTGTTGGAATTGAATCATATTGGTCATTTCTTCGTCTAAAGAGACCGCGCTCATTTGCTGACGGTTGATGTCAGCATCATTGAGCTGTGTTTCTGTATTAGACGCCAGGCGATTTGCCTCTTGAGCTTTGATCCCCAGCTCGCCAATCAAACCCGCATAATAATCTAACACACTAGTTTCTTTGCCATTAATGATCATTTTACCGGTTAAAACATTCGCTAATTTTGTAGCATTTGCATTATCGTTGGCTGCACCAGTCAGTGAGAAAGCAATGTTTGCGCCTTTAGAATCTATTATGCTGTCAGCAACTTTAATCTTGCCCGCTGCTCCCTTTGCAGGCTCAGTGTCACCGCCAGTAAAATCAAAAAAGTCCCCGCCTTGTTCACCGCTCTTGGTCAAACCATTTCTGTGCACTTCATTGAAAACTTTCGCGAATTCAAGGGCCATATTGTCAAGGTCAGTTAGCATTTCAGGGTATATGCCCTTTTCTTCACCGTCAGCTGTTATATACCCGTAAGACTCTACAAATCCTAAAAGGGATCCCTTACTGCTGAATGACTCCACCTGTACAGCCGTATCTCCGATTGAAATACTTGATACTAACCCAGTTTCATTATCATAGTTGGCTGCAAGTTCTGAAACCGCGTAATTTTTACCGTCCAAAACAGTTCCCAGCGACTGTTTATTTTTATCAAGGATTTCAATTGATACAGTTCCCTCAGCAGAAGAAAGTGCATTCCCTCCTGATTTGTTGTAGCTGACTTTGATATCAACCATTGAGGATAATTTATCTATCAGCAAATCTCGCTGGTCATATAAGCCATTCGGAAGAAGTCCGACCGGTTCTACTTGTGCAATTTGCTTATTTAAACTGTTTAATTGAGAAAGCAGAGAATTAACGTCCAACACAGTTGTATTTAGTTCTGCTTTTAAGTTCGATTGAACATTTGTAAGTGATTCAGAAATATAATTAAACGTTTCAGCTACAGCTTGTCCTTTTCGAGCAACAACAGAACGCGCACTGTCTTCATTAGTATTATTCGATAATTCCTGAAGGGAATTCCAAAACGAATTGAGCACACTGTTCAAGCCGCTGTCATCGGTCTCATTTAAAACGCCTTCCATTTGGGACAGAGCTTTGGCTTTCGTGTCATAGTATCCGGCACTGTTGTTTTGAAGGCGGTATTGGTAGTCAAGAAAGATATCTCTTATTCTCTCAACTGACTTCCCTTGAACACCCGTTCCCATTTGTCCCGCGGTTTTTTCTGCATTTTTTGATACAGCAGGGAAATAGTCAGTTGCCTCTAATGAGACTCGCTGTCTTGTATAACCATCAGTATTGGCATTTGCCACGTTATTTGCAGTAGTGCTTAAAGCTGCTTGCTGAGCGCTTAACGCCCGCCTTGCAGTTTCAAGCCCCATAAAGGTAGATGTCATATTCTGAATTCCTTTCTGCTAAGCTTTTGAATCAAAAAGTTTCATTGGGCTGCTCTTTGGAAGCTCAGCTTTAATTGATTTGCTGTAATTGAAATTATTTTCCTTAGGAACCAGCATATCGTACGAAATAGAGATGAATTGCAGCGCGTCTCTCGTCAACTGCCTATTCATCTCATTCACTTCTTTCAGATGTCCGAGAACGTTAGAAAGAGCTTCGTATAATTGTTCCAGCTCTTCCTTTTCACTGCCTGAAGTTTTGGCGATACATGCGGAAATGGTGTTATTGTCGCTGTATCCGAGAAAGGCGGAAGTCGCCTTGATCCGGTCATCTTCTGTCTGCCCGATTGCTTGAATATACTTTTGTTCTTTTGTCAAAATGTTAGAAAGCTCTTTTGTTTTGCCGGCTTTGAGCGCTTCCGTCTTTTCCTCAGACAGCGTGAGCAGGTGCTCATGCAGAACGCAAAGTCGCTTCAATTGTTCAATAATTGGCTTTGCTGACATGGGCTTTCTCCTTTTTATTGCTTTTTATAAAAATCAATCATATTTTTTGCTATATGATTTGCGTCTACTTTGTATGACCCGTTTTCAATTTGCGCTTTAAGCTGCTCAATTTTTTCCTGGCGTGAACCAGTGACTGCGTCGGATGCATTTTGCAGTTCCTTAGCCTGTGATGAAATTTCAATTTTATCTTGAGGCTGTGCAGCAGTTTTTTGCACCGCTGGCTTTTCATAATTTTTTTGGTATGGATTAACGGATTGTGTTCCAAATTGATTGATTTTCATAGGATTCCTCTCGCTTTCCGTTGCAGTCTTTAAACAATCTAACCCTTTTATCGACTGCGGTTTCAGTTAGTTTAGGGAATCAGTTGTTTTTGGTATTATAGGCATAGTATGTGTCTTTTTTACTATTTTCCTTCTCTGTTTTCAGTGCGTCCTCGTGGTCCAAATGATCCATTTGAGCCTTTAAATCGGACTGACAAGCCTTGCAGAACTTGCCTTCCCGAATCGATGTCCCGCACCTTTCACATGGGTATGCCAAATTAGGGAGATGAGTGATTTGAATGCGTTTCTGCCTGATGAATTTCAATATCAGCTCTTCTTCTACACCTGTTTCCTCGGTTATCCGGCTCAAAGTCGATTGCCGGTTTTCCTGCTTCCTTAAAAACTTATATACAATCTCAAATGATTTTTCTTCTTCCTTAATACACGCCTGACATACGGTTTGCAGCTTTGTTTTTAAAAATAAAGCATTGCATTTCGGACAATTCGCCAGTTCTCCCATCTTTTTTCTCCTTATTCGATAATATGCCTGTGTTAATTTCTAGTGATTATATCGGCATAAAAACAGAATCATTTAGCTTCTGATTAAGGTAAAAGATGCCACTGAAGCGGCTTTTCCTTTCTCTAATAAACAGCGGGCTGCAAAATGCAAAGTGGCGCCTGTTGTATAAAGATCGTCTATTAAAATGATATTCATACCTTCGGCTGAGTTGTTTTTTGTATCAAAAATACGCGCTGAAAGCAGGCGTTCTGTTTTCTTTTTCTTAGACTGTTTCTCATTATTCAGGCGGATGAGGGGATGGTGGATAGGCCGGTCTAAACATTCTGCCAGGAGCTGTGCCTGGTTAAATCCGCGCTCTTTTTCCCGTTCCTTGCTCAGCGGAATAGGAACAAGAACAAAATGCTTATCGGGGTAAACCTGTGAGAAGGTTGAAGAAAAATCACTTTTAAAAGCATTTATGATTTCTGCATCTCCTCTAAATTTAAAACGGGAGAGCGTTTCTTTCATCATATCATTATATGTGTAAACTGAACGGTTTTGGCGCAGCAGCAAGCTGTCACTGACTCTTGATTTCCACGCCTCGCAATCCCTGCATACCGCATGAACGGATTGAGGCCTGCCGCACAGGGTGCAGATATGTCCTGTGATTTTCTTTAATTTGCTTCTGCAGGTATGGCAGACCTTTTCTTCAGGCTTTAATAAAAAAAGAGCTCTCCATGTAATAGCTTGAAAAAATGGTGAATCGCATAATAGACAGATCAGTTTATAAATGCCCCCTCCTGCTTCATTTGGCATAAATCGCTTGGACTCTCTGAAACCACAGCAGCAGATTCAGCCAAAATGACAAGCATAGCCGTGTTTTTTTGTTTATCTACAAGCTCAGCTTTTGTATATGCGATCTTTTGAAGATCAGTGACGTAGGATGGTCTTACTTTGTTTAAAGAAAGTGCCAATACATCGTTTTTGCATACTTGGCAAGTGCAGATCATATGAAGCTGATCCATATATCGGTCGAGCAGTTCTTTCATTACGATTTCTTTTGAATTGACAAGCATTTTTACAGCTCCTCATCGTCGGTTATATGAGTATACTGTACCACGTTTTCAAATAATGGCTAGTCTGTTCATTCATTTTTTGCTGCCAAGGCATTCATTTCTTTTATATGCTTTCTTGCATCCAGCATACTCTTTGTTTTTCCGTAGTGAAAGAAAATGACATCACCGTCTGCATGCGCTTTATGCCGCCCGGTTCTTCCTGCGATTTGAACAAGTGCGCTTTCCGTAAAGATAGGCGATTCCGCCCCTAATACACCCGTTTGCACCTTGGGAATCGTGACGCCTCTTTCTAATATAGTTGTTGTGATTAAGAGATCAAGCTGACCGTCTCTGAATTGCTGTACTTTCTCTTTTCTGTGTTTATCTTCCGCATGCACTGCCGCTGCTCGGCAATTAACATCTTTAAAGCATGCAACTGCCTTTTCTAGAACAGTAACGGAGGGAACAAACAAAAAAACAGGCCTCCCTTCTTCCACATGAAACTCTATCCATCTTTTTACCGCTAGCGGGATTTTATTTCGGTATAATTTCTTTTTCCAGTTTCCACACCATAGAAAGCGCGGTTCGGGCAAAGGTTTCCGATGGTGTCTTGCTGGAATACGGACTGAATATAACTGTCCATTCAGTGTTTTTCTTTTTAATTCTTGAGGAGGTGTTGCACTTAAATAAACAAGGGTGCTGTTTTTCTTTCTAGCTTTTTGAACAGCGAACTGAAGTGTTTGATCAGCAGAATACGGAAACGCATCAACTTCATCAATGATTATAACGTCGAATGCCCCTTTATATCGCAAAAGCTGATGTGTGGTAGAAATCATAAGCGGAGATAAACAGCCTTTGTCATCACTTCCTCCGTAAAGTGCTGAAATGTCAGCACACTGAAAGGCAGCCTTGAGTCTAGGAGCAAGCTCTAATACTACATCGGTGCGGGGTGTCGCAATACATACACGCAACCCTTGATTTAACGCGGATTCTATACCGGGGAATAACATCTCTGTTTTGCCAGCGCCGCAAACAGCCCAAATGAGGAGCTCTTCTTTTTTTGATATTGCATCAATTAAGACATTGGCGGCTTTTTGTTGTCCGCTTGAAAGCTTGCCATCCCATGTCAGCTTTATTTGCGGCCAGTTTGGTTCATCCTCCTCTATCCACGAATATAAAGGAACATTCTCACTCACTCTGCCCATCATGACACAGGAACGGCAATATAGCTGATTCTTTCCAGATGAGAGATAAAAAGAAAAATACCGCTGATCATTTTGGCCGCACCTATTACACTTATATCCCCGTTTATTTATGGATATAGAGTTTTGGGCAGCGACATATCCATTTTCGATATGCCATTCAATCAACTTATCGGAAAATGGGAGTTCGGTTCTGAGCAAATGACGGCTTTGAAGCGTCTGCTGCAATTCTTTTGAAAAAGAAATGTTCTTTTCTGCTGGCACAATCAGCATAGCACCGCCTCCTTTCGAGACAGTATGCCTTAGTGAATATTTTCTGTCCAGCAATCAAAATAAGAATATAAAAAAATCTCCGCTGTTAAAACGGAGATTTTACGTTATTTAAAACACCAGCATATTCCTAGCGCACCCTCACCCAAATGAGTGCCGATTACCGCGCCAAAATAACTGTTATAAAATTCAACGTGAGGATATTTTGCAGAAAGCTCTTCAATGATTTTCGCTGCTTCTTCTTCTCGATTAGCGTGGATAACAGCAGCACGCATAGGCAATCCTTTACTCGCATCTTCGTCTAAAAGCTCATAAATTCGCGAAATTGCTTTTTTACGTGTGCGAATCTTCTCAAAAGGCACAATTACCTTATTGTCAAAATGAAGAATAGGCTTTACCTTTAGAAGACTCCCAATGAAGGCTTGAGCGCTGCTTAATCGTCCGCCCCGCTGAAGATGGGCTAAATCATCTACCATAAAATACGCCCGAACTGTTTTTTTCATTTCTTCCAGTTCTTTTATGATATCTTCCGGCGATGATGCTCCATTTCTGATTAATTCAGCAGCTTTAAGAGCATAAAAGCCTTGAGCCAAACAGCTGATCTCTGAGTCAAATGAATACACTTCAATATTGTCTACCATTGTGTCAGCCGCTGCTGCACTGCTGAACGTTCCGCTGATCCCGCTGGAAAGATGGATACTGATGACCGCATCATAAGACTTGCCAAGCTCTTCATACAAAGCAACCAGCTCGCCGATTGACGGCTGAGAAGTCGTCGGAAGCTCGGTATGTTTTTTTACTTCATCGTAAAAGCTTTTCCAGTCCAGTTCGATTTCTTCACGATAAGTTTCTTCACCAAAAACAACCTGGAGAGGGATCATATGTATTTGATGTTGTTCACGCATTTCTTTCGGAATATATGCCGTGCTGTCTGTTACGACTGCAATATTCATAGCTTCGATACCTGCCTTATTGCTTTATAACTCTATTGTAAGGGAAACGGCAGCCTAAAAAAAGACCTGCCTAGTAAAAGGCAAGTCTCGTATTATACTATCTCATTTCTACCCAGCCATTTTTAATGGCGACCACAACGGCTTGCGTCCGGTCGTTTACATTCATTTTTTGCAAAATATTGCTCACATGGTTTTTAACGGTTTTCTCACTGATAAACAATGATTCACCAATACCGCGGTTGCTTTTTCCGTCTGCAAGCATCTGCAGCACTTCACATTCCCGCCGGGTTAAAATATGTAATGGTCTGCGGATTTCAGGGTAAACCTCATGCTGAGGATGTGCAGAAACTCCGCTTGTTGCAAGACGGCGGAATTCGTTAACGAGATTGTGAGTAACCTTCGGATGAAGGTAAGAACCGCCCTCGGCAACTACTTTAACCGCTTCGATTAATGTATCAGCATCCATCTCTTTCAGCAGATAACCTCTTGCGCCTGTTTTCAGGGCATGTGTTACATAATTTTCGTCATCGTGAATTGATAGAATAATTACTTTAGATTCGGGATACAGCTCTACAAGCTGTTTTGTAGCTTCCACACCATTTACGTTTGGCATATTGATATCCATGATCACAACATCAGGATGATAGTGCTCAACAATACGAGCCGCTTCGTCTCCGTCGTCACCTTCGGCTACCACTTCAAAGGTAGGTTCAAAATCCAATATCCGTTTAACACCTTCACGAAATAACTGATGGTCGTCGATAATAACAATGTTTACTTTAGTCACAAGCCACGCCTCCTTGTATTATTGTTCAATATACTCTAGCATTCGGTCAATATGCCTTTTGGCTCTATTTTACAAATCATAGTCAAAGAGATAACGGAACCTTAATCATAATAAATGTCCCAAGACCTATTTTCGAATCTATTGTCATGGTTCCTTCCAATAGATCTACTCTTTCTTTCATGCCCAGCAAGCCGAATGATTTGTTTTTCTTCTCTTTCGCTTCCTTCAAGTCGAACCCTTTTCCGTTATCTTTTATCATTAAAATCACAAAATCCTTTGTGATTTCAACTTTGACTGTAATTTCTTCAGATTCAGAATGCTTTAGCGCATTAGACACAGCTTCCTGTGCGAGCCTGAAGAGCGCAACTTCAAACTGAGGCGCAAGCCGCTGATCCTCTGTTTCACCAATGCACTGAAAATGTATTTTGACCTTCCCGTTATATTCCTCGGTTGTATATAGATATTTTCTTAAAGTTGGAATCAGGCCTAGGTCATCAAGGGCCATCGGTCTTAAATCATATATAATCCTTCTCACTTCGTAAAGGGCATTCCGCACATTTTGACGGAGATTTTTAATTTCTTGGAATCCGTCCTCAGTACCCCGGTCACGGAAAATCCGCTCGATTAATTCCGATCTCATCATAACATTTGCCAGCATTTGAGCAGGTCCGTCATGAATTTCTCTGGAGACTCTTTTTCGCTCTTCTTCCTGTGCCTCAATAATTCTTAAGCCGAAATCCTGTTTTGCCTGAGCATCAGCAAGAAGCAGTCCGACCTCGCGCAAATCCTGATTCAAGTAGTTAAGCACAACTGTTATTTGGCTTACTAATGATTCAGACCGCTCAATGATTTCCTGAAGGCCTAACAATCTTCGCTCTAAATCATCCCGGCGTTCCCGCAGTTGCTTCTCACGTTGCTGGATCATCGTCAATTCTACCTGCAGTTTATGGGCTTTTTCGTAAGCATTGCGGATTTCTTCTTCACTGAACCTATGAAAATTGCGGCTGACCTCGGATAAACGGTTTCTCGCATGGCGGGTTTGCACTTCAAGTTTATCGCCAAGCTCGATAACTTCATACACCTGCTGTTTAATTTGTTTCAGTTCTTCAACCAGCTGTTCATACTGCTGGCGTGACTGCTCCCCGATTTGAAAAACCTCGTCCTTGCTCCCGTCAACGGTTTTCAGCATCTTCATCAAAATAGAATCCAGAACTTTGGAATCCATCTTTGTTTTATTCATAATTTCCCTCCGTCACGGCGTTGTCATATATTTTTATTATAAATGTAATTGATCTGCAAATTATGTCGAATTATAATGAAAGAATGCGTATATTCTAGAAAAAAACAATTTTATATACCTTCTATTCTTTATGATACCAAAATACGCACAAAAATTCTAAAGACTGTACGAATTTGTATAGGCAGTCTTTTATGCTTAGCAGGGGGTCAGCAAGCATGCTGCACAGCTATTTTACTGTGAAAGAAGCAGGAGAACACGAGATTGTTATAGAAAAATCGCGTTTCATCTGTCATTTAAGCCGTGTTTCTACCGAACAAGAGGCACAGGAATTTATACAGAAAATAAAGAAACAGCACTGGAATGCGACTCATAATTGCTCGGCTTACGTAATTGGCGAGAACGATCATATCCAAAAAGCCAATGATGATGGAGAACCAAGTGGTACAGCGGGAGTGCCAATGCTTGAAGTATTAAAAAAACGCGGACTTAAGGATACTTGCGCCGTCGTTACACGATACTTTGGAGGCATTAAACTTGGAGCCGGCGGATTAATTCGCGCTTATGGGAAATCAGTGTCTGAAGGATTAAATCATATAGGTGTTGTAGAACGGAAGCTTATGCGGGTCATGCACACTTCCGCAGATTACACTTGGCTTGGCAAGATAGAAAATGAATTAAGGGAATCACAATTTCTGTTAAAGGAAATCCATTATGCCGAAAATGTTGAATTCGATGTATACGTAGATGAGAAAAGAACTTCCGAATATTCTCAATGGATTTTAAATTTAACGAATGGATCATGTTATACTAAACTTGGTATTTTGAAATACCTTGAAAATCAAGTTAAAAATCAAAAGGAGAATAAATGATGCCAGAACGAGTTAAGGTTCGTGTAAAGAAAAAAAAAAATAAACGAAAAATTATTTTAAAGCGAATACTCTTGCTCTTTTTCCTATTTTCTATAGTATTCGCCGGGCTAATTGGGTATAAAGTATATAAAACACTTCAAGCCGCTGACAGTTCTTATAAAGAATTAGACCGTGGCGAAAAATCGAAATTACGTAAAGAGGTAGTAGACCTTAAGAAAAAACAACCTTTTTCTGTTCTTTTGTTAGGAGTTGAAGACTATGCAACAAATGGAAAAGGAGGAAGAACTGATTCTATTATTGTTGCTACTATAAACCCTAAACAAAAGACAATGAAGTTACTGAGTATTCCTCGTGATACAAGAGTTGAAATATCTGGTGATACTTCCGGGACAAAAACGAGAATTAATGCTGCCTATGGCAAAGGCGGAGCTCAAACAACTGTCGAAACTGTTGAAAACCTTTTAGATATACCTATTGACTATTACGCCACTGTGGATTTTAAAGGATTCAAAAAAACAATTGATGAAGTTGGCGGAGTTGATGTTGATGTACCCTTTGATTTTAGTGAGAAAAGTGATACATCAAAATCTAAAAAGTTTTATTTCCAAAAAGGGAACATGCATTTAAATGGGGAAGAGGCTCTTGCTTATGCACGAATGAGAAAACAAGATCCACGGGGAGACTTTGGACGTAATGATAGACAAAAACAAATATTGATGGCTATGTTAGATCAAACATCAAAACCTTCTAATCTGGCAAAAATTGATACTTTAGCAGATCAAGTAAGTGATAATATAACAACAAATTTAAGAATTACCCAAGTCCTAGCACTTCAACAAATTTTCAGCGGTTTTAAAGGAAGCGACGTTGAAACATTAACTTTAAAAGGCTCCGATTTATATATTGGAAATAAGTATTTCTTCCAACCTGACGCTGAAGAGTTAACAAAAATTCAAGAAGAACTTTATAACTTTTTGTACCCTAATAAATAATAATTCGCAATATTCCACTCTGTACTGTCAAAGTTTCAGACTGTGGTCAATAAGAGGCTAAGAATTCAAATTTCTTAGTCTCTTTTTTGATTTTAAACAACTATGGATTTGATCTCTTTCGAAACCGATTTTCCAGATTCAATGTGTTAAACAAATATTGTTGCACGAAAGTCGACTAATGAATTTGTATTCAAAAGCTCATAGAGACCCAATTTATTTATACTATAATTGATCTACTCTCCACATTTTTAGTCGTTTTTAATTCTGAAGATAATTGAAGGATTTCCACCTACTAAATAATAAGTATGTAACATTAGTTTAAATGCGATAACTGAATATTGTATGGAACAATACCCGAACTTATATTGTTATAAACCATTACGATAATTACTAATGGATTATACTCGACATTCCATAGCTGAACCTTATCAAAAAAACAATCTTTCTCTAAAAACCACACCCTTATAATTTGAACACTTATAATACTCCATACTATTTTTCCTTTTGCTACTCTCCTTTACATTCACACAAAGCCTGCTCGACTATATGAAGAGAAGCACCTTAAACCAGTTATTTAGTGCATTAGTACTTTACAGGTGCATAGTAGACATTTGAAATACAGACAAATTATCCTTTAAAATTAGTTTAATTTTCTATTTAAACCTTTAATTTTCTATATTCCATGGTATAATTACACAGAAAATCAAATTAAAGGTTTAGTGAGGAGGTGAAAAAGTTGAAGATGAGTTTTAAAAAACTTATTGGAGCTGTAACCATTACTGGCTTGGTATTGACTGGTTTTGCCGCGACTAATGCTCAAGCAAAAGCAAATACAAGTGATTCCAGTTTTAATTTGAAGTTTAGTGGTAATAGTACAGCTTATACTCCAGTAAGAACCAAATATAACTCTACAAGTGCTTACATTAATGTCAAGACAATTAGTGATGGCGATCCGTACTATAAAGTATCTCTTGTAAAATCGAACGGGAAAAATTTCTCTAAAACATGGACATATACATTTGGCACATATGATGCTGAAAACCCTAAATTAGCTAAACATTATATCAAGAATTATGCTATGGAGGATAGTCACGGTTCTCCTGTTAATGTAAAAATTAAAGCAAGAGGTTATAGAGGAGCCGCTAGTTATAATTGGCACTCTCGTGGTGTATGGAGCCCTGATTCCATCTAAAAAGTTTAAGCTATTCTTTAAAATTTAAAATTGTGAATAAGGAGAATCATATATGAAGACTAAATTAAAAAAACTTATTGGAGCTGTAACTATTACTGGTTTGGTATTAACTGGGTTTTCCGCAACTAATGCTGAAGCAAAAGCAAATACAAGTGATTCTAGTTTCAATTTAAAGTTTAGTGGTAATAGTACAGCTTATACTCCAGTTAGAACTAAGTATAACTCTACAAGTGCTTACATTAATGTCAAAACAATTAGTGATGGCGATCCGTACTATAAAGTATCTCTTGTAAAATCGAACGGGAAAAATTTCTCTAAAACATGGACATATACATTCGGTACATATGATGCTGAAAACCCTAAATTAGCTAAACATTATATCAAGAATTATGCTATGGAGGATAGTCACGGTTCTCCTGTTAATGTAAAAATTAAAGCAAGAGGTTATAGAGGAGCCGCTAGTTATA
>NZ_JBVQPQ010000006.1:0-268661 GCF_055721145.1 Bacillus sp. VA15 | reverse complement strand
AATACATTCACTATTATAACAATATTCGTATTCAAACGAAACTAAACAACCAATCACCGATAAACTATCGGCAATTGGCTGTTTAAAAGGTGTTTTGATCCCTGTCTCAAAAACGGGGGTCAGTCCCGTATGCCAGGCGCTTTTTTTAATCTCGAAAACTCATATCCATCAGCATTAGCGGTATTCCCTCTAAATTTATCTTTTTTTATCGTGAAAATGTTATTGATTTTACGCTTGAGCGATTATAAAATCTAGAGGTCGTCAGAAAATTTAACAAACATAAAGGGAGTCATCAGAATGGCTTGGGAGCTGCTCAGTGTGATAGGCATCATTGCGTTTGCAGTCAGCGGCGCAATTGTTGCGATGGAAGAGGAATATGATATTTTAGGAGTTTATATATTAGGGATTGTCACAGCTTTTGGAGGCGGAGCGATCCGCAATTTGCTGATCGGTGTTCCGGTGTCAGCACTATGGGAGCAGGGAGCATACTTTCAAATCGCGCTCTTATCCATTACGATTGTATTTCTGTTCCCGAAGCTGCTGCTGAAGCATTGGAATAAGTGGGGAAATTTATCAGATGCGATCGGTCTCGCAGCCTTCGCCATCCAAGGTGCACTGTATGCCGTCAAAATGGGCCATCCGCTTAGTGCCGTCATCGTGGCTGCGGTGCTGACGGGAAGCGGCGGCGGAATCATCCGTGATCTTCTTGCCGGACGCAAACCGCTTGTGCTGAAAGCAGAAATTTATGCAGTCTGGGCGGCTCTCGGCGGTTTAATCGTCGGCTTGGGTTGGCTGGGAAACTCATTTGGCTTGTACGTCCTGTTTTTCGTGCTCGTTGTTTGCCGCGTTTGTTCTTATATGTTTAATTGGAAGCTGCCAAACCGTTCTTTTCTTTTAGATAACTAACATCAAAAAAACCGATTTCAATTTGAAATCGGTTTTTTTGCATATAAATAACCCAAACCTTGATTGATATTGGGTGAATGTGCTAAGATGAATTGTATTTGCCTATTTTCATCATATATTTGATATATGTATCCAATTATATTTTACAGTATTTCATCTGTGTTTGTCAACTATTTTCTGGAGGTGCCGTTCATGAATCAGCAGGATAAGGAATGGAAGGAAGAGCAGTCAAGAATAGATGAGGTGCTGCAGGAGCTCGGCAAAAAAGAGCGGTTTCTCGAAACGTCTGCAGGCGGGTTAAAGCATGACATTATCGGATTAAGAAAAAGCTTTTGGGAGGATGTTACGGTTAATCTTGATGATGCCCATGAAGCGGTTGAAACGATGGCAAGCATTAAGCAGCAGGCAGAGCTGCTGTCTGATCGGGAACGGAATCATCGGCGTATGGATCAGCAGCTCAAACGAATTCATCGATTAAAAGCATCGCCTTATTTTGGGCGGATTGATTTTATTGAAAACGGCGAGGAGCGGGCAGAGCGAATTTATATCGGTTTAGCTTCTTGTATGGATGAGAAGGAGGAACAATTTCTAATCTATGACTGGAGGGCGCCAATATCAAGTATGTACTACAATTATTCCCCAGGAAAAGCGGAGTACGAAGTGCCCGGCGAAACGATAGAAGGGGAAATGGTGCTGAAACGCCAGTTTATCATTAAAAACGGCGCTCTTAAGGCGATGTTTAATACTGATATGACGATTGGCGATGAAATGCTGCAAGAGGTATTAAGCCATCAGTCTGATACTCAAATGAAAAACATCGTGTCTACGATTCAGAAAGAACAAAATCAGATTATCCGTAATGAAAAAAGCAAATTCCTGATCGTGCAGGGAGCGGCCGGGAGCGGAAAAACATCGGCAGCGCTTCAGCGTGTCGCTTATTTGTTATACAGGCACCGCGGCGTCATTGATGCCGGACAAATCGTTTTATTTTCTCCTAACTTCTTATTTAACAGCTATGTCTCCTCTGTTTTGCCTGAGTTAGGAGAAGAGAATATGGAGCAGGCGACGTTTCAGGAATATATCGAGCATCGGCTTGGCCGCAAGTTTCAATGTGAAAGCCCCTTTGACCAGCTTGAATATTGTCTGACCGAAACAAAGGATGACGGTTTTCCTTCAAGGCTTGCGGGAATTACATGGAAGGCGGGCTTATCTTTTCAGCAATTCATTGATGAATACGTCAGCCGGCTGTCGTCTGAAGGGATGATTTTTAAAAATATCATCTTCCGCGGGCAAAAACTGATCACAAAGGAACAGATTCAATCCTATTTTTACTCACTGGATCAAGGCCAGTCCATTCCAAACCGAATGGAGCTAACGGCGAGGTGGCTGCTGAGTGAGCTGAACAAGCTTGAGAAAAAGGAACGGCGTAAGGATTGGGTCGTTCAGGAAGCTGAGCTGCTCGACAAAGAGGATTACTTGGACGTGTACAAAAAACTGCAGGAAAGGAAACAGTTCAGTGAGAGTACTTTTAACGATTATCAAAGAGAGCAACAGCTGCTTGCCGCCATCATTGTGAAAAAGGTCTTCAAACCGCTCAAACAGGCGGTCAGACTCCTTGCGTTTCTTGATGTTACACAGCTGTATCTGCAATTGTTTTCTGGCTGGGGAGGGAAATGTCAGCATGAGGAGACGGCAGCGATAGGAGAGCTGACCCGATCGGCATTCGCGGAAAATAAATTGCTCTATGAGGATGCGGCACCGTTTCTTTATATGCAGGATCTGATTGAAGGCAGAAAGAAAAATACGAAGATCAAACATCTTTTTATCGACGAAGCTCAGGACTATTCACCGTTTCAGATGGCTTACATGAGAAGTATTTTTCCATCTGCCAGCATGACGGTGCTCGGTGATATCAATCAGTCCATCTACGCCCACGCCATACATGGCGTAAAGCGTATGGATGCGTGCTTTGAAGGTGACCCGGCTGAATATGTTCGTTTAAAGAGAACGTACAGATCGACAAAGCAGATTGTCGAGTTAACAAAAGCGATGCTTCAGGACGGAGCCGATATTGAGCCTTTTAACAGAAACGGGGAAATGCCTCTCGTTTTCAAAACCGAAGGACATGAGGACCTTTGTCAAAAACTCACGAAAGAAATTGACCGTCTCAAGAAGCAAGGGCACGAAACGATAGCCGTCATTTGCAAGACTGCGCAGCAATGCATACAGGCGCACGCTCACATGAGCGAATATATAGATGTTCGTCTGATTCATAAAGAAAATCAAACATTCCAAAAGGGAGTTTGTGTCATTCCAGTATATTTAGCGAAGGGAATTGAGTTTGACGCAGTGCTTGTCTATGATGCATCAGAAGAACATTATCAAACAGAGCACGACCGCAGGCTGTTATACACTGCCTGCACCCGAGCAATGCATATGCTGACGGTATTTTATACAGGTGAAGCCAGTCCGTTTGTAACAGCTGTGCCGCCCCACTTATATCAGAATGCTGAATGAAGAGAAGGGAGTCCTTCTCTTTTTCTATTTATAATGAAACAAAGCGGGTTTATCATTAGGATTCCTAATAGTTATCATCATGTAAATATATTTTACTTAAGCCTAGTATTCCGGTAAAGTTCAATTAGATGCAATTTTCGATCAGTTTATAACTTTGTGAGGTGGAATACGTTGCAACTTCAGGTAATGAACAGTCCGTTTAATCAGGAGCAGGCAGAGCTCCTTAACAGCCTTCTGCCAACCTTGACCGAATCTCAGAAAATCTGGCTGAGCGGATATTTATCCGCGCAATCTGTTTCCGCCCAAGAAACAGCGGAGGCGCCGGGGGCTGCTGTGTCTGCGGAAGTGGCGGCACCAGCCGTTTCAAAAGAAGTGACCGTTCTTTACGGTTCACAGACGGGGAACGCACAGGGTCTTGCAGAAAATGCCGGCAAGCAGCTTGAGCAGCGCGGTTTTCAAGTAACCGTCTCATCCATGAGCGATTTTAAGCCGAATCAGCTGAAGAAAGTAAACAATCTTTTGATCGTCGTCAGTACGCACGGTGAAGGCGATCCGCCAGATAACGCACTGTCGTTTCACGAATTTCTGCATGGTAGACGGGCGCCTAAGCTTGAAGATCTTCGTTTTTCTGTTTTGGCGCTTGGTGACAGCTCGTACGAGTTTTTCTGCCAGACAGGGAAAGAATTTGATCAGCGCTTAGAAGAACTCGGCGGAAAACGGATTTCTCCGCGCGTTGATTGCGATCTTGACTATGATGAGCCGGCAGCTGAATGGCTGGAAAGCGTTTTTGATGGCTTAAGTGAAGCTGAGGGCGGAAGTGCCGCGCCTGCGCCGGCAGCAGTGCCTCAAACAGTTGAATCTGCGTATTCAAGAACAAACCCGTTTCGGGCTGAAGTGTTAGAAAATTTAAATTTGAACGGCCGCGGATCAAATAAAGAAACACGCCATGTGGAGCTGTCTCTTGAAGGATCTGGCCTGACTTATGAGCCTGGTGACAGCCTCGGCGTCTATCCGGAAAACGATCCGGAGCTTGTCGAGATGCTGCTTAAGGAAATGAATTGGGACCCCGAAGAAATTGTGACGCTTAATAAGCAAGGTGATGTCCGCCCGCTGAAAGAAGCGCTGATTTCTCACTATGAGATTACCGTTCTCACAAAACCGCTTCTTGAACAGGCAGCCCAGCTGTCTGGGAGCGATGAGCTTAGAGAGCTTTTAGCCCCAGGAAATGAGGATAATGTAAAAGCGTATCTTGAAGGGCGCGATTTGCTTGATCTCGTTCGTGATTATGGCCCGTTCAGTGTATCGGCGCAGGAGTTTGTTTCGATTCTGCGAAAAATGCCGGCCCGCCTCTATTCGATTGCGAGCAGTTTATCAGCTAATCCGGATGAAGTGCATTTAACGATCGGTGCAGTCCGCTACGATGCGCATGGCCGTGAACGAAAAGGCGTCTGCTCAATTTTATGCGCGGAGCGTCTGCAGCCGGGAGATACACTGCCGGTTTATGTCCAGCATAATCAAAACTTTAAGCTTCCGAAAGATCCTGAAACACCGATTATCATGGTCGGCCCTGGGACAGGCGTTGCTCCGTTCCGTTCCTTTATGCAGGAGCGTGAGGAGACGGGAGCGGAAGGAAAAGCATGGATGTTCTTTGGCGATCAGCACTTTGTGACAGATTTCCTTTACCAGACAGAGTGGCAAAATTGGCTCAAAGACGGTGTGCTGACAAAAATGGATGTGGCGTTCTCACGTGATACGGAAGAAAAAGTATATGTGCAGCATCGCATGCTTGAGCAGAGCGCAGAATTGTTCGAATGGCTTCGAGAAGGCGCGGTTGTTTACATTTGCGGCGATGAAAAGCACATGGCGCATGACGTCCATAACACATTGGTTGAAATTATCGAGAAAGAAGGCAATATGAGCCGCGATGAAGCGGAAGCTTATCTTGCCGATATGCAGCAGCAAAAACGCTATCAGCGTGATGTATATTGATTTGACTTGAAAGGAGTTTTTCAACATGGTGACCAAAATCTTAAAAGCACCGGACGGCTCTCCAAGTGATGTTGAACGCATTAAAAGAGAAAGTGATTATTTGCGCGGCACACTGAAAGAAGTCATGCTGGATCGGATCAGTGCCGGAATTCCGGATGATGACAACCGCCTGATGAAACACCACGGCAGTTATTTGCAGGATGACCGTGACCTCCGCAACGAACGCCAAAAGCAAAAGCTGGAGCCTGCATATCAGTTTATGCTGCGCGTGCGTATGCCAGGAGGCGTTTCAACGCCTGAGCAATGGCTTGTCATGGATGACCTTTCTCAGAAATACGGGAACGGCACATTAAAACTGACGACACGTGAAACGTTCCAAATGCATGGGATTCTGAAATGGAACATGAAGAAAACCATTCAGACGATCCACTCAGCTCTTTTGGATACGATCGCAGCCTGCGGAGACGTAAACCGCAACGTCATGTGCGCATCGAATCCTTATCAGTCTGAAATCCACTCTGAGGTATACGAGTGGTCTAAAACATTAAGTGATGATCTGCTGCCGCGGACGAGAGCATATCATGAAATTTGGCTAGATGAGGAAAGAGTGGCCGGCACGCCTGAGGAAGAAGTTGAGCCAATGTACGGACCGCTCTATCTGCCGCGGAAATTTAAAATCGGTATTGCAGTTCCGCCATCTAATGATATTGACGTCTTTTCACAAGATCTGGGATTCATTGCGATTGTTGAAGAGGGCAAACTGATTGGTTTTAACGTGGCGATCGGCGGCGGTATGGGAATGACGCACGGTGACACAGCGACATATCCCCAATTAGCCAAGGTGATTGGGTTCTGCCGTCCTGAGCAAATGTATGACGTTGCTGAAAAAACGATTACGATTCAGCGCGATTACGGAAACCGTTCTGTCCGCAAAAATGCGCGGTTCAAATACACGGTTGATCGCCTCGGTTTAGAAACCGTAATAGAAGAATTGGAAAACCGTCTTGGCTGGAGCTTGGAAGAAGCGAAGCCATATCACTTCGACCATAACGGCGACCGTTACGGCTGGGTGGAAGGCATTGAGGATAAATGGCATTTTACACTGTTTGTCGAAGGCGGCCGTGTAACGGATTACGATGATTATAAGCTGATGACAGGCTTGCGGGAAATCGCCAAGGTTCATACAGGCGAGTTTCGTCTGACATCCAATCAGAACTTGATTATTGCGAACGTTTCAAGCGATAAAAAAGATGAAATTAGTGCGTTAATCGAGCAATACGGACTCACTGATGGCAAGCATCATTCAGCGCTCCGCCGCAGCTCTATGGCGTGCGTCGCTCTTCCGACCTGCGGATTGGCAATGGCTGAAGCAGAACGTTATTTGCCGACCCTTTTAGATAAGGTTGAAGAGATTATTGACGAAAACGGCCTTCGTGATCAGGAAATCACCATTCGCATGACAGGCTGCCCTAACGGCTGTGCACGCCATGCACTTGGTGAGATCGGATTTATCGGAAAGGCGCCGGGCAAATATAATATGTATCTTGGCGCTGCATTTGACGGAAGCCGTTTAAGCAAAATGTACCGTGAAAACATCGGTGAAGAAGACATTTTAAGCGAGCTGCGCGACCTTCTTTCCCGTTATGCGAAAGAACGTGAGGAAGGCGAGCACTTCGGTGATTTTGTCATCCGCGCAGGCATCATTAAAGCAACGACTGACGGCACAAATTTTCATGATTGATAAAGAAAGATGAGAGACAGGGAATAACTCCCTGTCTCTTTTTTTCTAGAATTTGCTCTGCTGCAAAAAAGTTCACTATGAGCATTTCATGAGAAATAATACCCTAAAAAGGGTACTATAAAAGAAGACAAGTGTGGAGAGAACTCCTGCGAAATCACATAATGGATGCAAGGCCATCCTATCCTCAGCCTCTTATAGACAATCAGACATCGAGTCATCATGCACGAAACACAACAGACGAAGGAGGTCATGCATTTGGACATATTTTTAGTTGTTCTCGTTTTATTAACGATTATTGCGATATCCAATATCGTGAACCGGTTTATTCCATTTATTCCAGTGCCTCTTATTCAGGTGGCGCTAGGGATTCTTGCGGCCTCATTTCCACAGGGGCTTCATTTTGAATTAAGCACCGAATTGTTTTTTGTTTTGTTTATTGCGCCTCTTCTATTTAATGATGGGAAGAGAACGCCGCGGGCAGAGCTTTGGAATTTACGAGCTCCAATTTTATTGCTAGCACTCGGCCTTGTATTTGCGACTGTGATTGTAGGAGGCTACACGATTCACTGGATGATTCCTGATATTCCGCTGGCAGCGGCTTTTGGACTTGCGGCCATTCTTTCACCGACTGATGTTGTCGCTGTCAGCGCATTATCAGGAAGAGTGAAAATGCCAAAAGGGATTCTTCGATTGCTTGAAGGGGAAGGGCTGATGAATGACGCATCAGGTCTGGTGGCCTTCAAGTTTGCGATTGCAGCTGCAGTGACCGGTGCATTTTCATTAGCACAAGCGGCTGTCAGCTTTGTATTTATTTCTCTCGGGGGATTGCTGTGCGGGGTTGTCATTTCGTTTTTGATTATTCGTTTTCGCCTATTCTTGCGCCGCCTTGGTATGCAGGATGTCACGATGCATATGCTGATTCAAATTCTGACGCCGTTTGTGATTTATTTGGCAGCGGAAGAAATCGGCGTTTCCGGCATTTTAGCCGTTGTAGCGGGAGGCATTACCCATGCGGTTGAACAGGATCGTCTGGAATCAACGATGGTCAAACTGCAAATCGTCTCCTCGAGTACGTGGAACATTATTTTATTTATTTTGAACGGTCTTGTCTTCGTTATTCTCGGGACGCAGATTCCGGACGTCATTTCTGTCATCTTTAACGACACCGCAATCAGCAACTTGAAGGTGATCAGCTATATCCTTGTGATCACATTTACGTTAATGCTTCTCAGATTTCTGTGGGTGCTGTTCTTCTGGAATGGCAAATGGTTCTTTAATAGGGATCAGAACATCTATAAACCGGGTCTTCGTTCAACGCTGTTACTTTCGATTTCCGGTGTGCGCGGAGCTGTAACGCTTGCGGGTTCTTTCTCCATTCCGTATTTTCTGGAGGACGGCACACCGTTCCCGGAAAGAAATCTGATTCTCTTTTTAGCAGCCGGCGTCATTTTATGCACACTTGTCATTGCCACTGTTGTACTCCCGCTTCTGACTGAAAAAGAAGAAGAGGATGAGAAACGAAATGAAAAGCTGCTGACGGCAAGACGCAAATTGATTAAAACAGCTCTCCGAACGATTAAAGAGGGCATGAACGATACAAACAAAACAGCCTCTCTTGCGGTTATAGCTGAATACAATGAGAAAATGAAAAATCTTCGTTTTCAGCAGTATACATCATCTAATCGGATCAAAAAGCAAGAGCGAAAAGTCCGTGCGCAAGGGGTTAACGCTGAGCAAGAGGCACTGGTAAAAATGCTGGAGCGGGGAGATATCCCAGAAGAAACGGCAAATGTGCTGCAAGAACGGTTTAACGAATTAGAAATTTTGTATGGCAACCCATTTAAAGTCGGATTATCAAAAACAAGGCTCAAGCGGCTGATGTATTGGATTTTCTTCGGTGAACATAAAAAGCCGGAGATGTCGATTTTAAATGAAGCGGGATTGATACGGGCAACGAGAGTGAAAACAGCAAAAGCAGCGATAGAATACTTGGAAAAACATAAGACGGAAGAACATAAAGAAGTGTTTTTATCTGTCATTACGTTTTATAAACAATTAATTTTCAGGCTGGAGCACAGCCATCACGAGCTGAAATCAAGCGCTCATTTTGAAAATCAGAAGCTGGAAGTGAAGCTGAAGGCTGTGCAGGCGATCAGAAATGAAATTCAAACGCTCTTCGAGGAGCGGGAAATTTCCCGGGACATCTCCCATGAGCTTCGCCAATACATTAATGATGTGGAAGCCGCCATGCTTGAAGGCGGCGAATAAATACAGCAAAAAAGCTGGCGTCTAACGCCAGCTTTTTTCTATATTAAGGGCGATGGAATTCGACAGTGCTGCCATCCCGGTCGAACCAGCCTCTGAAGGCCCAGTTGATCCAGCCGCCATCACCTTTGTTTGTAAAGGTTCCGTCTTCAAATACCCAAATGCCGTACGTAATGCCGTCGTAAACGGCTGAACCGTAAAATTGCACACCGTTCAAGTGATCTTCATACTCCTGGCTTAAATTAAATACCATGACGTTATATTTTTGGCCGGATGCGTAGAAGGAAGACTCCATGAGGTTTTTCACAAATCCATCCCGGTTCTGTGAGGATTTGATGGCATCAGCGATCTGGTTGGCAATTCCAAGCACATCCAGGTTGACGTTTAAACCTACATCAGCGGCAGTTGTTCCGGCAGTTGCTGTCTGTGAGATCTTCGGAGCAGGATTTTCTTCAGCGGAAGCAAAGGACAAAGGGGCAATTGTCAAAGCGGCACCAAGCGCAAGTGTCATTGGGATACGAATATGTTTCAAGTTGTTTCCTCCTTTGTTTTCATTTGGTTACACTAAACGCATACCCTGCTCAATGTATCGATAATCTCAATATTGTTAAAATAGGAAAAAAATAGTGTTTGGATTTGCCTGTGCTGTGAAAAAAGAAGCAAAAAGAGGGTCTTAAGCGTATTATTGGTATCGGCTGAGAGGAATGTGAGATAATATAGACGCTTACATTTCAGTGAAAGGGTGGATGTTCAAGTGCCAACAAGTTTAAAAGATACTGTAAAGTTACATAACGGAGTGGAAATGCCTTGGTTCGGTCTGGGTGTTTTTAAAGTAGAAAATGGAAGTGAAGCGACTGAATCAGTGAAAGCGGCAATTAAAAACGGCTACCGCAGCATTGATACAGCAGCGATCTACAAAAATGAAGAAGGCGTTGGCATCGGAATTAAAGAATCCGGTGTGGCAAGAGAAGAGCTCTTCATCACATCAAAAGTATGGAATGAAGATCAAGGCTACGAAACAACGCTTGCTGCCTTTGAAAAAAGCTTGGAAAGACTTCAGCTTGATTACTTAGATCTATATTTGATCCACTGGCCTGGCAAGGATAAATATAAAGATACATGGCGCGCGCTTGAAAAGCTGTACAAAGACGGCAAAATCCGCGCGATCGGCGTCAGCAACTTCCAAGTTCATCATTTAGAAGAGCTGTTGAAAGATGCTGAAATCAAACCGATGGTGAACCAAGTTGAATTTCACCCTCGTTTGACGCAAAAAGAATTAAGAGATTACTGTAAAGAGCAAGGCATCCAGTTGGAAGCGTGGTCTCCGCTCATGCAGGGACAGCTTTTGGATAACGAAGTACTGACACAGATTGCTGAAAAACACAATAAATCTGTGGCTCAAGTGATTTTGCGCTGGGATCTGCAGCATGAAGTTGTAACAATTCCAAAATCCATTAAAGAACACCGTATCATCGAAAACGCTGATATTTTCGATTTCGAATTGTCTCAAGAAGACATGGACAAAATTGACGCGTTAAACAAAGATGAGCGTGTCGGCCCAAATCCCGATGAGCTCCTGTTTTAATGAAAAACTCCCCGTCACGGGGAGTTTTTTTAGTGTGTTTTTTTCTGTTGAATGAAAAACAGCATCAAAAAGGAAATGACAACAATACAGACGACCCACGCCCAGGCAAGGGTATTGTTGCCGGAATCCAATGCCACATAAATGGCCGTCGGCAGTGTTTGCGTAACACCGGGGATGTTCCCTGCAAACATGAGTGTTGCGCCAAATTCTCCGAGCGCCCGCGCAAGGCTGAGGATGCTTCCGGTCAGCAATGAAGGATAGGCGAGCGGGACTGAAATATGGATAAATACCTTCCATCTGCTTGCGCCGTCTAGCATTGCCGCGCCCTGTATATCGGGATCAATGTCAGCAAATCCGGTTTTGGCGGATTGATACATAAGCGGAAAGGCTACAACCGCTGAGGCGATCACAGCGGCCCACCAGGTGAAAATGACAGGCTGCTGAAAGACCCACTCGATGGCTTGACCGATGAAACTGTGCTTTCCGAAAATGACGATCAAAATAAAACCGACAACAGTAGGCGGAAGAACGAGCGGAAGCATAAAAAATGTTTCGAGCGCCGTTTTTCCGAAAAATGATGCCCGCGACATCCATGCTCCAGCCAGTGTTCCGAGAATAATGACAACAATTCCGGCAACTGCCGCCACCTGAAAGGAAAGCAAAACAGGTGTGAAAAAATCTGAAGCGCTTATGCTACTCAGCAGTAAAACCATATTTCTCAAATACTTTCATTGCTTCATCAGATTGCAGGTACTCGTAAAATTCCTTCGCTTCCTTACGGTGTTTTGTATCTTTTACAATTCCTAACGGATAGACAATCGGGCTGTGTGTATCTGCTTTTGCCTCGTCAATGATTTTGACCTTTTTTGAGATCAGAGCGTCCGTTTTATAAACAACGCCTGCGTCTACATTGCCTGTTTCAACATAAGAAAGAACTTGGCGAACGTCTTTTCCGTAAACGATCTTATCCTTCACTTTGTCCCATAGAGACAGCTTTGTCAGTGATTCTTTCCCGTAAGCTCCTGCCGGCACGGATTCCGGCGTTCCGAGGGCGATTTTTTCTGAATCAGCCAGATTGCTGAAGCGAGTCACAGGCGAATCACCGTTTTTCGGCACGACCAGCACAATTTCATTGCCTACTAAATCAGTGCTGTCTTTTTTGGCGATATCCCCATCATCCACCAGCTTTTGAAATTTATCCTCAGCAGCTGAGAAGAACAGGTCAGCTCCTGCTCCTTGTGAAATCTGTTTTTGCAAGGCGCCGGATGAGCCATAGTTATCTTGGATTGTAATGTTTTGGTGTTCTTTTTCGTAATTCTTTTGGATTTCCTCAAGTGCATCCTGTACACTGGCGGCAGCTGAGATGGTTAACGTAACTTTTTTCTCGCTGTCCGTTGAAGACTGGTTTGAAGAACAGCCTGCTGCAAGCAGAAAAGCGGTTAAGGCTGCGATTAAAATAGAATACTTCTTAAACATGATTGCACCCCTTATCATTAGATATAACTAATTATAACTGATTATGTTTGGTTTATGTGGGTTTTTTTACATTCGACGAAAAGGTATAATAAAATAGGAGAGTGATGATGATGAATGAAACCTCTTCCTATACGATAGAAGAAGTTGCAGGTCTGCTGAAGGTATCAAAGCTGACCGTTTATGATTTGATTAAAAAAGGCGTGCTGCCTGCTTACCGTGTCGGAAGGCAGATGCGTGTGGATGAAGAAGACCTAAAGCAATATAAGACGAATATGAGAATGTCTCAGCCTATTGCTGCAGCCGAAGTACCGAAACAGAGGCAGGAGGCTGAGCCGGATGGCAGACCGAATGTCATGATCAGCGGACAGGACATTTCGATGGATATGCTCAGTAAGCATTTGGAGAATGCCATTCAGGAGACGCCGCTCCGCAAATACAAAGGAAGCTTAAACAGCCTGATTGATATGTATCAAGGAAAGTGTGACATTGTCAGCCTCCATTTGTACGATGCAGAAACCGGCCAGTATAACGCGCCTTATGTGAAACGGATTTTGTCAGGTGAACCGTTTTGTCTGATCAATGTCGTTCTCCGCAAAGCAGGACTGTATGTTCAAAAAGGGAATCCGAAAAACATTCAAGGCTGGGAAGACTTGAAAAGGACCGATATCCGGATTATCAACAGGGAAAAGGGTTCGGGCGCAAGGGTGCTCCTTAATGAACAGCTTGGCTTGCTTGGTGTGAATCCGGCTGATGTAAAGGGATACGGCGAAATCGTGACCGATCATTACGCTGTCGCTTCACAAGTCTCAAGCGGACAGGCTGACGCAGGAATCGGGGCGCAGCACGCGGCACATATGGGCAGTGTTGATTTTATCCCGCTTATCGACGAACAATATGATATCGTCGTTTTGAAAAAACATGAGCAGTTGCTGAAGGCTGTGAAGGAGATCTTGAATTCTGAGGAATACAAGGCGAATCTGTCCCATTTAAACGGCTATCACACAAAGCTGACCGGTAAAGTAATGTTTGAAACGTAAAAAATCCCTCTGTACAGAGGGATTTTTTATTCATAAAAACGGAGCAGGTCGCCGTTTAAGATTTTATCAGAGAAAGACAGCTCTTCGTTTGCTTTCTCCTTATAAGGGAGGCACGCATTCTGATCTTCCAGCGCTTCACCTGTTTTTTGGCTGTAGCACGTGTTTTTCGTGTATACATAGTCGTTCGTTATAAAACTGCCGTTTCTCAGCACGGCGAATGGGGTGCGGTCATCTGACAGCAAATCGTTGCCGAATTGAATATCGCCCTTTGTTTCAATGCCTAGCAAATGCATCAGTGTCGGCCTGACGTCGACCTGCCCTCCGGCGTCAGAGATGGTTTCCGGCTTTTGATCGGTAATTCCCGGGATATGTATAATAAACGGTACCCGTTGGAGCTGAACGTTGTCATACGGCGTGATTTCATCTTTCCCTAAAAACTCAGCCATCGCATCGTTATGGGCTTCTGAAATCCCGTAATGATCTCCCATAAACACGATCATCGAATTTTCGTATAAGCCCTCGTTCTTCAGTTTTTTGATAAAATGCTTCAATGCCTCATCTTCATAGCGAACCGTTGTCACATAACGGTTTAGCAGGTCGCTGCTTGAATCGTATTCATCAATCAGCTGATCCTTTTCATCAATCTCAAACGGAAAATGATTCGTTAATGTGATGAAACTGCTGTAGAACGGCTGCGGCAGGCTTTTCAGCTTTCCGGCTGACTGCTCTAAAAATTCCTTATCCTTTAAGCCCCAGCTTGTTGATGTTCCGGGAGTGACATGGAAGTCATCAACATCAAAAAAGCGGTCAATCCCAAATGTATCGTACATCACATTTCGGTTCCAAAATGTTTTATGATTGGCGTGAAAGACGGCTGAATAATAATCATGTTGTTTCAGCGATTTGTACATCGTATGAAATTGATGGTCGCTTTTCGTGAAAAAGACGGCGCCGCTAAGGGAAGGATACAGCGAGTTAGCGACGATGAATTCTGAATCAGATGTTTTGCCTTGTTCGGTTTGCTGATAGAAATGATCAAAGTAATAGCTTTTTTTGATGAAATCATTCATAAACGGGGTAATTTCTTTTCCATTTACCTTTTCATTCAGAACAAAGCTTTGGGTCGATTCAAGCGTCACAAAGATGACGTTGCGCCCCTTTGCCAGCCCGAACTTGCTTTGGTCAGGCTTGCTGTAATCAGCCTCTGTGTAGTTTTTAATGGCAGTCATGCTGTCTTCATCTGCAAATGCTTTCGCGCTTATATTCACAGTCTGAGATATCGTATCGTAGATATGAAATTGAAACAGACCGATGCTTTTGACGAGCATTTCCCGGTCAAAGGAATGTGCCAAAAGCCTCGGCTGCTGTACTTCTGCAAGTGCCAGGGTGCATAAAATCATGCCGCAGGAAGCTGCATAGTACCGTTTGACCGTGCGGGATGCGGCTTTTGTCTGCGAGTGTTTCTCTTTTCGGGCAAGCAGCAGAAGAAAAACCAAATCTGCAAACAGGGCGATAAACAGAGGGTTGAACAGTTCTTTTACACTGCTGCCCATATCGCTCATGTTACTGGCCTGAAACAAAACCGGGATGGTAATAAAATCGATATAAAAGCCGTAAAAAATCGTGTTGGAAATCAAGATTACAGTCAGAACCAAATTGGCAATCAGCAAAAAGACCCGCTGCTTATTTTCTTTCAGAAGCAGGCCGATCCCGAATAAAGGAAGGATAAAGCTGAGCGGGTTGATCAGCAACATCAGCTCCTCCAACAGAGAATCGATCTGCAAATCAAAGCCGAGTTTATAGATCGCATACGTTTTGATCCACATGAATACGATCGAAATACATAAAAACCGCTGATTGTGAAAAAAGGTTCCTTTCATTAATATGACTCCTCACGTTTTCTTGATCATCTGCATGAAATGCTTCTTATGTAAAACCTACTAAAAACAGCCCGTTCAGACAAGTGTCAGCACTCACGTTTAAAACATGCGTCCATGAAACAGCATATAAAAGTAGTAACATGAAGCAATTGTCAGCCCGGCTAACACGAGCTGCTCGGAAAAACTGCCTGTCTTCATATATAGTGGGAGCCGCACGCGGATCGTTGAAGGGAATAATAATTTGATTCCGTTCACCGTCCAAGCGTCAAGAATCAAATGGCTCGCCATTCCGATCATCAGTCCGGTTGATATGTTTTTATCTGGAATATATGTGCCTGTGATAAAAAACATGATGAGCAGAAACAGCAGGCTGTGCGTAAAGGTTCGGTGGCCAAAAACGGAGCTGACCACTTTCGATAAAATAGGAAATCTTCTCCCGATTTTGCTTTGCGTGTGGCAGATATCGGGTATCAATGCCCCAACCGCGCCTGACGTAGCCATAAGCACTGGATCAAATCCATAATAATAAGCCACTGCCGTACAAGAAGCGATGCCTCCCATGATGTGTGTTTTTCCTGTCATTTCCCGCTTCTCCTTTTATCTTTTGCAAAAAATCTCTGAATTACAAATATATCAAGAGAATGTATGTTTGATCAACAGGACTTTGTACGATAAAAAATTTCCCGCATAATTTCTCAAGGAAAAAGGCATCTTAAACATGTACCTATTTTCTATAAAGAGGTGATACGAATGGGTTTCTTTAATAAAGATAAAGGAAAACGTTCTGATAAAGAAAAAAACGTAATCCAGGGAGCTCTTGAAGATGCCGGTTCAGCTCTAAAAGATGATCCGCTTCAAGAAGCTGTGCAAAAAAAGAAAAATAATCGATAAACCACAGTGCGGATAGGGCTTGTCTCTATCCGTATTTTCCATCTGTTCCCTTTGACAAATCATCCTTTCTTTGATAACCTTCTGGGAGTAACTGAATATTTAAATCCTCACTCTTTCTCAGTGAGGTAGAGGTTGCGCGGATGATGAGTCACACATGCTAGGCTGACAGGAGCTGTTAAACATGTGTAAAAGGCATCAGCGCCGAAGTGTGGAGAAAGCCGATCCTTCTCTATGCTGGGACTGTATCTGAATAAGTGCAGGACTGCCGCGTGCTTTTTCGCGGAGGGCTATCCGGAGATCAAGGGTGTGTGTTTCTTTAAGCATGGACTTTTGTTCAGGCTTTTTTTGCGTTTTATATGATCTCGGGGTCTGGTCCGTACAAAGAATCATTGGAGGTACTGGAATGGAACAGACGAAAAAATGGGGTTTTTGGTTATTAACGGCGTTTGTCGTTGGAAATATGGTTGGATCAGGAATTTTCTCCCTGCCGAGTTCGCTTGCTACGATCGCAAGTCCGCTTGGCGCTACGTCCGCCTGGCTTTTGACAGGTGCCGGCGTGCTAATGATTGCGCTTGTCTTCGGGCACTTGTCCATTCGCAAGCCTGAGCTGACAGCGGGACCGCAAAGTTATGCGAGAGCGCTGTTTTCTGATCCGAAGAAAGGGAACGCTGCCGGATTCACAATGGTGTGGGGCTACTGGGTGGCGAGCTGGATCAGTAACGTGGCGATTATTACAAGTCTTGCCGGTTACTTGACTTCGTTCTTCCCGGTCTTGGTTGATAAACGTGAAATGTTTTCAATCGGCGGGCAAGAGGTGACACTCGGCCAATTGCTGACGTTTGCTGTATGTACAATTTTGTTATGGGGAACGCACACGATTCTTGTTGCAAGCATTAACGGTGCAAGTAAATTAAACTTTATCACAACGTTTTCGAAAGTATTAGGTTTTGTCTTCTTTATCGTTGCCGGATTGTTTGTATTTCAAACGACATTATTCGATCATTTTTATTTTCCAATTCAAGGCGAAAACGGCACAAGCATCGGAATTGGCGGCCAGGTTCACAACGCCGCAATTTCTACTCTTTGGGCGTTTGTCGGAATTGAATCAGCGGTTATCCTGTCCGGACGCGCGCGTTCTCAGCGTGATGTAAAACGTGCGACAATTACCGGATTGCTGATTGCATTGAGCATTTATATAATTGTGACTTTAATTACGATGGGCGTTCTGCCGCATGATAAGCTTGTCGGCTCTGAAAAACCGTTCGTTGATGTGCTGTATGCGATTGTCGGGAACGCGGGAAGCGTGATCATGGCCCTATTGGCGATTCTTTGCTTATTCGGAACGATGCTGGGCTGGATTTTGCTTGGCTCTGAGGTTCCTTACCAAGCTGCTAAAGCAGGAGATTTTCCGGCATTCTTTGCGAAAACGAATAAAAAAGGAAGTCCGATTAATGCGCTGATTATTACAAATGTGATGTCACAGGTCTTCATTTTCTCTGTTATTTCCCGGACAATAAGTGACGCATTTACGTTTTTAACGACAGCGGCAACACTTGCGTATTTAATTCCGTATTTGGTATCAGCGATTTACAGCTTGAAGCTTGTCATCAAAGGTGAAACATATGACCAGCTAAAAGGCTCCCGCGTAAAAGACGGATTGATTGCGATTTTAGCGTGCGCATACTCATTGTTTGTGATTGTAACAGGCACAGCGGATTTAACGACATTTATTCTCGGCATCGGTTTATTCTTTGTCGGGTTGATCGTTTATCCATTTGTGGTTAAAAAGTTCCAGAAAGAAAAACAAGCATAAACAAAAGACACCTGATTTTCAGGTGTCTTTTTTATCGAAATACAATTTCTCCTGTTAGTAATCCGATCGTTAAAATAGCTGACAGGAAAGCTGAAATAAAGAGAAAAACCTTTGCGGATAATCGCATATGCAAAAACCGTTTTTTCAGTCTCTCCAGGAAACTAAACACGACTAACACTATGATGAATACCAAGAGCACATGATAAAAAGTTTTTCCGATATAGAGCCTGTTAAAAAAACTGATCGCGATGATTATGCAGCTAAATATGAATTGCGCAAGAAAATATCCGATATGGTTTAAAATGAGCCGCTCCTTTTAATGGATGGAAAAAGAGCCGCAGGCAGGCGGCTCTTTTGTTTATTTTGTTAAGCTTTCCGTAATAAACTTCAGCTGGCCCTCTAATGAAATCGGGTCTGTAAAATAGAAGCCAATTGGGTCAATCTTATAGACATGGTCATTTTTAACGGCGCTTAGGTTCTTCCAGATGGAGCTGTCAAAAACGCCGCCATCATCACCGCCTGATTGCCATGGTCCTGCGAAAATATAATCTCCGGCGAAGTCAGGGAGCTTCTCTAATGAAATACTTGTATATCCAGGACCCTGGTCAATGGCTTTTTCTTTTGTCAGCTTTGTAGCCTGCAGGCCGAGATCTTTGTAAATAATGCTTCCGCCTCTTCCAAAATCTTTACCGAATACGTAAATGTCTTTTCCATTCGTTTGCATAATGGAAATTGTTTTGTCGCCGACGGCTTTTTTGATTTTCGTTTTAGCTGCCGCAACTTTGTTATCCCACTCAGCCAGCCATTTTTCCGCTTTATCTTCAGTTCCCGTCATTTTTGCGAATTCTTTCAGCTGTTCGATATTATCGAGCTTATCGTATTTTACCGCGACAGTCGGCGCGATTTTCTCAAGCTTTTTAATATCAGCGCCTTGCGTTGTCCAGACAATAATCAAGTCAGGATTCAAATCAATGACTTTTTCAACGGACGTGCCGTCTCCGATGTTTGTGACACCATCGGTTTTTCCTTTGTAGTAAGGGTTTTTAAATACATTCTCAGGCGCACCGACGACGTTGATGCCCAGTGTTTTGAAGTAGCCGTAGTAGCCGTCAGCCATGACAACCACCCGTTTAGGATGTTTAGGAATTTTCACATTTCCGTTTTCAGCCTTGTATGTAATGGTTTCTTCGTCTTTTGAATCAGAGGAAGAGCCTTTGCTTTCTGAGTTATTTCCGCAGGCTGCCAGCGCTGCAATTAATAGCAGGGTAAAAAATGCGGCTCCGAGTTTCTTATAGATATGGGTCATATCTCATACCTTCTTTCTGGAATATAGGTGATAAAGAGAATCATTATCAATGTGATTATACCATCGCAAGAGCCAGTTGACACGATATTTTTGCAATTATATTCTCATTTTTGTTTAAAACGCTCTATTAAATCAGCGGAAAAAAGTGATATACTGGAACAGCAATTGATAATCATTATCAGTATCGGAAAGGAAGTACGGCTGTTGAGTCAAAAGAAAAATAGACAGACCACATCGGAAGAAATCCAATGGACGTCAAGGTCATATGGCGCGGTCATTGTCCTTATTGCAGGGATATGCTTACTATGCCTTGGCGCGCTTTTATCCATATCTCTCGGTGCAGCGGATATTCATTTGCGCACTGTGTGGGACGCCATCTTTCATTTTCAGCCGACAGAGACGTCCCACCAAATTATACACGATCTTCGGCTGCCAAGAACGGCTGCTGCTGCACTTGTCGGCGCATTGCTAGCAGTGTCGGGAGCGATCATGCAGGGGATGACGAGAAACCCTTTGGCAGAGCCTTCGATTATGGGCGTTACATCGGGCTCCGCGTTTGCCGTTTCGATTGCGTTTGCCTTTTTCCCCGGACTTTCTGCTATGGGGCTTGTGCTATGGTCCTTTGCAGGAGCGGGGCTGGGGGCATCGACGGTAATGGGTATCGGCATGTTTTCAAGGGGCGGACTTACGCCTGTAAAACTTGCTCTCGCGGGAACGGCTGTTACTTATTTCTTTACGGGCATTTCAACCGCCATTGCAATCCGCTTTGATGTCGCTCAGGATATCAGTTTTTGGTACGCAGGCGGAGTAGCGGGCGTGAAATGGTCAGGTGTCCAGCTTTTGCTTCTCGCAGGGGCTGTCGGTTTAACGCTGGCGTTTATCATCGCCCGGTCTGTGACAGTGTTAAGTCTCGGTGATGAGCTGGCGAAAGGGCTTGGACAATATATATCAGCGGTAAAACTGGTTGGCATGCTTGTCGTTGTGATTTTGACGGGAGCTGCGGTTTCCATAGCTGGCACCATCGCATTTATCGGACTGATCATTCCGCATATTACCCGGTTTTTGGTCGGTGTAGATTATAGGTGGATTATTCCTTGCTCGGCAGTGCTCGGCGCTGTTTTGCTTGTGTTTGCTGACATTGCGGCAAGACTCGTAAATGCGCCCTTTGAAACGCCTGTCGGCGCACTGACTTCTCTAATCGGCGTTCCCTTTTTCTTTTATTTGGCACGCCGTGAAAGGAGAGGGCTGTAATGAAAACAAAAACGAAAAAGCCGTTCTTTGTGATGGCTGTGACCTTTCTGCTCATCGTGCTGGTCTTTTTTATCAGTCTAAATTTGGGCGTCATCAAAATTGCACCGCTTAAAACGCTTCAGGTCTTTTTCGGCCAAGGAACGGCGCGTGACGAGCTTGTTTTATTTGAGTTCAGGCTTCCCCGGATCATCCTTTCCTTGCTCGTTGGGGCAGGAATCGCTGTTGCTGGAGCCATTTTGCAAAGCGTGTCTCAAAATGATCTGGCTGAGCCCGGTATTCTCGGAATTAACGCCGGCGGCTCTCTTGCTGTTGTGCTTTTTATTTACTTTTTTCAAGAGTCAGCTTCAGACCTCAGCTTTTTCGGTACATTTATGCTGCCGTTCAGTGCGTTGGCGGGCGCGATCCTCGCCGCGTTTCTCATTTATCTTCTGGCTTGGAAAAAAGGCGTGACCCCGATTCGGCTGATTTTAGTCGGTATTGGTGTGAATGCCGGATTTAACGCCCTGTTGCTGATTTTTCAGCTCAAGATGGACCCTCATGATTTTATGCAAGCCGCGGTTTGGATATCCGGCTCGATATGGGGGGCGAACTGGAATATGATCTGGGCGATTCTCCCTTGGATTGTGATCTTGCTTCCGTTTACTTTATATAAGGCACGCTATTTGAACATTTTACAGCTTGGAGACCAATTAGCGACCGGGCTGGGCACTGCTGTGGAAAGGGAAAGACGGATTCTTCTTCTGGCAGCGGTCACACTTGCCGCTTCATGCGTGGCAGCTGCAGGGGGCATTGCGTTTCTCGGATTGATCGCGCCCCACGTGGCAAGAAGGCTTACCGGTCCCCGTCACCAGACGCTGATACCGGTCTCCGCCTTCATCGGCGCATTTCTGTTTTTGCTCGCAGATACGCTGGCGAGAAATGTATTGGCACCGTCAGAAATTCCGGTTGGACTTGTCATTTCCGTATTAGGTGCGCCTTACTTTATTTATTTATTGATGAAAGCGAATTAGAGGAGGGGGCCGAATATGAATTCATTATCAACAGATCAGCTTGGAATCGGTTATGGCGACAGGGTGATTGTAGAAGAGTTAAATATATCGATTCCTAAAGGGAAAATTACCACCTTAATCGGCCCGAACGGCTGCGGGAAATCAACGATATTAAAAACAATGTCCAGAATTATGCGTTCACATGCAGGGACCGTCTATTTAAACGGCAAAGCGATTCATAAAATGTCTACAAAGGACATTGCGAAAGATATGGCGATTCTGCCGCAGACACCTGAAGCGCCGAGCGGTTTAACGGTGTATGAATTGGTATCGTACGGCAGGTTTCCGCATCAGTCAGGATTCGGCAGATTAAATGATGAAGACCGCCGGATTATCAAATGGGCGCTTGAAGAAACAGGCATGGCTGAATTCGCTGAAAGGCCGATTGAGGCACTGTCAGGCGGACAGCGTCAGCGCGTGTGGATTGCCATGGCGCTTGCACAAGGGACTGAACTGTTGCTGCTGGATGAACCTACAACGTATCTTGATCTCGCACACCAGCTTGAAATTCTTCAGCTGCTTGACAGACTTAACAAAGAGCAGGGGCGGACGATTTTAATGGTCATTCATGATCTTAACCACGCAGCCCGTTTTTCTCATTATATGATCGCGCTCAAAAAAGGCACGGTCATCAAGGAAGGCACCGCACTGGAGGTCATGACACCGGACATTTTGAAGCAGGTATTTCAGATTGATGCCGAAATCGTGACTGATCCCCGTACAAATAAACCTGTATGCTTGACCTATGATCTGATTAAAAATGAAAAAGCGCTTGTTTCTGTGTAAGAAAAATCCCGGTTCAGAGCCGGGATTTTTTTATTTTCGGCCGTGAAAATACAATTTTTCTATTTGATCCCATCATTTCAATAAAAAGATTGCAAGTCTTTTTGAATTAATAGATAATATTGGTTAGAATGTTTCGAAAATATTACATAGTTTACAGAAAGAGGAGATCGTTGTGTCCAAGAAGAAAAAATGGCTTATTGGCGGTGCGATATGTGCCGGTGTGCTTGTATTAGCTGGGATCGGTGCCGGCGGTTTTTACTTTTTTACCCACATGAACCAAATTGCCGTATCATCGGAGCCCTATGCTGAATCGGTAGCGGTATACATGGGAGGAGAATCAGAATCAGGACAAACGTTTTCTGGAAAGGTAGAACCTGAGAAACAGCAGAAAGTATACATAGATTCAGAAAAAGGCAACATTAAAAAAACATACGTCAAAGAAGGCGATCAGGTCAAAAAGGGCGATAAACTTTTTGAGTATGAGGGTGAGGATCATTCTGACGAAGTTGAGCAAGCCAATTTACAAATTGAAATGACCAACCTGCAAATCGGCCGTTTACAAAAAACAATAACGGAAACGGAAAAGCAGCTGAAATCGGCTGGAAAGGAAGAGAGATCCCAGCTTCAAGATGAGCTTGATCAGGCCAATTTCGAATTAAAAACAAGCCAGCTTGAGCTGAAGCAGCATCAAAAAGAGCTGGCTGCCCTGACGAAAAACAAAGGTTCCAATGTCATTACAAGCAAGCATGATGGGATCGTTCAAAGCGTCAATCAGGATATCGCTGACGGAGCAACAGGTGACCAGGCAGCAGGTCCGTATATCCAGATTGTTTCGACGGGCAAATATCTAGTCAAAAGCCAAATCAATGAGCTGTTAATGGACACAATCAAAAAAGGCAGCAAAGTCAGAGTCACACTGAAAACAGGCGGTGAAGGCGAGTGGAAAGGAAAGGTCACCTCGATCGGCAAGCTTCCAGCAGGAGCAGGCGAGGGGGAGGAATCAGAAAGTTTTGCTGAAGAAGAAATGAACCCTCAATCCTCTAACTATCCTTTCACAATTTTATTAGATAGCCATAAAGGTCTCGAAGTCGGCTATCATGTCAACATCGAAGTGATGAGTGATGAGGCTGATGCGGATAAGATCAAGCTGCCGTCTGACATGGTCATTCAGGATGACGGCGAACCGTACGTGTGGAAAGCTGATGAGAAGCAGAAAGCGGTCAAACAGCCTGTTGAAATCGGGGAAACTGATGAAAATGATATGGTGGAAATCAAGAGCGGCCTGACGCCGGAAGATTATGTAATCTATCCTGACCCCGCAGTCAAGGAAGGAAAGCAGGTTACAGTCAATGCTGACACTGAATAATATTTCGAAATCGTACAAGCTGGGAAAAGAAGAAGTTCCAATCTTGAAACATATCAATCTGACTGTCCAGGCTGGTGAGTTTCTGGCGATTATGGGGCCTTCCGGTTCTGGAAAGTCGACGTTAATGAATATCATAGGCTGTTTGGACAGGCCAACCTCCGGAACCTATACGCTTGACCAGATAGATATATTGAAAGGGAAAGACGGTGCCTTAGCCGAAATCCGCAACGAATCAATCGGGTTTGTGTTTCAAACCTTTCATCTGCTGCCGCGTCTCACCGCGTTGCAAAATGTCGAACTGCCCATGATCTATAATAAAGTGAAGAAAAAAGAAAGAAGGCAAAGAGCCTATGAAGCGCTGGAAAAGGTCGGTTTAAAAGACAGAGTCGCCTACAAGCCTCCGAAGCTGTCCGGCGGGCAAAAGCAGCGGGTGGCGATAGCGAGGGCCCTTGTCAATCAGCCGAGGTTTATTTTAGCTGATGAACCGACCGGGGCGCTTGATACCAAATCAAGCGAACAAATTTTGTCGCTGTTTTCTGAACTGCATCAGGAAGGCAAGACAATTATTATGATTACCCATGACCCGGACGTCGCCAGAAAAGCTGACAGAACGGTTTTTATCAGGGATGGAGAATTGGTATTAGATGAGAGAGGGGATATCAGCCATGCTTGAACATATTCGAATCTCCTTTCAATCCATTTTCTCTCATAAATTAAGATCCATACTGACAATGCTTGGGGTCATTATCGGCATAGCGGCAATCATTGCAATTGTTTCGATGCTAAAAGGCCAAAGCGAACAATTAAAGCAGAGCATGATCGGCATGGGAAATAACGCGATCAATGTTGTCTACCAGCCGTCGGGCGGAGAAGAGGGGGGCGGAGGCTACCAAGTTTCCTATACGTCCGCGCCGCCTGTAGCAGAGGAAACAGTAAAGGCGATCAAATCTGATCCAATGGTCAAAGGATTATCCTTATATTACTTGTCTGAAGGCGCGAGCGTTTTTCATTTAACAAACGTTTCGTACCCCCAAGTGTACGGAGTCGACGGTGATTACTTTGATATGTTCCCAATCCGTATAACCGAAGGGAGAAAGCTGACGGAAAACGAACTAAACAGCACACACCAAGTGGTGATGATCAATGAAGCTGCCAGAGATGAACTGTTTCCAGACGGAGACGCTCTGCATCAAAACATTGAGATGAATGGTGTGCCGTTTAGGGTTGCTGGTGTTTTTAAAGAAAAAGATCAGCAGGAAAGCATGTTTGAAGGCGACTACGCGAACCCGGTTTTGTACGTGCCGAAAAAAGTGTGGCCGCTCATTGAAGGCTTTGATGCGCCAACGCAGATTGCCGTGCAGGCTGATTCTTCTGAGCATATCCAGGAAGCCGGTGTAATGGCTGCGGATCTTTTAAATCAGGGACTGTCTGCAGCTGAGTTGGAAAAAGCAGAGTACAGTGTGATGGATCTTCAGGAGATCGCGCAGGAAGTGGAGTCCTTTAATCAGTCATTTGCATTGCTGCTTGGCGGGATCGCCAGTATTTCACTTTTGGTAGGCGGTATTGGCGTCATGAACATTATGCTCGTTTCCGTCACGGAGCGCACGAGGGAAATCGGGATTAAGAAAGCGCTCGGTGCTAAGCGGCGTGTGATTTTATTTCAGTTTTTAACTGAGGCTGTCGTGCTGACAAGCATTGGCGGAATACTCGGTGTGCTGGCGGGCTTCGGCATCGCTAAGCTGCTGACGGTCGTTTTTCCGATGCCTTTTATCGTCTCCGTTCCGGCTGTTGTCGGAGCACTCATCTTTTCAATGGCAGTCGGCATTATTTTCGGCTTGCTTCCGTCCATCAAGGCATCTAAGCTTCAGCCTGTAGACGCGCTTCGCTATGAATAAAAAGAACGCATCCATTTGGAATGCGTTCTTTTTTTAGCTGGGAATGGCCGAATTGCATTTATCTAAAATAAGAAAAACGGCTGCGACGATCATTTCTTCTGTGGTGGACAGCCAGATGTCGCTGATCATTTCGTCTGTTGTATGAGCAGTCATCCACAAAAACAGCAGCTGTACGATGCCAGCAAGGAGAATGAATAAGCGTTTGTCTGTCTTGAAAAAAGTAAAACTATGTACCATCAGGCGTTCAAATGGTTCTAAGAATAGTCCAAGGACAAGAAATAACACGGCAAAAAGCAGGACATGAGCTACTGAACGGTAGCTCGTTCCTGCTAAAGAAAACAATATAAACATGACGGCAAAATAGGTGAACACTACTGCTGTCGCGGCCAGCAAGTACTTTATAAAGAGCCGCAATAATCGTTTGGAAGAAATTTGATATTTCACTGGTACATCTCCTTATAAAGGCTTGCAGAGAACGATTGCTCTCTGCAAGCTGGTCGTTTTTTATTTACTGCTTTTCTTTTTCACAACCGGATGCTTTTCTTTTGAAAGAATATCAGTAAAGTCTTTTCCTAAATCAAGATGCTGTTGAACTAATGTTTCAGGAAGCATTGCAAGCCATTGGTTTAAAGATACATCGGCATAATGATCGTCTTTAAAGATTTCTAAAAAGACAAGCGGTTCGTCCCCGATGTTTTCAACGTAATGACCCATTGCAAATGGAACATATCCGACATCACCGGCTTGGTAGTTAAATGTTCTGGCATGGCCGTCAGAAGCAAAAACGGTCATTCTTGCTTTGCCGGAGATGTAGTATTGCCATTCGTGAGTATTCGGATGCCAATGCAGCTCTCTCATGGCGCCGGGTTCCACTGTTACGAGCGCAGATGCAATCGTTTTAGACACTTTGAAGTTTGTTGAATCTGCAATGTATACTTTTCCTCCCTCTGATTCAATTGGCTTCTGTTCAAGAAGGCGGTAAGTAAACGGATAAGGCGCTTCGCCGTTCGGTCCTTCTACAATGTCATCTTTCAAACATCCTGGGACTGGTTCTTCAAAAATATATTTCTCTTCCCCTGGCAAATTAGCAATATCTTCTTGTGTTACGCCAAAGTTCGCAGCAATGACTTCTTTAGGCGTGTGGGCAAGCCAGTCTGTCAGCTGGAACGTGCTGTTTTCAGAGAATGAGCCATCGTCAAACACGAGCAGGAACTCGGCTCCTTCATCCAGCGCTTGAATGGAGTGCGGCAGGCCTGATGGGAAGTACCAAAGGTCTCCTTCGCCTACATCATCAATAAAGCTGCGCCCTTTTTCATCCACAATTGTGACTCTTGCACTTCCGTAAATCATATAAGCCCACTCTGCTTCTTTATGCCAATGCAGCTCGCGAATGGCACCTGGCTTCAGCCGCATATTTACAGATGCAAGGTTTTCTGAAATTGGCAGCTCCCGTACTGTCACTTCACGGGCATATCCGCCTTTTTCTAAGCGGTTATGAGTATCAGAGAACGAAAACTTCATATTGCTTACTGTACCATTATCAGTCTCCGGCGGAACAAGCATGTCCGGATTTTGGCGGTCTCTTTCAATATTGCGCGGGATTTTTACTGTTGCTCCTTCGTCTCCTCTAATTGGCTGTGGAATGTCATTTTGTTTTTTCATGAAATGTTTCCTCCTTGAAATTTAAATGTGATAGCAGAAAGAGAAGGTGAAAGGCCTTTCGTTTTCCCTTCTGCCTTGTTAAGTGAAAAAAAACAGTGAAAAGTCAACTTCGATTGAAAATTAATTTTTTGCTTTCTGATCTTTCAACTCTGTCATCAGTTCGATAAGCTGATCAAACTTTTTTTCAAATCGGGTCAGCAGGTACATTGCAATTAACGCAGGAAACCCCAGATTGCTGATCTGTTTCACGACTTCCTCTATAAAAACCTGATCCATAGGAAAATACCTCCCTTCTTTTTTTGCAGTCATGTATGTAAGTGAAGGAAATCCAAGAAAACGTAAACTGCGGCTGGAGTATTTAAGACAAGCGCTAGTCAGAAAGTAGTAGTTTACTTTTTTTTGCTTTCCTTCATTTAATTTAGTAGGGAGGCGGTTTGATGGACTATCAAGGTCTTTTACGGTCAAAATGTAAGGAGATAATGAAGCATCCCATCGTGAAGCATTTTTTGAGCAATCCTCAGCATTACCGTTTGTTCAAAAACGTAATGGAAAGCCCGAACGAAAAAGATGCAAAATCATTGGACGAGCAATTTAAGCAATTTTATAAGGAAATCCGCATCGTCAAGTATATGAATTCAATGATTCGGATTTTTTCTATTGATTTTGATAAGCGGGTTCGCAAAAACCAAAAACGGTATCCGCTGACGGTCGATCATCCGGAAGCAGGAGAACGACTTCCTTCCGAAACTGGAAGCGATGCGTTTGAAGCATTTTTAGATATGCAGGATGATTTGAGCCAGCATGTTCAGGATTATCAGCTCTACCAAGCGATCCAGAAGCTGACTGACAAACAAAAAAGCGTGCTGACGAAAGTCTATCTTCATGGTGCCACGATGCAAGAGATTGCCGATTCTCTAGGAGAGTCCCGGCAAAACATCTCCAACATTCATAAAAAAGGGCTTGAGAATATCAGAAAACAGCTAGCGGCGCAAAAAAAGGGGGAAAGTAAGCTGTGAACGGCCAGTTTGAACAAAAGAACCAAAAAGACGATAAATTTGACATTGAACATCTGATTGAATGCTTTTCACCGATGATCAGAAAAAAACTCTGTAATACGTCCTATCAAGAAAGAGAAGATTTAGAGCAAGAGCTGAAGATCAAAATGTTTGAAAAGGCTGATATGCTTTTGTGCCAGGACGTTCCGGGGTTTTGGGAGTTTATTTTGTATATGGTAGACGAGGACTCATAACCATTTATCATCTGAAAATACGAAAAACGGGAACTGCCACGTTCCCGTTTTCTATTTGTTCTGTCCGGCAAGACTCTTCCTATTCAAAAATGTACCAAAAATAAACGATATAATGATAAGATGAAAAAAACAGTGACAGAAAGGAACATAAAAGTGGAAAATGCGTCAATTTTAATCGTAGACGATGAGAAAGCGATTGTAGACATGATCAAACGCGTTCTCGAAAAAGAAGGTTATCGAAATTTACTGGATGCGGCAAGCGCAGAAGAAGCGATTCCGGTTGTGAAGGCCAATAAGGTTGATTTGATCGTGCTCGATGTCATGATGGGCGGAATGTCCGGTTTTGAAGCCTGCACGCTGATCAGAGAGTATTCAGACGCTCCGATTTTTTTCCTGACGGCAAGATCATCCGACGCGGATAAATTGTCCGGCTTTGCGGTTGGGGCTGATGACTATATCACAAAACCATTTAATCCACTGGAATTAGCGGCGCGGATCAGGGCGCACCTCAAGCGGACATATCAATCGAAAGAAACGAATTCAAATCAAACCTATACATATGATTATTTTACATTTTCTCCGCAAAATGCCGAGCTGATTGTAGGCGGGGAAGCCGTCGCTTGTTCAGCCCAGCTTTTGCAGCTTTTGCAGTATTTTTGTGAACACCCCAATGTGGTGCTTTCCAAAGATCAAATTTATGAAAAAGTTTGGGGCTATCCTTCTTACGGCGACAACAACACCGTTATGGTTCATATTCGCAAGCTTCGGGAAAAAATTGAGCGCGATCCGAGCAATCCGGAGTATATCGTAACCGTTCGCGGTCTCGGCTACCGTTTTATCCCGAATCCTGAAGGCAAGCGGTCATGAGATTAAGATGGAAGTTTTTGTTTCACTTTTTTGGGCAGATGCTGATTGTGATCCTGCTACTTACGGTTATGCTTGTCGCTTCATTTTTCTATTTAGACGCTCGATTTAGCGATGCGGAATCGAATTCTGGGCTGACAAAGGCAACCACCGACACACTTGAGGCATATCTCGATGTAAACGAAAACGGGACATGGGAAGTCGATAATTTTCTGAAGAAATCTGTCGATAAACAGCATGGCTGGATGCAAATCATTGATTCCGATGGGAAAACCGATTATTCCTACAGCGTGCCGAAAGACGTGCCCGGCACCTATACCAAGAAAGAGCTCTTGTCTATTTATAAAACCAAAAAGCTTAATAACTATAAGCTGAATTATTGGGCCATCAATATTGAAGATAAGTCGTATCTTCTATTGTCCGGCTGGAAATCAAAGAGCGAACAGCTGTTGACTTCCGTTGAAAAGCGCGAACAAAAGATAGATTCTCTAGCACATTATCAGTCCAGCACCATCGACTATATTAAGCGGGAAAAAGGCGCCATTTACCTATTAGACAGCAATGGAAACATTCTCGACAGCATTAACAGCACAAAAAGTGAAAGAAAAACGATGAACCAGCTGGAGCTGCTCAAATACAGCTCTAAACCTTGGAACTATAAACGGGAAATTTCCGTTAAGATCCTCAATAAAGACAGATGGATGGTCGCTACGGTGCCGAACCCTGTCTATGTAACCGATCAGGAGTTTAACAAATCGTTTCTGAAGGTTGTGCTAAAGGCGATGTTCCTGATTATGGGTGTCCTGTTCCTGTATATCATTTGGATGACCGTTTGGTATATGTTCCGGTTCGGGCTGCCGATTTTTCACACGATTAAATGGCTGGTCAATCTATCAAAAGGGAAGCTTGAGGAACCGAAAAACCGGAAAGGCCTTCCTGTCAGCAAAAACAAAAAGGGCAAAATCAAACAGCCGTACCGCTTCTTCGGTGAGATATTTGAATCAATGGATCAGTTGACTGAAACGCTGAGACGGGATAAAAGAAACAGAGAAAAAATCCAGGCGACAAGAGAAGAATGGATTGCCGGTTTGTCGCATGACTTAAAAACACCGCTCAGCAGTATTTACGGTTACAGCATGATGCTTGAGTCGAAGCAGTATGATTGGTCGCCGGAAGAAGTGAAAGAAATGGGACAGGTTGTCAGAGAAAAATCCGAATACATGTCCAAGCTGATTGAAGACTTAAATTTAACGTACAGGCTGAAAAATGATGCTCTTCCAATTGAGAGAAAGCACACAAACCTGATCCCGTTTTTTAAAAATGTCATTGAGGATTTCAAGAAAAATCCGTTTTCTGAAGGGTATGATATCTCCTTTGTATCCAAAGAAGAGCATATTGAATTTGCGCTTGATGAAGCATGGTTCAGGCGCATATTAGAAAATCTGCTTGGGAATGCCGTCAAGCACAACGACAAAGGAACAGAAATTCAGGTCATTCTGGAACAAACAAAAAATCATATTTCGTTGAAGGTTAAGGACAATGGGAAAGGAATGGATGAAGAAACGATTACCCATTTATTTAACCGTTACTACAGAGGGACGAACACAAAAGATCCATCTGCCGGAACGGGCCTCGGGCTCGCCATTGCCAAGGAGCTTGTCCACCTGCATAACGGGACGATTCATGTAAACAGCAGAATGAACATTGGAACGGTCATTACCATCCTTTTCAAAAAACAATAAACATGTGGTTTGGACACCTTTTTGCCGGGAATAACAATATATAGACTGAAGCTAAAGAGGTGTAACACATGGACGCAGTATTGGAAGCAGACACTCGGGCAGTGATTGGTGAAGGCCCGTTATGGGATGAAGAAAACGGCCGCTTATATTGGGTCGATATCTTAGGGAGCGAGCTCCACATCTTCGATCCTGAAGAAAAAATCAATCGGTCGATCAAATTCAAGTCCTTTGTGACCGCGCTTGCGAAATATACAAAGGATGAGCTGATTATGACGATGAAGGACGGGTTCTACCTGTATCATGTTCAGGATGACAGCTTGGAAAAGATCAAACAGCCGAAGGATATGGATGAGAGCCTGCGTTTTAATGACGCGAAATGTGACCCGTACGGAAGACTTTGGGCGGGGACGACGAGCATGGAAGGCGAACAAAAACAGGCTTCGTTATACCGTTTGGATCCAGACGGCAGACTTATCAAAATGAAAGATCAAGTCTCCACCTCGAACGGTTTGGATTGGGATCGCGAGCGGAATTTGATGTATTACATCGACACGCCGACACAGGAAATTGTGCGCTACAGGTATGATCCTGAAAGCGGAGATGTCTCAAATCCAGAACCCGTCTATCGTTTTGATCAATCAGAAGGATTGCCGGACGGCATGACAATCGACCAAAATGGCATGCTGTGGGTGGCGCTGTTTGGCGGCAGCCGCGTGGTACACATTGACCCGTTTCAGAAAAAAGAAATCGATTCAATCAGCGTGCCGGCTAAATATGTCACGTGCTGCGCGTTCGGAGGCAGAGACTTAAAAACCCTTTACATCACAACGGCAACGGAACAAATGACAGAAACAGAAAGATACGAGCAGCCTCACGCGGGAGGATTGTTTTCAGCAAAATTGGAAACAGGCGGCTATCAGCCGGTTCCATTCGCTGGAGATGTATAAAAAAACGCATCCGAAACACGGATGCGTTTTTTGTATATTACAGAGAACGGATAATGCCGCCTTCCACACGCTGTGCCGTGCCGTTGATGGCGGATGCGGCGTCAGATGCGAGGAATACGATCGTGTTGGCGACTTCTTCTGCTGTCGCGTATCGCTGAATAAGAGAAGTCGGCTCATTAACTTTAAAATAGTCTTTGATGAATGTATCTGTATCCTGGCCGGCTGCTTTTGCGGCACCTTCCATATAGGATGCCACGCCCTCTGTCCAAGTAGGTCCCGGAAGCACTGAGTTGACTGTCACATTCGTGCCTTTCGTCATTTCAGCCATCCCTCTTGAAAGGCTGATCAGCGCCGTTTTTGTCATGGAGTATGGAATCATTGTTGGAAGCGGTTTGATGCCTGCTTCACTTGCGATATTTAAAATGCGGCCGCTGTTTTTGGCAAGCATTTTTGGAAGGAAGTGACGGCTTGTCCGAACCGCGCTCATCACGTTCACTTCAAAATATTGATTCCACTCCTCATCTGTCACATCGGCAAAGTCTTTTACCTCGAAGAAGCCAAGGTTGTTGACAAGGATATCGATATCACCGATTTCATTTACTTTTTCAATAAAAGCCGCTGCTTCATCTGTTTTTGACAAATCGGCTGCCACGCCGTGCACCGTTCCGTATCCAGAAAGCTCTTCAATCGTGCGATCGACAGTCTCCTGTTTGCGCCCGTTGACAATCACTGCCGCTCCCTCTTGCAGAAAGCTTTTTGCTGCGGCTTTCCCGATGCCGGAAGTCGAGCCGGTGATTAAGACGAGTTTGTCTTTTAGCTTTAAATCCATAAGAATCATTCCTTTTTATAGATGATGGTATTAAGTATACAAGAACAAAATTAGTGTTTACGAGGATTTTGCTTCCATAAATACAGGGGGAAAAGTCATTCAGGGCGCATATACAAGCCTGTCAGTCATATAGTATAATTACTCCGAAAAAAGGATACGAATGTCAAATAGGTGCCGGTCCGTGAACAACAGCCGGCTTAATAGGGAAACCGGTAAAAGCCGGTGCGGTCCCGCCACTGTAATTGGCCATAGCGTCAAGAGCCAGGATACCTGCCTATTTGATCAGCACGAAGTCTGCGAGGACAGATGATGTGTAAACAATAGGCTTTTTTGTGTTGTTTACAGCATCTTTACCATCGTAGAGATGCTTTTTTTAGTTCACTTAGGAGGAAAGGTTATGAAAAAACTAGCCGGAATATGGACTGCGCTTCTGCTGGCTGCCGTTATGATGGCAGGCTGCGGCAATACTGCGGATCAGAAGGATTCCAAGGCAAAACAAAAGACAGAAGTGTTCCCTGTTACCATTGATGATGCGTCAAATCAAGATGTGACCATCAAAAAGGAGCCGAAAAAGATTGTTTCATTAATGCCGAGCAACACAGAAATCACATACGCTCTCGGCCTCGGTGACAAAGTGGTCGGTGTCACCACAAACGATACATATCCAAAGGAAGTCAAAAAGGTTGAGAAGGTCGGAGACATGAATGTAAACGTTGAGAAAGTCATTTCTCTAAAGCCGGATCTCGTTCTTGCCCATGAGTCTTCCATGTCAGCGTCAGCGGATGCCATCAAACAGCTGAAGGACGCGGGCATTACTGTACTGACTGTCAATGATGCACAATCATTTTCCGAGGTGTACAAATCAATCGAAATGATCGGAGAAGCTGCCGGGGCAGAGAAAAAAGCCGATCAGCTCGTAAAACGCATGAAATCAGATTTGCAGGATATTAAAGAAAAAGCAAAAACCATTTCAAAAAAAGAGGAGAAAAGCGTATTTATCGAGGTTTCTCCTGATCCTGACATTTACACAACCGGAAAAGACACGTTTATGAATGAAATGCTGAATGTCATCCATGCTAAAAACGCAGCAGCGGACCAAACAGGCTGGGTGCAAATGACAGACGAGGCGATCGTAAAACTCAATCCTGATGCTATCATTACAACAGACGGAGTAAAAGCGAAAGCAGTGGAAAAACGCGATGGCTGGAGCGAAATCAATGCTGTGAAACATCATCGTGTGTATGATGTAAATCCTGATCTCGTGACACGTTCCGGCCCCCGTCTGATCGAAGGGGTCGAAGAACTTGCGGAAAGCATCTACCCGGATACGTTTAAGGAATAATCGTTATGCCGCATATATCATCGGTTTCTCATTTTTAGTTGCGAGCATCATCTTAGGAATATCTTGCGGCAGCCTGCAAATTCCTATCCCCGCTATCTTTCGTGTCTTTTGGCATGAAGGCTTCGGCGGCTCTATCGGCTCTAATGACCCGATGTACACAAATATTATGATGAATATTAGACTGCCGAGAGTTGTGCTGGCCGCCCTTGTGGGGGCGGCTCTTTCTATCGCAGGGGCCGCTTTTCAAGGACTGTTGAAAAATCCTCTTGCTGATCCCTACACACTCGGCGTTTCATCCGGTGCTTCAGTTGGTGCGGTGTTGACCTTGTTTTTTGGCTTGCAGCTTCCTGTCGTCGGAGGGTTTACACTCCCGGTTGTGAGTGTAGCCGCGGCACTTGTCACGATTGCGGCGGTCCTTTCCTTCAGCCGCCTCGTTCATGCTTCAATGTCTGTCTCCACCCTCATTTTGACCGGTGTCATCATCAACTCATTTTTGGGCGCATTTATTTCTCTTATCATTGCCCTAACAGGCGACAACCTGTTGCCAATTGTGCACTGGCTGCTTGGCAGCGTCTCAATGAGGGGATGGAGCTATGTTATTCTGTTTCTGCCGTTTTTTCTTTTAGGAACGATTTTACTGATCATAAACGGAAGAGAGCTGAACGTGATGACCTATGGAGAAGACAAAGCAAAGCTTCTCGGAGTCAGTGTCCAGCAGAGAAAAATGCTGATTTTGATCGCCGGCTCTCTTTTGACGGGAAGCGCTGTGGCTGTATCCGGCACGATCGGCTTTGTCGGCCTTGTGATTCCGCATATCACAAGGCTTTTGTGGGGAACTGACCATCGGCATTTACTGCCGCTGTCCGTCTTGCTCGGAGCAGGTTTTCTCGTTTTAGCCGATCTGCTTTCCAGAACGATCATTGAGCCGATTGAACTGCCGATTGGGATCATTACGTCCTTGGCGGGGGCGCCTGTTTTCGCTCTTATTTTAATTCGGCAGCACCGCGGGGGGAGAAGCTTATGATAAAGGCAGAAGGGCTGTCGGGAGGATACGGGGATAGCAGGCTGATCAACAATGTCAGCTTAACAGTGGAGAAGGGTGAATTTCTCGGCATTCTCGGCCCTAATGGGAGCGGAAAAACCACGCTTTTGCACTTGCTGACAGGTACGCTGCCGGCCAAGGAAGGCAGCGTTGATCTGGCTGGCAAACCGCTGGCTGACTATAAACCGAAGGAACTGGCGCAAATTATGGCCGTCCTGCCGCAAAAAACGGATCAAGCCTTTACCTTTACCGTCAAAGAAACGGTAGCCTTCGGCAGATATCCATTCCAAACAGGGCTATTCAGGCAGCATACTGAAAAGGATGAAGCCATTGTACAGGAAGCAATGAAGCAAACTGGAGTGGCCGCTTTTGCGGAAAAATCGATCCGCGATCTAAGCGGAGGAGAACAGCAGCGGGTATATTTGGCTCAAGCTTTGGCGCAGCAGCCGCGTATTTTATTTCTGGACGAGCCGACAAATTTTCTCGATTTGGCTTATCAAAAAGAACTGCTTGATCTCATCAAACGCCTGACAAGAGATAGCGGATTGGCAGCTGTCAGCGTTTTTCATGATATGAACACCGCGAGCCTGTACTGTGATGAGCTCTTGTTTATGAAAAACGGTACAGCCGGGCCTAAGCAAAAACCGGAATATGCTGTCTCAGAACATCACATAAAGGCGGTGTACGATACAGATGTCACCGCTTTGGTTCATCACAGCTCACCTAAACCGATGGTTGTGATTCAGCCTGAAAAAGACAGCGTAAAGCAGCGGCCTATCCCATTTGAAACATTGCTGCAGGCGGGGAGCGATGACATTCTACTGCAAACGGAAATCCCGCTTCGAACATTGTCCTCAGCGCCTATCGGTGCAGGGTTCTCATGGAGCAGGACGCTGATCCATAAACGGCTGCCAGTTCAGGCAGATCCTGTAGAGGGGCTTACGGCCTGCCTATTAGAAAACGGTTTTCATCTGCCCGAAACTTGTGCGATGGCTTCTCCGGGAAGGCTTGACCGTTTTGTGAATCGAACGTATAAAGATGGAGAGTTATCCGTTTTCATATGCGTCATGACCGGCTTTTCGATCTGGATTTTGATCAACGGCTATGCGGCGGATCAATTCTTCGTCAAAGCCCTAATGACCGCCGAAGCCGAACGGGTGAAAGTGCTCGGAGACGGACTGACAGAGGGGGATATTCTCATCGCCGCGACACAAACTCAGCAATCTCAAAACACAGAACAGCGGCTGAATCAATTGATACAGAAAGGGACAGCTGAATGTGTAAAAGAGGCGGCAGAGCTGTTTGAATAAGTCTGTAAAGGAGACTCATGTATGAAACTATATACCAAAACAGGCGATAAGGGACAAACGAGCTTAGTCGGAGGCAGAACGGACAAGGACAGCCTCCGCGTTGAAAGTTACGGCACGATTGACGAGCTGAATAGCTTTGTCGGGCTAGCTTTGGCAGAGCTTTCCGGGCAGCCCGGCTTTGAAGATTTGACAGCCGAGCTGCTGATCATCCAGCATGAGCTGTTTGACTGCGGAGGCGATCTGGCAATTGTCACAGAAAGAAAAGACTATAAACTAACGGAAGAATCCGTTTCCTTTTTAGAAACGCGCATTGATGCCTATACATCAGAAGCGCCGGAACTAAAGAAATTTATTCTTCCAGGCGGCTCGAAGGGTGCTTCGCTTCTCCATGCGGCGCGCGCCATAACAAGGCGGGCGGAACGCCGAGTGGTGGCGCTGATGAAATCGGAGGAGATTCATGAAACAGTGCTGCGTTATCTCAATCGTCTTTCCGATTATTTCTTTGCTGCCGCACGGGTTGTGAATGTGAGAAGCGGCATTGGAGACGTGGAATATGAAAGAAGTGCTATTGTGTTTCGGGACTAAAACAGCAGCGAATCATAAAAAAAGAAAATGAAAGCCGGCGAGTTCTCTACATGCCGGCTTTTTTGTTTTTCATTCTGTCAATCTCCCATTTTACGACAAAAAATGAACCTTATGAATTATTGACTGAAAAGTGGGGAAATGAGATATTGTAACAAATAGATGTAAAAAATAGGCAGTGGGGGGGCTCTGATAGATGGTGAATTTAATTGAAAGTGATAGCATCTGGAAGAGAAATTTCAATTATCTTTTTTTCTCAAGAATAGTCAAGATATCCGGCGATATGTTCGCATTTAATTCGATATTATGGTTTTTAATTTATGACGGCAAAGGTGCGATCGGCACTGCTTTATTGATTGCTGTTACTTTTTTGCCGGAAGCTGTGCTGGCGCCTGTGACGGGTCCTTTCATGAAACAAAATACGCTGAAATTTTGGATGTACTTTTCAGATCTGACAAGGGCTGCGATTGTCTTGATTATTCCTCTTTGTCATTTTGCGGGATTCTCTCCGCTGTGGTTTGTCATGACTCTTATGATTGTCCATTCTGCTACAGGGGCTGCCTACAATCCCGCCTCCATAGCTTTAATTCCCCAAATCGTAAATGAACAGGGCATTCAAAAAGCAAACGCCGTGCTGCAATCCTCCGCTCAAATTGTCCGGCTCGGAGCTGTCACGTTATGCGGCGCTTTTCTTACATTTATCAGCCCTTCTTATACAATGCTTATCGCACTTGTTCTCTATTTGGTTTCTGGTTTTCTCGTCCTTTTTATTAAGTACACTGCGGTTGAATCCCAATCAGAGTCTGCTGTCGTTACGCAGAGAGGCACATATATCGGCAGACTAAAACGCGGTTTTACGCTCGTGAGAAGACATCAAATTTTATATCCACTCGCCATTTATTGTATCTTTATGAATTTCGCGGCAGCCCCTTGGGAAGCGCTCTCAGCAGTTTACGTTGCGGAAGATTTAAACGGCCAGCCGATTGTTTACTCGCTTTTAAAGGCCACCACTGCCGCAGGCGCATTTTTATTGGGATTTGTGCTGGCGAAAGTCAAAGTAAACAGATACGGCCTGTTATTTGTAACTGCCGGCATTATTGAAGGATTCGCTTTCTTTATTACCGGTATGAATACCTTTTTGCCGCTCGTCTTTCTCGCTGCGTTTACCTTTGGTGCCGCAGTCAGTGCTGTTAATGTTCCAGAGTACACGATTATCCAGACCTCTGTGGATAGTGAGGATCAGCCGCAGGTCTATGCCGTTATACATATGATCTCTAATATTTCCATACCTGCCGGAGCTGTCATTTGCGGGTATGCTGCAAACGCTTTTGGCTCAGGAACTGTGATCGCTGTGGGAGGGGTTGTCGAAATTATTGCGGGTATTGGCATTTTGCTATTCACAAAGCTGGCTAAAGCAGAACGATCCGACCTGATCAAAGAAAGGGAAGCAAGTGTTCATCTGTAAAGGGTTTTGAAACGCCATGCCTCGTGCATGGTGTTTCAGCGTGTAGACAAACCCTCACATTTGTTGTCAAGCCTGCGCTTCGGTGCTCACGAATTCCAACATTCGCTGTGCTCCGATGCTCGCCTTTCCTAAACTTCAAGGGTTTTCAATCACGCTGAAATGATGACAAAATCCTAAAACTATAAACCGTTTTAGAATTTTGTCAACAATCTTAAACGCCATGCCTCGTGCATGGTGTTTTTTTTGTGTCCATAGGTCCGGCACAAGATACGACTCCGGTCTTATATAAAAATCAATCTCTGATTCGTTTTGCGCAAATGCCAATTTGTTTAAGATGAAGACAAGGAAAACGAAAGGAGGATCTGCATGAAGATAAACAAGAAAACAATAGGCGGATTCTTATTAATTGTATTTGGGATCTCCGTCTTTTTTGGAGGAGGAAGCTTCGGCTTTATCATCCCGCTCGCCATAGGGAGCTTGATGACATACGCAGGAATGAAAAGATTTGCCGCAGGAAAAACGATCACAGGAATCATCTTGGGCGGTATCGGAGCGATCATGCTCATCTGTTCACTTCCGTTTGTCGTCGGAATTGCGCTGGCGGCCGCTATGGTGTATTACGGCTGGAAGCTCATGAAAAACGGATCAGCTGATAACGGTGTGTCATCTTTTGATCCTGAACCGGCTTCGGCTGCCTACCAATCTCACTTTGATGACGAATGGGAAGAATTTTTGAAGAAAAAATAATATCAGCATATTAGGAGGAATCAGGTATGGTATTAAAAAGAATGAGAGACATGTTTGTTGCGTCAGTTCATGAAGGTCTTGATAAAATGGAGAACCCAAAGGTGATGCTGAATCAATATGTCCGTGATATGGAAAGCGACATTGCAAAAGCAAAACAAACAATTGTGAAACAGCACACGATTGCCTATCAATTTAAGAAAAAATATGAAGAAGCAGCTGAAATGGCTGGAAAACGCCAAAATCAGGCACAGCTCGCATTTGACGCAGGCGAAGAAGAGCTGGCGAAAAAGGCGCTGACTGAAATGAAGTATTTAGAAGAGAAGGCGGCTGAACATAAAACGTCCTATGAACAAGCGAACAGTCAGCTGGCTGATCTGAAAGAACAGCTGGCTGCACTTGAAACAAAGCTACAGGACGTAAAGGATAAAAAGCAGGCGCTGATTGCCCGGGCAAATGCCGCGAAAGCAAAAGAGCATATGAATACGACATTTGACAAAATTGACAGCGAAAGCGCGTATCGTGAATTTTTGCGTATTGAAAACCGTATTGAAGAAATGGAAATCCGCGCGAATTATTCAAAGTCAGCGGAAGCCGGCACAGAACTCACGCGCAAAGAATTTGCAGACGATGTGGAAGCGGAGATTGAAAAAATGCGGGCGCTCTCACTGCAAAAAACAGATCAGACATCACATGCAGCAAATGAATAAGCGGAACGGGGAAGGATTTGCGGTCAAGTCCTTCCCTTCCGCACGTATCAATTCACAGGCTTTTCCTTTATAATAGAATGAATGAGAAGGATGAAATCGAATGAAAAAAATGCTGGGCAAACTGTTGATCACTGCCGGTATTCTTATATTTTTCGCCGTCGTCGTAAAAGACGTGTTTGCTGCAGGCTTGGGTTTCGTAAACGGCACAGAAGCCGATTCAGCCAGCGCATCGCCGCGAGACATCGACAGCGTAGTCATTGAGTCAGATAACAAGGATGTCCAGATCATAGCAGAAGAGCGAAATGACATATCGGCAGGCATTTCAGGAGACTCAGGAAAGTTATTTGTTACTGAAAACAGAAGAAAACTGGAGCTGACCACAAAGGAAAAAGAATTTCAATTTTTGAATGGGTTTAATCGCTCTTCCCTTATTGTCCGGATTCCATATGAGTATAAAGGGCATCTGACGGTGCGAACCTCAAGTGGTGACGTGTCAGTGGACGGGAATCATCATCTTGTGCTTTCCGGGCTGAACGCAGTATCTGCGAGCGGAAATATGAGAGTGACGGACGTCCGCCTTAAAGACCTGAAAGTAAAGGGGTCATCCGGAGATGTTACCATTTCAAACACCATCTCCAAAACAACCGGCATTGACTTAGCTTCAGGAGACGCAAATCTGGCTGATGTATCAGGCTCTCTTGATGTAAGGATGACTTCAGGAAACCTAGATGCTGCATCGAAAAAGGTAACGGGTCCTTTATCTGTCACACTGACAAGCGGTGATGCGGATTTGAGCCTTCCCCAAAATGGCAGCTTTACAGTCAACGCAAAATCAACGAGCGGAGAGGTTAGTTCGCCGTATTCATTTGCTGATACAGCACATAAAGAACATCATCAAATCACAGGCTTGCAAGGAAGCGGCCGGCATCAAATCGATATCAAAACGGACAGCGGGGATCTAACGATACGGTAGCACCAGGCAGAAGAAAGGAGGCGGACACCAGGAATGACAAAAAAACAGCTTCTCGGATTTATCATTGCTTTATTCGGCATCAGCATGTTTTTGCAAATTATCGGAATAGGCGATCTGCTGTTTTGGCCGCTCTTTTTTCTGATTGCCGGCTATTTCTTGAAAAGATATTCCCGTGATTGGCTCGGTTCCGTCATGTACATCTTTGCCGCATTTCTATTCTTGAAAAACCTCTTCAGCATCACCTTTAATTTATTCGGCTATGCGTTTGCCGCATTTCTGATTTACGCCGGCTACAGGCTTGTCAAAGGAAAGCCAATATTTGAATCGAATGAAAAACGGATCGATCTCACTAAAAAAGAACGGCATGAGCCGCCAAAAGATGAGAAACATCCTGACATGCGCAGCTTTTTTATCGGAGAGCTGCAAATGATGAAGCAGCCGTTTGACCTGAATGATTTAAATGTCTCTGGTTTTATCGGTGATATCAAAATCGACTTGTCTAAAGCGATGATTCCCGAGGGAGAAAGTACAATCGTCATTAGCGGAGTCATTGGAAACGTTGATATTTATGTGCCATCAGACCTTGAAGTGGCTGTCAGCTCGGCTGTTTTTATCGGAGATATCAATCTGATTGGCTCGAAGAAAAGCGGATTAAGCACGAAGGTATATGCCGCGTCATCCGATTTCAGCGAGTCAAAGCGCCGAGTCAAAGTGTCCGCTTCCTTATTTATCGGTGATGTGGATGTGAAGTACGTATGAGAAAAAAACTGCTTGCCAGCCTTCAGTGGCGCGCCATCCGCATGACAACGGGAATCAGCCTGCTCCTTTTTGCCTGTTTGATTTCCTTTATGATGTTTTATTATCGGCTCGATCCGCTTGTTTTGCTGTCATCAAGCTGGTTCGGAATTCCGTTTATCCTGATATTGCTTCTGATCAGTGTGACGGTTGGTTTTGCCTCAGGGTATATGTACGGCAACCGGCTGAAGACAAGGGTTGATACATTAGTCGAATCGATTTTAATCTTTGAAAACGGTAATTTCGCTTATCGAATACCCCCGCTTGGAGATGATGAAATCGGCCTGGCCGCCGATCAGCTGAATGAAATGGCGAAGCGCGTGGAGCTTCAAGTCGCTTCCTTGCAAAAACTTTCAAATGAACGTGCGGAATGGCAGGCGCAAATGAAGAAGTCAGTCATCTCAGAAGAACGCCAGCGATTGGCAAGAGATCTTCATGATGCAGTCAGCCAACAGCTCTTTGCAATATCAATGATGACATCAGCTGTGTTGGAACATGTCAAGGATGCTGATGATAAAACGGTCAAGCGGATCCAGCTGGTCGAGCATATGGCAGGTGAAGCCCAAAATGAAATGAGGGCGCTGCTGCTCCATTTAAGGCCTGTTACCCTTGAAGGAAAAGGACTGAAAGAGGGGCTTACGGAGCTTTTGGACGAGTTCCGGAAGAAACAGCCGCTTGATATTGAGTGGGATATTCAGGACACGCCGATATCTAAGGGGATGGAAGATCATTTGTTCAGAATCGTTCAGGAGGCCCTTTCGAATGTATTTAGACATTCAAAAGCCTCAAAAGTATCCGTGATTCTGGGCGTAAAGAACAATCAGCTCCGGCTAAAGGTGATTGATAATGGAAAAGGCTTTAAAAATGATCAGGTGAAAGCATCCTCATACGGCTTGAACTCTATGAAAGAACGTGCAAGCGAAATCGGCGGGGTCGCCGAAGTGATTTCAGTAGAAGGAAAAGGCACACAAATCGAAGTGAAGGTTCCGATTTTCCCGGAAGAAAAAGGAGAGAACGAACGTGATTCGAGTATTATTGATTGATGATCATGAAATGGTCAGAATGGGGCTCGCGGCTTTTTTGGAGGCACAGCCCGATATTGAAGTCATCGGCGAAGCGTCTGACGGCAGCGAAGGCGTGCGGCTTGCTGCGGAACTGTCGCCAGATGTCATTTTAATGGATCTTGTCATGGAGGGCATGGATGGAATTGAAGCCACAAAGCAAATTTGCCGGGAGCTTCCAGATCCGAAAATTATAGTGCTCACAAGCTTCATTGATGATGACAAAGTGTATCCGGTCATTGAAGCTGGTGCGCTCAGCTATCTATTGAAAACCTCAAAAGCTGCGGAAATCGCCGATGCCATCCGCGCCGCAAGCAAGGGAGAGCCAAAGCTCGAATCAAAAGTGGCGGGAAAAGTATTATTCCGGCTACGCCACACAGGTGAAAACGCGCTCCCGCATGAATCACTTACGAAACGGGAGCTCGAAATTCTCTGCCTGATCGCAGAAGGAAAAACAAACAAAGAAATAGGCGAGGAACTGTTTATCACCATTAAAACAGTCAAAACCCATATCACCAATATTTTATCAAAACTGGATGTCAGTGACCGGACGCAGGCGGCGGTGTACGCACACCGAAATCACCTCGTGAAATAGGCGTCTGCTATTTGTTTGCGCCTTTCGTCCCGAAGTCTCTGACAACCACATTGACCCGGTAGTCTATTTCCGCATTGCTGAAATAATCATCATCCCATTTTCTTGCAATCTTTTTCCACTTTTGAGGATAATGAATTCTGACCTCGTTTCCCAGCCCGGTGACATCTGCTTTGATATCTTTCTGCAGTTTGCCTGTAATAAATGCTGTTACTGTTTTGTGTAATCGTTTTTCGACTGTCTTTTCAATATCTTTGATATATGAATCCTTAAATGAATCTTCATTCGGATTCCAGTCCTCTGATAAACGGCCTTCAATATTGCGTGTGACGGTGAATTTGAACGTTCCGTCCTTGTAGTCTGTCTTGATCTTGCGATTGCTGGAGTACACTTCATAAGAAAAAAGATTGCCATTATGCCTCATATCAATGACGCCTCCCTCGACAGTGCCTGTAAATAAGTTGATATTTTGAACCTCAACCGGTGTTAAATTCCGGTCCCATAATTTATTTTTGATGATAGCAGCACCGTTTATTGCGAGTTTGCCGTTTTCCTTACCGACATGAGGGATGAGGAACGAATCGTCAGAGGTCAAGTGTTCTGAGATCTCCCCCAATGTAACAGGTTCCATCATTCTGATCGTTACCGCATTATTCTCTGTCAGATCATAAATTACATTGGATGCGGGCTCGCCTTGATCATTCATTTTAAATATATCCTTAGTTCTGCCATCGGTGACAAAGACGTACGAACTCCTCCTTGTTCCGTTGTCTCTGACAAACTGGTTAATGATCGCGTCCATTCCAATATGATCCGCAATCACGCTCTTGGAAAGCAGAATGAGACGCAAATGCTGTGAAAACGTAGGGTTATGTTTTAATGCAGATGTTCTCATCATTTGATGGACAGTTTCCCCCTTTGTGATAGCAAGCTGTGTCGGGTCAGATGAAGAGCCTTCCTTGGAGCTGATTTTTTTCGGGACGAGAATCTGCTGTATTAGTTCTAAATTTTTATCATCAGGCTTGTCTAGACCTACTCCGATCACCAAGCTTAATTCCTCAATATTCCGGCTGTCCCAGCATCCGGCCAGTAATAGGGTGCATATGAACATACATAAAATCCGGATTTTCATTTTGCTGTAATCCTCCTTTTGAGAGCGACAATGAAAAAGAGAATGAAGGGAAGCAGAAACAGGCAGACGAAAATGTATCCGAGATAATCGCTGTACATCATGACCTGATTAGAGTCATCCGGCCATAAAGAAAAATAATAGACAGCCGCACCGATGATCACCATGCTTTTTTTAGTCGATAATCCAAACGTCTTCTTCAGCCCGTTAGCGGCAAAATACCCGTAAATGACAAACGTTGTGAAAAATTGAATGATCCAGACGACCAGTAAAAACGATTCAAACCTTTCAATGAATATTCCTTTGAGCTCAAAAGACTGAAAGAGAGAAATCGTCGGCCAGATCAGCGTTTTTACCTCAGGAGCGGTCAAAGCCCCAACAACGATGACATACGTCAGGATATATAAAATAATCGGAATCAGAAAGCCGATAGCCGCGTATCTGAATGTGTATTTCTTTTTCTTCATATGTTCAGGAAGAAACAGCATCACTTCCATTCCTAAAAAAGAGATGGAAACGACAGTAAGGGAGTTTGCAACGGGTCCAAGGCCCTCACCTAAAACAGGGCGCAAATTATTGATGTCAAAAATTTTAAAACTGATCCCAAATACAACAAGCAAAATAATAATCGTTATCATTAAATAAAAGGGAAACAGCCGCGATACATCACTTAACCCCCCAACAATTAAATAGATGCCACAGCATATAAACGTTAAAATAATGATCTGAATCGGCGTTCTCTCCAGCAGGAAAAACTTTACCATTTCAGCCATTGCCCTGGTTTCAAAGCTGGCCACTCCGATAAAATAGCAGCTGACCAAAAGGCCGAGAATGCTACCGATCCATTTACCAAGCCCTTCCTGCAAATACTCAAACAGAGAGGGGTATTGATGTTTCTTCTGAATGAGCGTGTTTAAATAAATAAAAAAGATAAAAATGATACCTTCTAATATCAGCACGATCCAGCCGTCAGGAGTATTAGCCTTACTGGTCAGCGCTCGCGGCAATGTTAAAAGACCGGCCCCAAGCATCGTATTTGCAACAATAGATATACCTTGAAAGGTATTAAGTTTTAGTGGAGTCTGTTTTTGGCTCATTTGGATTATTCGCCTCTTTTGGTTTGTTTTTAATTGGGAGACGGATAATGGAATCCTCCTTGTTTTTCAGGCTGAAGAATCCGTTTGGCGAAAAATAAGGAGATCCAAAGCTCGTTTGTCTCGTTAAGTGCGTATAAATGACAAGCATAAACAAAATAATCCCGTACAGCCCAAGAATAGCAGCGGAAAACATCGAAATAAAACGCAGGACCCGAAAAGACAGACCCATTCCGTATTGAGGAACGGTAAAGGATGCAAGGGCAATGACGCTGACAACGATGACCATAATCGAACTGACGAGATTCGCCTCTACAGCCGCCTGTCCGATGACAACGCCACCAACGAGCCCGATTGTCTGGCCGAGCGGGTTTGGAAGACGCAGCCCGGCTTCTCTGAGCAGCTCGATGGTTACTTCCATCAGCAGGGCTTCAAATATCGGCGGAAACGGCACGTTTTCCCTGTTTGCCGAAATCGTGACGGCGAGCGCGGTCGGCAGCAGCCCCTGATGGAAGGAAACGAGTGCAATATAAATCGATGACAAAAACAAGGTAATGAAGATAGAAGCAAACCGCAGCGACCGGATAAGAGATGCTGAAATCCAGCGTTCATAGTAGTCATCCGGGGACTGCATCAGGACACCGAGAGAAACCGGCACCAGCAGCACAAATGGTGAACTGTCGACCAAAATCGCCACACGGCCGTTAAACAGGGCTGACGATACCTTGTCGGGTCTTTCCGTATTTTGAATCTGCGGAAACGGCGAGTATTTATTATCTTCAATGAGCTCCTCAAGCGTTCCGCTGTCCTGGATATCCTCGAGTTGAACATTTTTAAGCCGCGCTTTTACTTCTTTTATGACGGACTTTTTTGCTTTGCCCTCAATGTACATAATGGCCGCCGACTTCAGCTTGTTTTTGCCGATCATGATTTTTTTTGTAATGAGTTTTGGATGGGGGGTCCGTTGTCTAATCAGAGCCATATTTGTATCGATATCCTCTACAAACGCAACTTTTGGTCCGCGAACCACTTTTTCTGTTGTCGGCTCTGCCAGGCTTCTTGTTTTTTTCTTTTCTGTGGACAGGATGTAGGCTTTGTCCAAACCGTTGACAAATACAGCACAATTTCCGCTGAGAATCTCCTCGACCGTTTTTTCTGCTGTTTCAACGGGTCTTGCGTCAAGCTGGTCAAGGCGTTTTTTGACTTGGTCAAGCGTGAGGGTCTCTTCATCTTTGATTAAGGTTTTAATCGATTCTGCAACCTTCTTCTGATCATTCAGTTCACTAAAATAGAGATAGTAAAAAACAAGACCGTTGGAGAGCATTTTTTTATTTTTCACCAGATCATCGTTTTCTTTTAATTTTGGAAGCACCAATGCTAAATTATCGTGTATATATTCCTTAAACTCTGTTTGTTCCAACAAGGTCACCTCTTATCCAAAACCTTAGTAGAGGTTATCTTTTCCTGTTAAAAAAATGATATACTGTGTTAGAGTATTTTATGGTGTAAGTTTTTTATGAAAGCGGAGGATACAAAGTGGCACAGGTAAGGCTTGCTGGAAAACAAGAAGAAATAGAACAGCTCATCAAATCATTTGAAAAGCATTATGACGTCTCTTATACATCAAAGGAGTACGGCAGGACGAATCCGAAGTACAAATATTCAAAGGATTCCCGCGTATATCTTGAATTAAAATTAAAATCTGCCAAGATCGAAAAATAAAAAGGATTTTTTGTACCACTGGCGAATTATGATCTATTGAAGCAACCGTTATGGAGGGATACATAAATGGAATACAGAATTGAACGAGACACCATGGGAGAAGTAAAAGTTCCTGCTGATAAATTTTGGGGCGCCCAAACACAGCGAAGCAAGGAGAACTTTAAGATCGGTTCTGAAAAAATGCCGATGCGTGTTGTGAAGGCGTTTGCAATATTAAAACGAAGCACAGCTCTCGCTAATAAACGCCTTGGCAATCTGGATGCAGAAAAAGCGGAAGCGATTGCAGCGGTTTGTGATGATGTGCTCAAAGGCAAATACGATGACAACTTCCCGCTTGTCGTATGGCAGACCGGAAGCGGCACACAAAGCAATATGAACATGAACGAAGTGGTAGCCAACCGCGCGACTGCTTTATTAAAAGAAAAGAACTCAGATCAAACGATTCATCCAAATGATGATGTGAACCGCAGCCAAAGCTCAAACGACACATTCCCGACTGCGATGCATGTTGCCGCTGTTTTGGCTGTTTACGAGCAGCTAGTGCCTGCGCTTGACCAGCTTCGCAATACATTGGATGAAAAAGCGAAAGCATACAATGATATTGTCAAAATCGGACGCACGCACCTTCAGGATGCTACGCCTCTGACGCTTGGACAGGAAATCAGCGGATGGGTTTACATGCTGGACCGTTCGAAGGAAATGATATTGGAAGCGACAGATAAAATGCGTGCGCTTGCAATCGGTGGAACGGCTGTCGGAACGGGGATCAACGCTCATCCAGAGTTTGGAGAGCTTGTCTCAGAAGAGATCACAAAACTGACCGGCCAAACGTTCAGCAGCTCGCCGAATAAATTCCACGCGCTGACAAGCCATGATGAAATCACTTATGCGCATGGCGCATTAAAAGCGCTTGCGGCTGACTTAATGAAAATCGCGAACGATGTCAGATGGCTTGCAAGCGGGCCTCGTTGCGGCATCGGGGAGATCGTCATTCCTGAAAATGAGCCGGGCAGCTCCATTATGCCTGGTAAAGTCAACCCGACACAAAGTGAAGCATTGACAATGATCGCAGCGCAAATCATGGGGAACGATGCGACAATCGGCTTTGCGGCGAGTCAGGGGAACTTTGAACTGAACGTGTTTAAGCCTGTTATCATTTACAACTTCCTGCAATCTGTGCAGCTGCTGAGTGACGGCATGAATTCATTCCATGATAAATGTGCTGTCGGTATTGAGCCTGACAAAGAAACCATCCAAGAAAACCTGTCAAATTCATTAATGCTTGTTACGGCGCTGAACCCGCATATTGGATATGAAAACGCGGCGAAAATCGCCAAGCTCGCCCATAAAGAGGGATTGACGCTGAAAGAAGCGGCTTTGAAGCTTGAATTGCTGACAGAGGAGCAATTTAACGAAATGGTTAAGCCGGAAGATATGGTAAAACCAAAGGCGTAAGAGAAAGAAAAACGGCTGCTTTTTAAGCAGCCGTTCTTCTAAATATGTTGCTGTTTTAATAGATATTTAAGCTGCTCCGCATCTTTGGCGAGAGCTTCAGACTCCGTCAGGTTATGGATCATTCCTTTTATGATCGCCAGCTTCGGTGTTTTTTTCTTCATTTCTGCTTCAAGTATGTCCAAGCTCTCCGATAATTCAAGAGAGGAGTTTGTGTTTAAGCTGTTAATTTTGTCACGAAGGCTTTTCACAATCGATTCAGTCAGCGGATCAGGCCGTCCGTGCGTAAGAGGCCCAAATAAAGAGCTTGCCTCTTCCAATGTGATGAAAGGCTTATCGTTTCGTTCAGACATGCCTTTTACCATATCATCAATTCTATTAATAATGATATCGGCTAATTGATCCGGCTTCACATTATAGCCGAACAAAATCATGCATTCCAGGTAAATCTGGCTGATGCCCTCTATTAAAAAACAAAGCTCTGCAGTATACGGTTCCGCTTTTTTTCCGTAAATGTTCAGCAGGCTGTCGATATGAAATTGAAGTGAGGACTGGCGGATTTTTTTGGCGCATTGCTCCACTTCCTCCGTGTAAGGCAGAGAACCTTCCTTCATCTGCATGCCGATAAAATCCTTGTGTTCAAGGATGTTTTCATAGAGCACGCTCAGCTGTTTGCGGTAAGCCGTTCTGGGGCTGTCGCCCTTCGTTTTAATATTTAAAATTCGGGTAAACGTTTTATCATAATAGTAGTTCAGCATAGACAGAAGAAGCGCTTCTTTCGAAGGAAAATAAATATAAAAAGCGCCTTTAGATATTTTGCATTCTTTTGCGATTTCCTGAACTGATGTTGAGTTGTATCCTTTTTGGGCAAATAGTTTTAAGGCTGTTTCAATAATCAGCTTTTCTTTTTCCTTCAATGGTTCCACCCTTTCGGAGCCCGGAGGCCTGCACAGGATATGACCATATAGTCACACCTTCTGTTATAAAATTAACCTTATTGTAACTTGTTTTTTTATCATGTATTATTTATATTATAAATTGAGATGACCGAATGGTCAAAGCTCAAGCGAAAGGGTGAATCTAGAATGAGAGAATTGGACGAAATGATCAGCCGCTTGCGAAACAGAGGAATTAAAGTGGAGAAAGTCAAATATCCGAAGCAGACCTTGTCAGAGAAAAAATGGGTTCATCAATGCAAACAGCCGCTCAAAACAAATTATAGAGATTTTAACGGCTATTCTTTCACATAAAAAAATAGACTGCAAAAACATCTACAGTCTATTTTGGCACTGCTATGCGGTATGTTACACCCGTTTTGTCATTTTCAATTGAGATAGACGCCTTATGAAGAGTTAAAATTCGTTTTACGATGCTTAGACCAATGCCGAATTCGCCTTTCTTCCCTTTATTAAAAGGCTCATAGAGGCTGGAGAGCATCTCATCTTCAATATGCGGTCCGTCATTTTTAATGGTGATCACAATATTCCGATCATCTTGTTTCATGCTGATTTCTATCTTTGTCTCAGCATAGCGGATTTGATTTTCCAGAATATTTTCAAGGAGTTTGTTCCATTGCTCCGGATCGCCCGGCATCAGAATGTCTTCTTCTACATCAATTTCCCACAATAATTCTTTCCGCGCCCACTTCAGTCTTTCGATGACTTCTTCTGTCACTTCTACGATACTGAACATGTCGTGCTGCACTTTTTGCTTCGCTAAATAATCCAGCTTCGTTAAATATAATAAATCCTTTATTTTCTTCTCCAGCTTAAGAGCTTCGCCTTCAATGACATCTACTGTATTTTCAAGATCTCCTTTAGGGAAAATTCCGTCTTTAATCGATTGCGTATAGCCTCTGATGACCATAACCGGCGTTTTCAAATCGTGAGAGATATTTTGCAATAGGGTTCTTTCTGTTTCGTCCTTTTGCACAAGCTTTTGGCGCATCTCTTCGATGGTATGGCCCAATTTGCCGATCTCATCTTTCCGATCCACTATCACTGGGTCATCCCAATCCTGTTCGGAAATCCGTTTGACGTGCTTTTCAAATGACACGAGAGGCCTTGATAAATACTTCGCAAGCCAAATGGCCGGAATCCAGCTTAATAAAATGACAACAGCTATAATAAACAGAAGCTGTTTGAACAGGGTATAGGCCAGATCGTCCCGATAAGAATCAAGCGCGTAAGAGAGCATCATAGCTGATTGCCCATTGACGGAAAGCCCCTTTTTAATGACAAAAAACACTTTCTCTCCATTGACGTCGGCGCTATACCGTTTCTTTTTGGCCTCCTGTTTATCGGCCAGCTTGTACACTTTATGGATAAACGAAGACGAGAGAATGCTTAAATCCCTGTCTGAAGAAGCATCTTCATTTTCAGGCAGAAGCACGTGCTGTACGGATCGAACGGTTGTCGGTGCCGTGGCTTCTTCGCTGTAATAGCGCCGTTCAATTGAACCCGGCAGGCGGTATTCCGTCAGAACATGCTGCTCATTTTCAATCGTCGTATACGTTTCATTGGTGAAGAAATCGCGCAGTGTGTTTGAAAATAACACAAGCAGTAAAAGGGATATCCCTAACAGAATGCCGGATATGACAACCCATATTTGAAACGAGAGCGGCTTGTTTTTCATGATGTCATCATCCTGTAGCCGAACCCGTAAATCGTCTCCACCTTCAATTCAGGCATCTTTTTGCGCAGTCTCCGGACGAGGTCATCAACGACCCGGTCTGTTCCGAAGTAGTCATGCCCCCATACTTTTACGAGAATATCCTCACGTGAGTATGGATGTCCTTTATGATGGATAAATAATAGCAGCAGATCAAATTCCTTTGACGTCAAATTGATGATATTTCCGTTTTCATCATAGACCTCGCGAGCGTCTTCAGCGACCCGATACGAGGAGACGGCGATTTCATTTTTTTGTACAGGCGGAGCTTCCTTATAAACGAGCTGCAGCAGTTTTTGAACACGTATGATCAGCTCCCGCGGCAGAAACGGCTTTGAAATGTAGTCATTGCTGCCAAGCTCTAAGCCAAGCACTCTGTCAATATCTGCATCTCGGGCGGAAATAAAAATGACCGGTACGTCAGGATCTTTCGCTTTGATTTCTTTTATTAATGTATAGCCGTCAGTATCCGGCAGCATGATATCGAGAATCCACAGGTGGGGAGACGGCGTCATTTTCTTTCTGGCGTCTTCACCTTTCGTAAAAGATGTAATGTTCCAGCCCTCATTCTCTAAATACTTCGTCAGCAGTTCATTCAGGTTATCCTCATCTTCAACTAGATAAATGGTGTATGACAAGGCTCTTCACATCCTTTCAACGTCATTATAAACTAGTTTTAACATACGGCAGGCAATTTTCATAATTTCACATATTCTTTTCATTTTTATCCCACAATGTTTGTTTATGATATGTATAAGGGAAGAAAGGAAGAGAAAAAGAGCGAGGAAGATGTAGGATGATCAAACATATTCTATTTTGGTGCTTTGCTTTTCTCCTCATTATTGGGACAATTGAACTTGTACATGCGATGAATATGTAACGATAAATGAAAAACCGTTAAAGGAGTGTAAGAACATGGATTATCGACGTGATGACCAAAACGATCAACATCAAACAGAATCTTCACATACAGAACATCAGAATACAGAAAACCGGCAGCTGATTGAACATCCCGAACAGGAATTGCTTGACGAGCCGGTTTCGTATGAAGCGGGAAAACAAGAAACAGCTTCTTCTTTAGAAATGGAAAAGACAGAAACGGCTGTGAAAAAAGAAAAGAAACGGAGAGCCGCATGGCTGAGCCCTATTTTAGGCGGGATTATCGGCGGGGGCCTGATGCTTGGCATCGCGCCTTATCTGCCATCAGACCAAGATCAGGCGACCGAGGCCGTTTCTGCAAATAAACAGGTGCAGTCAGGTAATTTTAAAACGACACCGATAACGAACGCTTCAAACGTCGCTGATATGGTGGAGGATTTAGAGCCGACGATTGTGGGAATCTCAAATATCCAAACCTCGCAAAATAACACATTCGGCACGGGAGGCGGCTCCAGCTCAGAAAGTGAAAGCGGAACGGGGTCAGGCGTCATTTTCAAAAAAGACAGCAATAAAGCGTATATCATTACAAACAACCATGTCGTTGAAGGCGCAAATAAATTGACTGTCACGCTTTACAACGGAGAAACGGAGACTGCCAAGCTGGTCGGCAGCGATACGATAACGGATTTGGCTGTTCTGGAAATCAGCAGCAAGAACGTCAAAAAAGTGGCGAGCTTCGGTGACTCTTCACAGCTGCGCACAGGCGAAAAGGTCATCGCTATTGGAAATCCGCTCGGACAGCAGTTTTCCGGTACGGTGACACAAGGCATCATCAGCGGACTGAACCGGACGATTGATGTGGATACAACACAAGGTACGGTGGAAATGAACGTGCTGCAAACTGACGCAGCGATCAACCCGGGGAACAGCGGAGGCCCGTTAATCAATGCAAGCGGCCAGGTCATCGGCATCAACAGTTTGAAGGTGAGCGAAAGCGGCGTGGAGTCACTTGGATTTGCGATCCCAAGCAATGATGTCGAACCCATTGTTGACCAGCTGCTGGAAAACGGGAAGGTAGACCGTCCGTTTTTAGGCGTGCAAATGATTGATATGTCTCAAGTTCCTGAAACGTATCAGGAAAATACACTCGGCATGTTTGGAGATCAATTAGGAAAAGGTGTTTATGTAAAAGGAGTTCAAGGAAATTCACCTGCGGCAAAAGCCGGCATCAAATCTGAGGATGTCATTGTCAAACTAAACGGTAAAGACGTGGAAAGCAGCGCGGATATTCGTCAGATCCTATACAAAGACTTGAAAGTCGGAGATAAAACGACAATTCAAGTGCTGCGGAACGGAAAAACGAAAACGCTAAACGTGACACTGACCAAGCAGACAGAAAGCAGCTCAAGCTAAGCGGTAATCAAAAAGCTGAACCCGAAAAGGGTTCAGCTTTTTTTATCCTAAATAAGCGGAAAGCATCCACACTTGTTTTTCAACTTCATCAATTAATCCGACAAACAAGTCCGCTGTCGCATTATCTTGATTTTCTTCAGCCAGGCCGATCACGAATTTAGATTCGCTGCTGATTTGTTTGTAGTCGTTTACCAATGCTTGTACCATTTCTGACGCTGATGTTTCGTTTCCGCCGTCTGTGATAGACGCATGCTCAGTGTATTCTTTCAATGTGGCAACAGGCTGTCCGCCGATCGCCAGCAGGCGTTCAGCAATGGTATCGACTGTTTCAGCCGCATGGTCATACAGTTCTTCAAATTTCTCATGCAATGTAAAGAAATGCGGCCCTTTTACATACCAATGGAAACGGTGGAGCTTAGAGTATAAAAGGAACCAGTTTGATAATTGTGTGTTCATTGAATTCTCAACTAATGTTTGATTTGTTTTTGCGTTTTCAGTTTTCATAAGTTACGTCCTCCTTGTGATCTGTTAATTTAATTATACCACGTATTAATTAAAAATCAATACTAAATTATAATAATTATAATTTAGATGAACTGAATAGTTTTTTCTTCAGGATAGATTCCCACGCAGACCAGGGAAAAAGCGATCGGAATAACAAGGTAAGCTTGATGCCTTTTCCGATCGGGTATCGCAATTTCTTTACGTGCTGTTTTGTTGCCAATTGATAAATGAGGTCGGCAACCTCTTGGGGATCTCCGCTTTCATCTGCGTTTTTTTCAACGTAGGAAAGGATCTTTTTATAGTATTGATGATAAGCTGAATCGTCAGCAGGCACCGACATATAATTTGATAATGATGTGGACCAGATCGATGTCTTGTATGAGCCTGGCTCGATCAAAGCGGTTTGGATACCGAACGGAAGCAGCTCCATACGCAGGCTCTCAGAAAAACCCTCCAATGCATGCTTGGAAGATGCATAAGGCGACATCGCAGGGAATCCGGTCAGACCGCTGATGCTGCTCACGTTTATAATCTTTGCTCCGCTATGCTTTCTTATGTAAGGCAGAACGGTTTTTGTCACATGGATCACTCCGAAGACATTCGTTTCAAATTGTTGTCTGAAATGTTCCATCGGCACATCCTCGACAAATCCTCCGTAAGCCGTTCCGGCGTTGTTGACGAGAAGATCAATAGGACCGTAAGCGCTAATGGCTTTTCCGAATGAGGCTATGGATTGCTCATCTGTGACGTCGAGAGCGGTAATGTGAATAGAATCAGCCACATTGTGTGCTGCGGCCAATTCCCGAAGCTGTTCAGCTTTCTCAGGCTGTCTTGTTGTAGCAATCACGAAAAATGACTTGGCGAGCTTTACGGCTGCCAGCTGACCAAAGCCTTTTGACGCTCCTGTTACGATCGCGATTTTTTTATTCATGATATACCTCCTATTTAACTGCTACAGCTATTGTACAATCATGAACGGAAAATGACGCCTATAAAAGAAATTTTTATACAATAATTCAGAATTGTTCTATAATAAAACGAAAGAAGGAAAGGGGTTTTGTATTATGGCGTTGCAAGGGGTAGACCAAAGATGGGATCTTGATTCATTTTTTAAGGGCGGGAGCCAATCAGAAGAATTCAAGAAATATATCGAGAAGCTGTCACAAAGTCTGAGTGCCTTTCAAGACATGACTGAGGCGTTTCAGGTGCCTGAATCGCCTGAAGATGCTGAAGGACTGATTGCTTTGCTTGATTTATTCGAACAGACATCTGTCAAGCTTCAGCAGGCCGGCGCTTTTGTTGCTTGCCTTCAGGCCCAGAATATCAGTGATCAAAAGGCTACTGAGCATCAGTCACTCATGAATCGGCTTTCCGCAGATTTTCAATCATCCCTCGTCACATTAGATCATAAACTGGTGGCCATTGAACAAAACGTGTGGAATGAATTATTAACAAAGCCGGGGTTACGCGATGTATCGTACATATTAAATGAAAGAAGACAGAGGGTTGCCGAAAAGCTCAGCCCGGGTAAAGAAAAACTGATTGGAAACCTTGCGGTGGACGGATATCATGCTTGGAGTGACTTATACAATATGGTTGTCGGAAAAATGACAATACCGTATGAGGAAAACGGTGTGAACAAGCAATTGTCTGTCGGTCAGGCTGAAAATGTGATGGACCATCAAGACCGCGCTGTCAGAAAAACAATATATGAACGTTTGCATCAAGCTTGGGAAAGCAAACAGGATATTTTCAGCAACACGCTCAATCATTTGGCGGGGTTCCGGCTTGAAACCTATAAAGCGCGCGGCTGGGAGAATGTCCTGAAGGAGCCGCTGCAGATCAACAGAATGAAAAAAGAAACACTGGATACGATGTGGCAGGTCATCACTGAAAACAAGCAGCCGTTCGTTCAGTTTTTGAACCGGAAAGCATCCATGCTCGGCCTTGAAAAGCTTAGCTGGTACGATGTTGAGGCCCCAATTGGTTCTGATGGAAAGGTCTATTCATATGATGAAGCTGCAAATGTCATTGTCAGCCAGTTTTCAACGTTTGGCAAAAAGCTGTCCTCTTTCACAGAAAAAGCGTTTCGGGACCGCTGGATTGAAGCGGAAAACAGGAGCGGAAAAAGAGTCGGCGGCTTTTGCACGAGCTTTCCGGACAGCGGAGAATCGCGGATTTTCATGACGTTTTCGGGAAGTGCCTCAAATGTCTCAACGCTTGCACATGAGCTCGGACACGCGTTCCATCAGGAATCGATGCTCAACGTCAGGCCGTTAAACCGTTCCTACGCTATGAACGTCGCGGAAACGGCCTCGACGTTCGCAGAGATGATTGTGGCGGACGCGACTGTCCAGCAAGCGGAGACGAAGGAAGAAAAGCTTGTCCTTCTTGAGGATAAAGTGCAAAGAAGCGTTGCGTTCTTCATGAATATACATGCAAGGTTCTTATTCGAAACGAGATTTTACGAAGAACGAAAGCGGGGAGTCGTCCCGGCCGGCCGTTTGAATGAGCTGATGGAAGAGGCGCAAAAAGAGGCATACTGCAATTCGTTAGGAGAGTACCATCCGCTCTTTTGGGCATCAAAGCTGCACTTCCATATCACGAGGGTGCCATTTTACAATTTCCCTTATACGTTCGGCTATCTGTTTTCTCTGGGCATTTACGCACTGGCGCTTGAAGAAAAAAACGGGTTTGAAGAGAAGTATATCGCACTATTGCAGGATACGGCTTCTATGACTGTGGAAGAGTTGGCGATGAAGCATTTGAGTGCTGATATCACGAAGCGCGATTTCTGGGAGAATGCCATCAAGCTAGCCGTGCGTGACGCGAAAGACTTTTTGCAACTGACTGAATCTTTTGAGCGTGAATGAAAACCCTTGAAGTCTAGGAAGGGCGAGCATTTGTCGACACGCTGAAGCCGTGGCGTTATACACGCCCCGGCTTTTTCAATTCTCCTCTGAATGAGGATTTCATTCTCTGGATATACCTAAAATAAATGGAATCCTACAGGGGGGAAACATATGCGTTTGATCAGAGCAGCCGGGGCTGTTTGTCTCGCAGTGGTTCTGATTGCGGGCTGCCGTCTCAATGAAGATCAGCAGCAGGCAGAAGGAGAAAATACAGCCGTCACCCAGCAAAAGTCCGTTCCTTACAGCAATTTCTCGCTTCGCGTGAGCTACGGAGATGGTGAGCATAATCGTTATGAAAGTATATATACAAAAAATGGGACTCAGGAAACAGCGGAAATACAGGATAAGCTCTCCGGCGTCAAACAGGAGGGAGAAGAAGCACTAGATGAGATGAAAATGATCCTGAGCGAGCTTTCCGTGACAGACCAAATGGCAGAAACAGAAGTGATCCACAGTGTACTGGCAGCATTTAATCTGGACAGCCATTATGATCATATCAACTTAAAGCTGAAGCTGAAGAACGGCTCAGTCAGAGAAATTAAGAAATAACCTTGTGCTAAATACCCCATAAACGCCAATTATGTCCAAAAAACTAATTGAAAATGATTTTCAAAGTCATTGTTTTCTGCTACAATGAGGGATATATGACCATATCAAATGGCTGAATATCGAATCACTTGCATTGATGACAATTGACTTAAAACGCATGTATATAGAAAACGTGCAATACATAGTGCTGCTAAAAAGCCAGCAAAAAGGAGCGGTTATGGGTATGAGTGCAATTTCTACAGAAACGCTGAGCTTAGGATACGGGGATGCCGTTATTATTGATGAGTTGAATTTAACAATTCCCAAAGGTGAAATTACCGTATTTATTGGCAGCAACGGCTGCGGAAAATCGACACTTTTACGTTCATTAGCGCGATTGATGAAGCCGAGAGGCGGTTCAGTGCTGCTGGAAGGAAGAGCGATTGCCAAGCTTCCGACAAAGGAAGTCGCAAAAGAGCTCGCAATCCTGCCGCAGGGTCCTTCGGCTCCAGAGGGGCTGACAGTACATCAGCTGGTGAAGCAAGGAAGATATCCTTATCAAAATTGGCTGAAACAATGGTCAAAAGAGGATGAGGAAGCAGTTGAGCGAGCGCTTAAAGCAACAAAGCTTGAGGACATGGCTGACCGCGCCGTCGATTCTTTGTCAGGCGGACAGCGCCAGCGGGCTTGGATCGCGATGACGCTTGCACAGGAGACTGACATTATCCTTTTAGACGAGCCGACGACGTATTTAGACATGACGCACCAAATTGAAATTCTTGATTTGCTGTTTGAGCTGAATGAAAAGGAAGAGCGGACGATTGTCATGGTTCTCCATGACTTAAACTTGGCATGCCGCTATGCGCATCATCTTGTGGCCATAAAAGATAAACAGATTTATGCTGAAGGCCGTCCGGAAGAGGTCATCACTTGTGATCTTGTGCAAAATGTGTTTTCTATGAACTGTCAGGTCACACAGGACCCGCTGTTCGGAACGCCTCTTTGCATTCCTCATGGCAGGGGCAGATGCATTGTCCAGGAAGCGGCTTTCACATCACATGGATAAATAACGCCAGCGAAAGGAGCTTTTACTTGAGAAAGCTCCTTGCTGTTTTTTCGAAAGGAAGATGGAAAATGGAACAAAAACTTCAGGAGCAGCTGGATGGATTGCTGGAGAAGTATACTGAGCTTCTGCTTGGTGACACAAACAATGAGCTAAAAGAAGAAGTGAAGCAATGGATTTTGTACACGCATATAGCCAAAAGCATGCCGCCGCTCGCTAAACATTGGAATGCGACATATCCTGACGCGAAGCAGGGCATTAAAGATATCATTCAGCATATTAAGGAATTAAATGAAGCGCATCGAAACAAACAATAGCTAAAAAAGCAGTCTGCCAATTATAGCAGGCTGCTTTTTTGTGATTCTGCCGTTTTATCTGGCGCAAAGGAATCCATAAAGGTCCGCAGCGCGCTGCTGATAAACGAATCCTTTCGGACAATAAATTCTGTTTTCATCTGTCTGAGAGCTTCGGGCAGCGGGTACAATCGAATCGACCCTTCAGCCTCGTGTTTCTGTACAACCGTTCTCGGCAGCAACGAGATGCCAAGACCTGCTGTAACCCCGCCGATAATCGCTTCAAGCGTACCAAATTCCATAATGACCGGCTGTGTGACACCGACAGTTCGCAGCCATTTTTCAAGTGTCTCTCGATACGAACAGCCTGTGCTGTAAACGAGAATCGGCTTTTTGATGGCTTCCTCTGCATCGGATATGGAGGCAGCTGAAACAACTACTGGTTCTTCCTCAAATGCAGGATAGGATTCGAGCTCAGGATGATTGCATTCGCATCCGATAAATGCGCCATCTAATTCATACCGGAGAACTTTATCAAGGAGGAATTGTGTATGTCCTGTTGTTAAAGACAACTGGACGTTTGGGTGTTCTTCATAATAAGAAGCCAGAAGTTTCGGAAGCCTTACCGCGGCTGTTGTCTGAGTGGAGCCGATCATAAGCGGTCCGCTTGGCTCTACAGTAGATAAGAGCGCTTTAGACGCTTCATCCAGCAGGCCGATAATTTTATTTGCGTAGTCGAGCAGCAGTTTTCCGCTTGCAGAAAGTGTCATACCCCGATTGTGGCGCAAAAACAGGATGGTGCCCAGCTCAGCTTCCAATTGCTGAATTCTGGCTGTGACATTCGATTGCACATAGCCAAGCTGCAGGGCTGCTTTCGTAATGGAGCCTTCACGGGCTACCATTTGAAACACACGTAAATCTCCACTTTCCATTTTGAACTCCTCCGTTCGCTTGCTATCAATCTGAGTGATAGCAAGTATCTTTAACAATCATTATACGTAACACCTGACCTGGATTACAATGGAATCAGCAAGAGATGTTAATCAACAGCAAGGAGTGGCGGCAATGAATGTAATGAACAAAATTGCTCTCGTAACGGGGGGCGGCACAGGAATCGGACGAGCAGCCAGTATGGAATTGGCAAAACGCGGAGCGATTGTTGCGGTGAATTATTCACGTTCACAATCCGAAGCGCAGGAAACAGTGGATATGATTAAAAAAGCTGGCGGGCGAGCCTTCGCCATTCAAGCCGATGTATCAAAAAACAGCGAAGTGCAGGACATGGTTCAATCGATCGTGAAAACATACGGCACGATTGATGTTTTAGTCAATAATGCCAGCATTACACGGCATATTCCAATGGATGATCTTAAAGCTGCGACCGAAGACATCTGGGATGAGGTATACGCTGTCAATGTGAAAGGGATGTTTTTCTGCGCGCGGGCAGTGGTTCCGTTCATGAAAAAAAGCAAGGCTGGAGCGATCGTAAATGTCGGCAGCATCGCAGGGTTAACCGGGGCGGGTTCATCTATGCCTTATGCAGTGTCAAAATCGGCGGTGCACGGTTTAACGAAATCATTGGCCCACGCCTTAGCGCCCGAAATCAGGGTGAGCGGTGTAGCACCGGGAGCTGTCGCAACGAGATGGTGGGCTGGCCGGGAAGAAAAAATGAAAAGCATGATCGGCACTTTGCTGTTACAGCGTATCGCTGAACCGGATGAAGTCGCCAAATTGATTTGTTCGCTTGTTGAACAGGAATCACTCACAGGCCAAATCATCACAATTGACAGCGGACAGACGCTGTAAAGAGAGGAGATGCGGGGGATGCCATTTGTACAGATTCATTTACGGGCGGGAAGAAGTGAAGCGTGGCTTCAAAAACTAAGCAGGACCATTCACCAATCGATGATCGAAGAAATTAATGTGCCGGAAGATGACTACTTTCAAGTCATCAGGCAATATGAAAATAGTGAATTTTTTTATGATCCGTCTTATCTGCAGGTCGAGCGCACCAATGAACTGATATACATTCATTTTACCTTGAAACAGTCAAGAACAACTGAACAGAAAAAAGCCCTTTACCACTCAATCGCGAGCCGGATTCATTCCCAGCTTGGCGTAAGAAAAGAAGATGTGTTTATTATGCTGGCCGGAAATCAGGATGAGGATTGGTCCTTCGGAAATGGAAGAGCTCAGATGATCGAATAACAAAACCCCGCGGATTGGTATCCGCGGGGCACTCTATTAATGGGAAGGTGATTCAACGGCTTGTGCCGCTTTCTCCTTTACTTGTTCTCCCGTTTTCTTATTTGATAGCTTGATAGGTTTTAAGAACAATGTAAATACGGCTCCGACGGCGATAAAGATCAGGCCTGTATAAAACACGCTGTGGAGTGAATCCATCAACGATGTTTTTAATATCGGCATAATATGGGATGAGAAAGCCGCAGGGATTTGTTTGATTGCGTCCGGGCTGAACAGTGATTGCAGCAGCCCTTGCGGATTTGTATCAATCATACCCTTTAGCTGGGAGGCAAATGAGCTTGCCTGTGCCGGAAGTGAGTCTAAGTACGGCACCAGTTTATCTGTTAATAAACTTCCTGATCTTGCATTCATTACGGCTCCCAGCATGGTAATGCCGAATGTTCCTCCGATAGAACGGAAGAATTGGCTGGAAGAGGTGACAACCCCAAGCTCCTCCTTCGAAAAGCTTTCCTGTAAAGCTAGTGTCAGAATCGGCATAACCAGACCCATTCCTAGACCAATAATTGCCATATACGATGTAGCAACAAGCTTACTCGTATCAAGGTCCAAAGTCGTTAACAGCAGGAATCCTCCGGCCATAACTATCATGCCTGTAATAATTTGCGGTTTAATGCCGACTTTGTAAACAAGCTGGCCGCCGATAATACTTGTAATAATCATAGAGATCATCATCGGTGTCATAATTGTACCTGATTCAGACGCGCTGACTCCGACAATTCCCTGCATAAAGAAAGGAACAAACGTAATGGCACCAAACATTCCGATACTCATAAAGAAGCCGATCAGGTTTAAAAATGTAAACGTTCTGTTTTTAAATAAATACATTGGCAGGATTGGCTCTTTTGCTTTTGATTCTACGATAATAAAGCTGACAATGCCGATCAGCGCGAGTGCGAACAAGCCAAGAATCTGCCATGAGCCCCACGCATAATCTTTTCCGCCAAAGCTTAGGGCGAGAAGGAGGCTGACAACCCCGACAATCATCGTGAAAATACCAGCGATATCGAAGTTGATCGGACCAGTCTGCTGACGGCCCTGCAATCCTCTGGCAATAAAAATAACCGCAATAATTCCGACTGGAAGGTTAATATAGAAAACCCATTTCCAGTTTAGTGAGTCTACAATCCAGCCGCCGATTTGCGGCCCAATCACTGAAGCTAGCCCGTAAATCGCGCCAAAGACCCCTTGGAATTTAGCACGCTGTTTTCCTGTGAACAAGTCACCGATGACAATCATCGCCATCGGCATCATAATGCCCCCACCGATTCCCTGCAGTCCTCGGAAGATAATCAATTCTGTCATATTGTTGGCCATCCCGCACAAAGCAGAAGCTGCCATAAAAATAATTAATCCTGATACATAGACAATGCGGCGTCCCAATAAATCGGCCAGTTTACCGGCAATTGGAACAATGGTTGTTGATGTTAACAAATATGCAGTTGTCAGCCAGGTCATCATGCTCAAACCGCCCAGATCACCGACAATTTTCGGCATGGCCGTTCCGACAATGGTACCGTCAAGAGCTGAAAAAAACATGGCAATAATTAAGCCTGTTATTAATAACGTTCGTTTTGATTGTTTGCCTTCATTACTCATTTCATCCGTTTCCTTCTTTCATGTTTTGCTTTTCATCAGTTTCCGCTGCTTGTGCGAGCTTTTCTGTAATATGCGCCGCCTGAAGCATTTCCTCCTCCGTCAAGAAGGAAAGGTATCGCGCCATAATGGCTTTTCTGCCCGCCAAAACCTCCTCGAACTTTCTGTCTCCTTCATCAGTAAGACTGAGATCAATCACTCGCCTGTCTTTTGTGTTGTGTGTTCTGGCGATAAGATTTTTTTGTTCAAGGCGATCAGCCATTAGCGTCACCGCGCTTGGCTTAACCTCCATACGCTCGGCAATTTCAGAAATCTTGAGGCTGCCGTGTTTCTTTAAGCTGGCCAGCACAAACAGCTGCGCTGGGGTGACACCTTGTTTCTCCATGCTTTCTAGCATTTCAGGCTGTATCTTTTGAAAGAGCGCCTGAAGCGATAATTGGATATCGGACATTAACTGATCCGCACTCTTCATATTCATTTCCCCTCTGTTACATACACTGTATATATATTTTGATGACAAAATAGTTAATGCTTATTAAATATAAATAAGAGTTAATGAAAAGTCAACTGATTTTACGCACAAAAAAAGGATAGATGCCCGGAAGAACATCGTATCCTTTTTGCTGATGTTGTTACTGCTGATATGGAGACTGCTGCTGAATGGTCTGCTGGAATTTTTGATAGGATTGCTGCAGCTTTTGGGCATCCTCCGCTTCAACAGAATACCATCCATATTGGAACATGAGGTCATACAGTTTTCTTTGCGCTTTTTGTGACTCATCAAAAATGGATTGAATATCCTGATAAAGAGACTCGTGGCTGAATTCGTGCAGGGCTGTGCAATAAGCTGTTGTCATGTATTTTTCTGTTGTCAGCAACTCATTGACGAAATCTCTGTCATTCATTTCCGAAGTTGTCGGTACAGGTGTCTGCGGATTGCTGATTTTCTGATTTTGCTGATTCATTCTGGCGCCTCCTTATTGGATGTAGCCGGACTGCTGCTGGCCTGGCTGCAGGTGCTTTAATATTCTTTGATAGTGATCATGATGCATGTGTCCGACGCGGTCGAGTTCTTGTTTTAACGATTGATCCTGGCACTGCTGCGCCATGAAATGCGCTTTTTTCATCGCGAGCAAATTCCAGTTCAGCATGTCATTCAGATACAAATGATCCTTTGTCGAAATAACGGAAGGCGGCATTTGAGATTGCTGCTGATTTTCCATTGTGATCCTCCTTTGATTTCTGTTCATTTTATAGTTTCCTTCAGGCTGGGAGTTATATACAGGTGTTTTGAAGATGAAGGCAGGAGGGAGTCGGATGTTGAGACATGTGTTTTTATTCTTATCTCAAAATAAAACACTTACCAAGTTCGCCAAAGCATACGGAACGCGGCTTGGGGCACGAAGGTTTGTCGCCGGCGATACAATTGAGTCGGCGGTTAAGACCGTCAAAAGGCTAAACAGATCCGGTTTATGCGCAACAATTGATTATTTAGGCGAGTATGCCGCTTCAGAAAAAGAAGCAGATCAAGTCGCAGAGGAATGCAAGAAGGCCATTCAAGCCATTGCCAAACATCAATTGGACTCAGAGCTTTCATTAAAGCTGACCTCGATCGGGCTCGATCTTTCAGAAGAACTTGCCCTATCTCATTTGCGTGCCATTCTATCCGCTGCGAAGCAATATGGTGTTGCTGTGACCATTGATATGGAAGACTATTCTCATTATGAACAGACACTCGCTATCTACAGGCAATGCAAACAGGAATTTGAGATGCTCGGCACGGTGATTCAGGCGTATCTGTACCGGGCGGCAGAAGATATCAGAAATATGCGCGACTTAAAGCCGAATCTCAGACTTGTGAAAGGCGCTTATAAAGAATCTGCGGCTGTAGCGTTTCCAGACAAAAAAGGAACAGACCTTCATTTTCAGAGCCTAATAAAGCTGCAGCTGTTAAGTGGGAACTACACGGCTGTCGCCACACATGACGATGACATCATTGCGTTTACGAAACAGCTCGTTGCTGAACATCATATCCCAGCGTCACAATTTGAGTTTCAAATGCTTTACGGCATCAGGCCGGAGCGGCAGAAGGAACTCGCCAAGGAAGGGTACAGAATGCGTGTGTATGTCCCATATGGAACGGACTGGTTCAGCTACTTTATGAGAAGAATTGCCGAACGGCCCGCCAATGCAGCGTTTGTGTTAAAAGGGATCTTGAAAAAGTAAAAGCAGCCGCGGGAAGCAGCTGCATTATGATTGTTCCATGTTATGTTTTTTATACTGCTGATTTTGACTTGTCCGTTTTCCGCCGCCGTAATGCTGAGTCGGACCGGCATCTCCCTTTACGCTCGCCGCGCTGACTGCCGCTGAAGACGGATTTTTTTTCTCTCGCACCATTCCCTTCACCTCCGGGCTTAAGTTGCCCGTCTTTTATAAGCTTCATACAAAAAAATAACAAATTAGCTATTGAAGTCGAACCGGAAATCTTTTAAGATGAAAGAAGAAACGGGTTTCATTTTTTTTGGTCAAAAAATGAATGACTATTCATTCAATGTTCAAGGGGGATATCTCATGCACAAACACATTCGGAAGGCAGCCGTTTTAGGATCGGGGGTAATGGGTTCCGGGATTGCGGCGCATTTGGCTAACATCGGAATTCCTGTCCTGCTGCTTGATATTGTGCCGAACGATTTGACAAAGGAAGAGGAAAAAAGGGGACTGACGAAAGACAGTCCGGAGGTGCGCAGCAGGCTGAGCCGGCAGGCGGTGAAAAAACTGCTGAAACAAAAGCCCGCTCCCCTCACATCAGCAAAAAATACCTCCTATATCACATCAGGCAATCTGGAGGATGATGCAGCAAAGCTCAAAGAAGCAGATTGGATTATTGAAGTCGTTGTCGAAAACCTTGAAGTTAAAAAGCAAATTTTCGCACTTGTGGATGAACACCGGAAGCCTGGGAGCATTGTCTCAAGCAACACCTCCGGCATATCAGTGCAGGAAATGGCTGAAGGCCGGTCGGATGATTTTAAAGCCCATTTTCTTGGAACGCACTTTTTTAATCCCGCCCGCTATTTAAAGCTGCTGGAGATCATTCCGATTAAGGAAACTGATCCTGATATTTTAAAGTTTATGACAGCCTTCGGTGAAAATGTCCTTGGCAAAGGCGTTGTTACAGCAAAGGACACACCGAACTTTATCGCAAACCGCATCGGAACATATGGACTTCTCGTCACAGTCCAAGAAATGCTGAAAGGCGGCTATCAGGTTGGGGAAGTTGATTCGATCACAGGCCCGCTAATCGGCAGACCGAAAAGCGCGACCTTCAGAACGCTTGATGTTGTCGGACTCGATACATTTGCCCACGTCGCCCGAAATGTGTATGACAAAGCGGATGGAGACGAGAAAGAAGTGTTCCGCCTGCCAGTTTTCATGAACGATATGCTGGAAAAAGGGTGGATCGGAAGCAAGGCAGGACAAGGCTTTTATAAAAAAGAAGGAAAAACGATTTATGAGCTTGACCCAGTGACGCTTACTTATGGCGAGCGGACAAAAATGAAATCACCGGCACTTGAAGCGGCAAAACAGGCAAAAGGGACAAAAGCGAAAATGAAAGCGCTTATTTACTCAGACGACAGAGCCGGCAGGCTGCTGTGGAATATCACATCTCAAACCCTGCTTTACTCAGCCGAACTGCTTGGTGAGATTGCCGATGATATTCATGCGATTGACCAAGCCATGAAGTGGGGATTCGGCTGGGAGCTGGGCCCGTTTGAAATGTGGGATGCCATCGGCCTCCGAAAGTCGGCAGAAAAGTTTGAGCAGCTTGGAGCAGATATGCCTGGCTGGATCAAAGACATGCTGGACAAAGGGAATGAAACCTTCTACATCAAAGAGAACGGAACGGTATTTTATTATGACCGCGGCGAATATAGAGCCGTGAAAGAAAACAAAAAACGGATTCATTTACAAGCACTTAAAGAAACAAAAGGCGTGATTGCAAAAAATAACGGAGCAAGCTTGATTGACCTTGGAGATGATGTGGCCCTTCTTGAATTCCATTCGAAAAGCAATGCGATCGGCCTCGATATCATTCAAATGATCAACAAAGCGTTAGAGGAAACAGAGCGGAACTACAAAGGCCTTGTCATCGGCAACCAAGGAAAAAATTTCTGCGTCGGCGCGAATCTTGGCATGATCTTAATGGAAGTCCAGGATGACAACTTTTTGGAAGTTGATTTCGTGATACGCCGTTTCCAAGAGACGATGATGAAGATCAAATACAGTGCGAAACCGGTTGTCGCCGCGCCATTTGGCATGACGCTCGGCGGAGGAACGGAAGTGTGTCTGCCGGCGGCGCGTATTCAAGCAGCAAGCGAAGCCTATATGGGGCTTGTGGAATCCGGCGTCGGCCTCATCCCTGGCGGAGGTGGAAACAAAGAGCTGTACATCAACCATCTTCGCCGCGGTCTTGATCCGATGAATGCGGCAATGAAAACATTTGAAACGATTGCGATGGCGAAAGTATCCGCTTCCGCCCAAGAGGCTCGTGTGATGAACATCTTAAAAGAAACAGATCACATTAGCATGAATCAGGACCACCTGCTTTATGATGCAAAGCAGCTGGCTGCATCTTTATACGATACTGGCTGGCGGCCGCCTGTAAAAGAAAAGGTTAAGGTGGCGGGAGAAACCGGTTATGCGGCACTCTTGCTTGGCGCTGAGCAAATGAAGCTGTCCGGCTATATATCAGAGCATGATTTCAAGATCGCGAAAAAACTCGCTTATGTCATTGCCGGCGGAAAAGTGCAGTTTGGTACAGCGGTTGATGAAGAGTATTTATTGGAGATCGAGAGAGAAGCGTTTTTGAGTTTGGCAGGAGAGGCGAAATCTCAAGCGAGAATGCAGCATATGCTTGTGAAAGGTAAACCTTTACGGAATTAGGAGGGAGCTTATGAAAGAGGCAGTCATAGTGTCAGGTGCAAGAACACCGGTTGGGAAAGCAAAAAAAGGATCGTTGGCCACCGTTCGTCCGGATGATTTGGGAGCGATTTGCGTAAAAGAAACACTGAAACGGGCAGGCGGCTACGAAGGCAATATTGACGATTTGATTATCGGCTGTGCAACACCTGAAGCGGAACAGGGGCTAAATATGGCGAGAAATATTGGCGCGCTTGCGGGACTGCCGTACACGGTCCCGGCAATTACAGTCAATCGCTACTGCTCTTCAGGTCTTCAGTCCATCGCATATGCGGCAGAAAAAATTATGCTCGGCGCCTATGATACAGCGATCGCCGGCGGAGCAGAATCCATGTCTCAGGTTCCGATGATGGGGCATGTGACCCGTCCGAACCTCGCATTGGCAGAAAAGGCGCCGGAATATTACATGAGCATGGGCCACACAGCCGAGCAGGTCGCGAAAAAATACGGCGTCTCCCGCGAGGATCAGGATGCGTTTGCCGTTCGCAGCCACCAGAATGCGGCCAAAGCTCTTGCAGAGGGGAAATTTAAAGATGAGATTGTTCCCGTCGAAGTGACGGTGACAGAAATCGGAGAAAACCATAAGCCTCAGGAAAAACAGTTTGTATTTTCTCAGGATGAAGGCGTTCGCCCGCAAACGACGACAGACATCTTAGCGACATTGCGCCCGGCTTTTTCCGTTGACGGAACGGTTACTGCGGGTAATTCCTCGCAGACGAGTGACGGAGCGGCGGCAGTTATGCTGATGGACCGGGAAAAAGCTGATGCACTGGGCTTGGCGCCGCTTGTGAAATTCCGCTCCTTTGCAGTAGGCGGCGTGCCGCCGGAAGTGATGGGCATCGGACCGGTGGAAGCCATTCCGCGTGCCTTGAAGCTTGCCGGGCTTCAACTGCAGGACATCGGCTTGTTTGAACTGAACGAAGCTTTTGCATCACAGGCCATTCAAGTGATAAGGGAACTGGGAATTGATGAGGAAAAAGTGAATGTCAACGGGGGCGCAATCGCGCTTGGACATCCGCTCGGTTGTACGGGTACAAAGCTTACACTCTCACTGATTCATGAAATGAAACGGAGAAACGAGCAATTTGGAGTCGTTACAATGTGTATCGGCGGCGGGATGGGAGCGGCCGGTGTATTTGAATTATGCTAAAGGGGGAAAAACAAATGGCAAAAAAAGCGGCTGAAGTACAAAAAGGCGGCGGTTTCTTAATCGAGGATGTTCCATACGATCAAATGTATACACCGGAAGATTTCACTGACGAGCATAAAATGATTGCGAAAACAACTGAGGACTACATTGAGCAGGATGTTCTCCCTCATATAGATGACATCGAAAACCATCAATTCGAGCATTCCGTCAGGCTGTTGAAGAAAGCGGGCGAACTTGGGCTGCTTGGCGCTGATGTGCCTGAGGAATACGGAGGGCTCGGTCTTGATAAAATCAGCTCGGCACTCATCACTGAAAAATTTTCGCGTGCGGGAAGCTTTTCTCTTTCTTATGGGGCGCATGTCGGCATCGGGTCCTTGCCGATCGTCTTTTTCGGATCAGAAGAGCAAAAGAAAACATATTTGCCAGGACTCGCTTCAGGCGAAAAGATCGCTGCTTATGCACTGACTGAGCCGGGCTCTGGGTCTGATGCGCTTGGAGCAAAAACAACAGCCGTGCTAAATGAAGCAGGAACGCATTACGTGTTAACCGGGGAAAAACAGTGGATTACCAACTCTGCCTTTGCTGATGTATTTGTTGTTTACGCTAAAGTGGATGGCGAAAAGTTCTCGGCCTTTATTGTGGAAAAAAATTTCCCGGGTGTATCGACGGGTCCGGAAGAAAAGAAAATGGGAATCAAAGGATCATCGACAAGAACGCTTATTTTAGATCAGGCTGAAGTGCCAAAAGAAAACCTGCTTGGAGAAATCGGCAAAGGGCATGTCATCGCCTTTAATATTTTAAACATCGGCCGCTACAAGCTGGCGGTTGGCACAATCGGTGCATCTAAGCGGGTAATCGAGCTGTCTGCGGCATACGCAAATCAGCGGCGCCAATTTAAAACGCCGATTGCTAGCTTTTCGCTGACCCAGGAAAAAATTGCGACAATGGCATCAAGGCTGTACGCGATGGAAAGCTCTGTGTACAGAACGGTTGGGCTGTTTGAAGACAATATGAGCCAGTTTACAGCCGAAGATCTCAAGGACGGCCGGCAAATTGCCAAGTCAATTGCCGAATATGCCATCGAATGCTCTCTGAATAAGGTATTTGGCTCTGAAACGCTTGATTATATCGTAGATGAAGGCGTGCAGATTCATGGAGGCTACGGTTTTATGCAGGAGTACGAAGTAGAAAGAGCCTACAGGGATTCAAGGATCAATCGGATTTTTGAAGGCACAAACGAAATCAACCGGTTAATCGTGCCAAGCACCTTCCTGAAAAAAGCGCTCAAAGGCGAACTGCCTCTATTTGAAAAAGCGCAGTCGCTGCAGGAAGAACTCATGATGCTTATGCCTGAAGAGCCTGGCAGCGGCGTGTTAGAGCAGGAGAAATATATCGTTAAGCAAGCCAAAAAAATCGCGCTGTTCGCTGCCGGTCTCGCCGCGCAAAAATACGGAAAAGCCATCGATCGCGAACAAGAAATTCTCGTCAACGTCGCGGATATCGTCAGCAATGTGTATGCAATGGAATCAGCCGTGCTCAGAACGGAAAAGGCCATTGCCGCGCAAGGCGAAGAAAAAGCGGCGCAAAAGGTGCTGTATACAGAAATTTTCGTTCAAGAAGCCTTTAATGAAATTGAAGCGCACGCGAAGGAATCCCTCATCGCAATGGAAGAAGGAGATTCACTCCGCATGATGCTTTCCGCTCTGCGCAAGCTCACGCGCGTAACACCTAAAAACGTTATTCAGAAAAAACGCGAAGCGGCAGCGGGCGTTTTTGAGGCTGAAAAATATATTGTCTGATTGGCCAAGAGCTCCGCATGCGCGGAGCTTTTTTAAGAAGCACTGTTTTAGGTTTTTAAAACAAACTGTGTTAAAATAACCTCGATTATTTTATTGAGGGGGAAGAAGATGTCGTTAACTTTTTACTGGTACCCTAAATGCGGAACGTGCCGCAAAGCAAAGAAATGGCTTGAAGAGCATGGGAAAGAAATAAACGAAATACATATTGCAGAGCAGCCTCCAAGCAAAGAAGAACTAAAAGCGCTTTATGAAAAAAGCGGGCTGGACCTCAAGAAATTTTTCAACACGAGCGGCATGAAATACCGTGAGCTGAATCTCAAGGAAAAGCTGTATCACATGTCGGAGGACGAGCAGCTTGAACTGCTGGCTTCAGACGGAATGCTGATCAAACGCCCGCTTACAACAGACGGCGAAAAAGTGACAGTCGGATTTAAAGAAGACCAATTTGAAGAAAACTGGGCTTAATGTAAATTTTTTTTGAAAAGTATGTTATCTTCTTATTGTAGTGCTGTAAAAAATGGAGGGATTCAATTGAGCATACCTAAAGATTTGCGTTACTCAGGAGAACACGAGTGGGTAAAAGTTGAAGGAGAAAAAGCCAGAATTGGAATTACGCATTTTGCCCAGTCTGAGCTAGGCGACATCGTGTTTGTCGAACTTCCTGAAGTCGGCGCTGAAATCAAAGCGGACGAGCCATTTGGCAGTGTTGAATCCGTTAAAACGGTATCTGAGCTTTATGCACCGATTAACGGAACTGTTGTGGAAGTAAACGAAGATCTTGATGACAGTCCGGAATTCGTCAACGAATCTCCGTACGAAAAAGCATGGATGATCGTCGTTGAGCCGTCTGACGCTTCTGAAATTGAAAAACTGATGACAGCAGAGCAATACGAAGAGATGACACAAGAAGACTAAAACAGGATAGCTGTAAAGGCAATTGGACACGCTAACGTTATGGGAGGTGTCCAATATGGCTTTCAGCAAACAAAAGCTCGATGTCACCAATGATGTGACAGGCCGCTTTCAAAATGGCCGGCTCTCGTTATATCATGAAAATGAGATGATCGGCCAAATGACAAGCATGAATGAATATGAGCTTAAGTCAGGTTATTCCTTTGAAAATGAGAAATTTTATAAGACAGCTGATGTGGTCTCAGGAAACGACGAAAAATACGTGGATTGTGACTACGAAAACGGCTGGTGTTAATGTTGGCGGTGAATTTCACTGCCTTCTTTTACAATCTGAACGTTTCAAATATGACGCGGCAGGTGAAGAAGATGAAGATGGATGAGCTGGAAAAGGTTATGATTGTCGAAGGGAAAACAGATAAAGAGAAAATCGAAAGCGTCCTGAATGAACCAGTGCGCATTATCTGCACAAACGGAACAATCAGCCAGCTGAAGCTTGAGGAATTGGCTGACGAGCTTTACGATAAAGACGTCTATATATTAGTTGATGCTGATGAATCAGGCGAGAAATTAAGAAAACAGCTGAAAAGAGAATTTCACGAAGCCTGCCATCTCCATATCGACAGAGCCTATAAGGAAGTAGCGGCTGCACCCAGGCACCATGTCGCCTCTGTATTGCTGCGTGCGAATTTGAATGTCCATACTATTTTTCTTGAAAGAAAATCCCGAGGTGTATAGCATGAAAGAACTCCAAGAATATGAGCTTGAGCACATTGAAGATGATGTGTATCTCCTTTATTTATATACTCCGTTTTGCGGCACCTGCCAGCTTGCAAGCAAAATGCTGACAGTGGTGAAAGAAATGCTGCCTGATGTCGCCTTCTATAAAAACAATGTCAATTACTCTCCGACATTCGCAAAAGCATATCAAATTGAAAGCGTCCCTTGTTTTCTGCTGTTTAAAGGCGGAAAAGTGGTCGAAAGAGGATATGCGTTTCACTCTGTTTCTTATTTATATGAGCTGATCAAACAAAAATCATCTTCCGCATCCCATTTATGACATATTTCTCTGCACAATCCAATGAAATTGTCGTTCGTTTTATAAAGGGGTTCTTGCGCCAGAAAGAGAAATGTGTATGTATGACCAACAAATAGGAGGTTGTACATATGGAGAAAGCGGAAGTTTTAGAAGATGAGTATCAGCATCTGTTTTTAAAACCCCTTTTGAACGCTTCGACATTGCTCATTACCTTCCAAGGAGAAACAGAAGCCTTAACCGTCTCAATAAACGAACAGGGAGAAATGAAAAAAATTTCTTCGCCCCAAACGTCCAACCTGACCTTTTACGGAAACCAAACAGAAATTATTGACTTATTGCACGGAGACATTTCCCTTCAGCACCTTATTCAGAGCGGAAGCCTCAAAGTAAAGGGGTCATTCAGGGCCCTGTTAAAACTAGAAGCCATACTCTGGCTGACGAACGGATTTTTTCAGAGGATTTTAAAGAATTAAAAAATAGGTAATTATTATAATAGTAAAAGTTGACATCATTTATTTTATTGACATTTAATCATTCGCCATGCTATTCTACATTAAGAATTTCCGGACGAAAAAGACTATATATTTCTCTTATCAAGAGAGGTGGAGGGAAGTGCCCTATGAAGCCCGGCAACCATCAACGCTGTTGAAATGGTGCCAATTCACACGAAGCGTTCAGCTTTGAAAGATGAGAGAAAGGCATTTTATATAAGCCTTTCTGCTCAAGTGTGCAGAAAGGCTTTTCTTTTGCAGAAAAACCCGGAAGATTTCTTAGAATAGTGTTAAGGCAGGTGATTGCTTTGATCAATCTTCAAGATGTTTCAAAAGTTTATAAGTCGAAACACGGAGATGTCAATGCTGTCCAAAATGTCTCGCTTTCCATTAAAAAAGGTGAGATTTTTGGAATTATAGGATATAGCGGAGCTGGTAAAAGTTCCTTAATCCGTCTGCTGAACGGCCTTGAGAAACCAACCTCAGGAACCGTGGAAGTGGCGGGAACCAAGATTAATGAAGTGAACGGACGCGCTTTAAGAAATGCACGCCATGAAATCAGCATGATTTTCCAGCATTTCAATTTGCTTTGGTCGCGGACCGTTAGAGACAATATCATGTTTCCTTTAGAAATTGCCGGGGTGAAAAAGAGCGAACGGATCAAGCGCGCCGATGAACTGATTAAACTGGTAGGTTTAGAAGGAAAAGAAAAATCTTATCCGTCTCAGCTGAGCGGCGGGCAAAAGCAGCGTGTCGGAATCGCCAGAGCGCTTGCAAACAATCCGAAGGTTCTCCTTTGCGATGAAGCGACATCAGCATTAGATCCGCAAACGACAGATTCAATTTTGGATCTATTGTCCGATATTAATGAAAGACTCGGTTTGACGATTGTGCTGATCACACACGAAATGCATGTCATCCGCAAAATCTGTAACAGAGTCGCTGTCATGGAAAACGGAAAGGTTGTGGAAGAAGGCGAAGTTCTCGATGTCTTCAAAAATCCGAAGGAAGACATGACAAAACGATTTGTTCAGCAGGTGACAGAGCCGGAAGAAACGAAAGAAACGCTACAGCACCTTCTTGATGAAACAGCATCAGGAAAAATGGTTCAGCTCACATTTGTCGGTGATTCTGCTGAACAGCCTCTGATTACAGAGATGATCAGAAACTTCAATGTCAGCGTCAATATTCTGCAAGGGAAAATCTCTCAGACGAAGGATGGAGCTTACGGTTCACTGTTCATCCATATTGATGGAGACGAGGAAGAAGTGCAAAACGTGATCCGGTTCATTAATGACAAACAGGTGAAAGCAGAGGTGATCACGAATGTTTGAAAAATACTTTCCGAACGTTGATTTAACTGAGTTGTGGAACGCGACATATGAAACACTTTATATGACGCTGATCTCTTTATTGTTTGCTTTTGTCATCGGGGTGATCCTCGGCTTGCTGCTTTTCCTGACAAGCAAAGGGAGCCTTTGGCAAAATAAAGCGGTCAACTCTGTGATTGCGGCCATTGTCAACATATTCAGATCGATTCCATTCCTTATTTTAATTATTTTACTGTTAGGGTTTACGAAGTTCTTAGTCGGCACGATCTTAGGGCCTAACGCCGCATTGCCGGCGCTGGTGATCGGTTCGGCACCGTTTTACGCGCGCCTTGCTGAAATCGCATTGCGCGAGGTTGATAAAGGTGTGATTGAAGCCGCTAAATCAATGGGCGCTAAAACGTCTACGATTATTTTCAAAGTGCTGCTTCCGGAATCTATGCCGGCTCTTATTTCTGGGATCACGGTTACGGCCATCGCTTTGATTGGCTCAACGGCAATTGCCGGAGCCATCGGTTCAGGCGGCCTTGGAAACCTTGCGTACGTAGAAGGATATCAGTCTAATAATGCTGATGTTACCTTCGTTGCTACTGTGTTTATTTTAATCATCGTCTTTATTATTCAAATCATCGGTGATGTAATAACAAATATTATAGACAAACGATAAGGGAGGATTTACATTGAAAAAGCTATTTTTGGGTGCATTACTGCTTGTGTTTGCAGGGGTTATGGCTGCCTGCGGTTCAAATAACGGCGCTGAATCCGGCAAGAAAGAAATTGTGGTTGCAGCGACAAAAACACCGCATGCGGAAATTTTAAAAGAAGCTGAACCATTGTTGAAAGAAAAAGGCTACACGCTGAAAGTGAAAGTGCTTAGTGATTACAAGATGTACAACAAAGCTTTAGCTGATAAAGAAGTGGATGCGAACTACTTCCAGCACATTCCTTACCTTGAGCAAGAAATGAAAGAAAACACAGATTACAAACTTGTGAATGCCGGAGCTGTTCACTTAGAGCCATTCGGTATTTACTCTAAAAAATACAAATCACTGAAAGACCTTCCAAACGGTGCGACAATTATCCTGACAAACAACGTCGCTGAACAAGGCCGTATGCTTGCAATGCTTGAAAACGCAGGATTAATCACACTTGATTCTAAAGTGGAAACAGTTGACGCAACATTGAAAGACATTAAGAAAAACCCGAAAAACCTTGAATTCAAAAAAGTAGCGCCTGAATTAACAGCAAAAGCATATGATAACAAAGAAGGAGACGCGGTCTTCATCAATGTAAACTATGCGATCCAAAATAAATTAAATCCTAAAAAAGATGCGATTGAAGTAGAATCAACGAAAAACAACCCATACGCTAACATCATTGCGGTAAGAAAAGGCGAAGAAGATTCTGCAAAAATCAAAGCGCTAATGGAAGTTCTTCATTCTAAAGAGATCAAAGACTTCATCGAGAAAAAATACGACGGAGCTGTGCTTCCTGTATCTGAATAAGACTGAAACCCCGGATGAGAAATCCGGGGTTCAATTATTGACAAAGCCCTAAAACGATATTAGTTTTAGGGCTTTGTCATCTTTTCAGCGTGATTGAAAACCCTTGAAGTCTAGGAAGGCCGAGCATTGGAGCGGAGCGAATGTTGCAATTCGTGAGCACCGACGCGCAGGTCTGACAACGAATGCGAGGGTTTGCTGACACGGTGAAACCCCGGATGAGAAATCCGGGGTTTTTTTCGGGTATTTTCCTAAAAGCTGTTCATAATAAAAAGGAATGTTAAACAGATGGAGGGATTTTCTTTGAATCAAGACAGAGGAAGCATGCAGGACGCGCTAAAACAGTATAAATTAGGTTTAGGCACATTTGAACAAAAGATGCCGCTGATGGGAAGAAAGTTTAACGAGTTTACTGAACAATGCTTTGCCGGCAATTCTCTGACTGAAAGAGAAAAACAGCTGATCGCCCTCGGAATCGCCATCAATGCCCAAGATGAATATTGCATGATCTATCACACAAAAGGCTGTCTTGATGAGGGAGCGACAGAAGAAAATATTCTCGAAGCCGTCAGTGTGGCGGCGGCATTTGGAGGCGGCGCGGCTCTCAGCCAAGGCGTGACAGTTGTCCAGCAGTGCATAGAGGAATTCGGAAACACCACGCATTAAGAGAAGGAATATTCCGAAAATCCATTCTCATTTGATCTAAAAGGATGCCTTCGTCTCATCTGCCGTTATTTCAAGCCATATCCTTTTTGCGGTATCCATTGCAGCGTTGATACAATAGAAGCAAATTTATGAAGGGATTGATTCATTATTTGCAGCAGCCAGGATAGACTGGACCTCGATTATACGTCAGAAATGGAAAAAGCAATGCTTCTGTCTCACGGAATTGGATACGAGGAATACGGACGCCGGCTGGAAACAAGAATGAAAGTAGAGCGGCAGAGAGAGCTTGATTATGAAAAGAGCAAGCGGATTTCTGCGGGAGGTTATTGAGAAAATCAATCTTTTAAAAAAGGGTGGGAATCCACTCTTTTTCTTTTTCAATCGCTTTAATTAAGTGCAGATCTTTGTTAAACTTGAGGAATGTGCAAGGCACGATAAAAAGTTGTATTTACTTTTCATTTGTTATAAAATTAGAATGAGAATAAAATGAGAATAATGATTATATATTTTTGGAGGTATAGATATGGCTGCTTCAACATTAACGATCAAAGATCTTCACGTTGAAATCGAAGGGAAAGAGATCTTAAAGGGTGTAAACCTTGAAATAAAAGGCGGAGAGTTCCACGCCGTAATGGGACCGAACGGAACAGGTAAATCCACTTTGTCAGCTGCTATTATGGGGCATCCTAAATATGAAGTAACAAAAGGCAGCATCACGCTTGACGGCAAAGATGTACTGGAGATGGAAGTGGACGAGCGTGCGCAGGCAGGTTTATTCCTTGCGATGCAGTACCCAAGTGAAATCAGTGGCGTGACAAATGCCGACTTCCTTCGCTCAGCAATCAACGCGCGCAGAGAAGAAGGCGATGAAATTTCTCTTATGAAATTCATCCGCAAAATGGACGAAAACATGGAGTTCCTTGAAATGGACCCTGAAATGGCCCAGCGCTACCTTAACGAAGGCTTCTCAGGCGGGGAGAAAAAACGCAACGAAATCCTTCAATTAATGATGATTGAACCGAAAATCGCCATCCTCGATGAAATCGACTCAGGTCTTGATATTGATGCACTGAAAGTTGTATCTAAAGGAATCAACAAAATGCGCAGCGAAAACTTCGGCTGCCTGATGATCACTCACTATCAGCGCCTGTTAAACTACATCACTCCAGATGTTGTTCACGTTATGATGCAAGGCCGTGTTGTAAAATCCGGCGGTGCAGAGCTTGCACAGCGTCTTGAAGCAGAAGGTTATGACTGGATCAAACAAGAACTTGGTATTGAAGACGAAACTGTAGGTCAAGAAGCGTAAGCGTTAGGGGGATTAACATGACACTAGGTACAAAACTATCCGTAGATCAGGAGTATCTCAAAAGCTTTTCCGAAAAGCATCAAGAACCTGCCTGGCTGAAAGACCTGCGCTTACAGGCTCTTGAACAAGCTGAGGATCTGCCGATGCCGAAGCCTGATAAAACAAAAATCACAAACTGGAACTTCACGAATTTCGCGAAGCATACAGTTGATAACGAACCGCTTTCTTCATTGGAAGATTTGACTGATGAAGTAAAAGCGCTGATCGATGTTGAAAACGAAGATAAAACATTATATGTACAGCGTGACCAGACGCCGGCATACCTTTCTCTTTCTCAAGAATTGAAAGACAAAGGTGTCATCTTCACTGATATTCTGACTGCCGCACGCGAGCACAGCGATTTGGTGGAGAAATACTTTATGAAGGACGGCGTGAAGGTTGACGAGCATAAATTAACTGCACTTCACGCAGCTCTTGTTAACGGAGGAGCATTCCTTTATGTTCCGAAAAATGTTCAGGTGGAGACGCCGGTTCAGGCTGTTTATGTCCACGAAAGCAATGATACGGCTCTCTTCAACCACGTACTGATTGTGGCTGAAGACCACAGTTCTGTAACGTATGTAGAAAACTACATTAGCACTGTAAACCCGAAAGACGCTGTCTTCAATATTATCAGTGAGGTCATCACAGGTGATAATGCCAGCGTGACATACGGTGCGGTGGATAATCTGTCTAGCGGTGTGACAACATATGTGAACCGCCGCGGTGCTGCTCGCGGACGCGACAGCAAAATCGAGTGGGCTCTCGGCCTGATGAACGATGGCGACACGATTTCCGAAAACACAACAAACCTTTACGGTGACGGCACATACGGCGATACGAAAACGGTTGTTGTCGGAAGAGGAGAGCAAACAGAGAACTTTACAACACAAATCATCCATTTCGGTAAAGCTTCAGAAGGATATATCTTGAAGCACGGTGTGATGAAGGATTCTGCTTCTTCTATCTTTAACGGAATCGGCAAAATCGAACATGGCGCTTCTAAAGCGAATGCGGAACAAGAATCACGTGTGCTGATGCTTAGTGAAAAAGCACGCGGAGACGCAAACCCTATTCTTTTAATTGACGAAGACGATGTAACTGCAGGACATGCGGCATCTGTCGGCCGTGTAGACCCTATTCAGCTTTACTACCTGATGAGCCGCGGAATTGCGAAAGAAGAAGCAGAACGCTTAGTCATCTATGGATTCCTTGCGCCGGTAGTAAACGAACTTCCGATTGAAGGCGTTAAGAAACAATTAGTTTCTGTTATCGAAAGGAAAGTGAAGTAATGAATATCACAGATATTCGTGAACAGTTCCCGATCCTTCATCAGCAAGTGAACGGACATGATCTCGTTTATCTCGACAGCGCGGCGACTTCTCAGAAGCCGCGTGCTGTCATTGAAACACTGGATAAGTATTATAACCAATACAATTCCAATGTTCACCGGGGCGTCCATACACTTGGAACCAGAGCGACAGACGGTTATGAAGGAGCGCGTGAAAAAGTCCGCAAGTTTATTAACGCGAAGTCAATGGCTGAGATTATTTTCACAAAAGGCACGACCACATCACTGAATATGGTGGCGTTAAGCTATGCGCGCGCCAACCTGAAACCGGGTGATGAAGTGGTTATCACCTACATGGAGCATCATGCGAATATCATTCCGTGGCAGCAGGCTGTCAAAGCGACTGGCGCCACATTAAAATATATTCCGCTGCAGGAAGACGGAACGATTTCTTTAGAAGACGTCAGAGAAACGGTCACAAGCAACACAAAAATTGTTGCGGTGTCTCATGTATCTAACGTCCTCGGCACGATCAACCCGATTAAAGACATGGCGAAAATCGCTCATGACAATGGTGCTGTTATTGTGGTGGACGGTGCGCAAAGCACGCCTCACATGAAAATTGACGTGCAGGATCTCGATTGCGACTTCTTTGCGCTTTCTTCCCATAAAATGTGCGGCCCTACCGGTATTGGTGTGTTGTACGGAAAGAAAGCCCTGCTGGAAAACATGGAGCCTGCCGAATTCGGCGGTGAAATGATCGACTTTGTCGGGCTTTATGAATCAACTTGGAAAGAGCTTCCGTGGAAATTCGAAGCGGGTACGCCGATTATTGCAGGAGCAATCGGTCTCGGTGCCGCAATTGATTTTCTCGAAGAAATCGGTCTTGATGAAATCTCCCGCCACGAGCACAAGCTTGCAGCTTATGCACTTGAACGCTTCAGCCAGCTTGACGGCGTAACAGTTTACGGACCGGAAGAGCGTGCCGGACTTGTCACATTTAATCTTGATGATGTTCATCCTCACGATGTGGCAACCGTACTTGATGCGGAAGGGATCGCTGTCAGAGCCGGCCATCATTGCGCGCAGCCGCTGATGAAATGGCTGGATGTAACTGCTACTGCAAGAGCAAGCTTTTATCTGTATAATACAGAGGAAGAGATTGATAAGCTTGTGGAAGCTCTTCAAAAGACAAAGGAGTATTTTACAAATGTCTTTTAATGCAAACTTAGATACATTGTACAGACAGGTGATTATGGATCATTACAAAAACCCGCGCAACAAAGGGGTTTTGAATGACAGCATCGTCGTGGATATGAACAATCCGACATGCGGCGACCGAATCAGACTGACAATGAAGCTTGACGGAGACATCGTGGAAGATGCGAAATTTGAAGGGGAAGGCTGTTCCATTTCAATGGCATCCGCTTCGATGATGACTCAGGCGATTAAAGGAAAAGATATTGAAACAGCCCTTTCCATGTCTAAGATTTTCTCGGATATGATGCAAGGGAAAGAATATGATGATTCTATAGATCTCGGGGACATTGAAGCCCTTCAAGGCGTTTCAAAATTCCCGGCCCGTATCAAATGTGCAACCCTGTCATGGAAAGCACTTGAAAAAGGAGTCGCAAAAGAAGAAGGCGGCAATTAAAAGGATTGGAGTGAAAATGGATGGCTAAAAAAATGCCTGATATTGGTGAATACAAGTATGGTTTTCACGACAAGGACGTTTCCATTTTCCGTTCAGAGCGCGGATTGACAAAAGAAATCGTAGAAGAAATTTCTCGCATGAAAGAAGAGCCTCAATGGATGCTTGATTTCCGCTTGAAATCACTTGAGCATTTCTACAACATGCCGATGCCTCAATGGGGCGGAGATTTAAACTCACTGAACTTTGACGAAATTACGTACTACGTAAAACCGTCTGAGCGTTCAGAGCGTTCTTGGGATGAAGTTCCTGAAGAAATTAAGCAAACATTCGACAAGCTCGGTATTCCTGAAGCTGAACAAAAATACCTTGCGGGTGTTTCTGCTCAGTACGAATCTGAGGTTGTATACCACAACATGAAAGAAGATCTTGAAGCGCAAGGCATCGTCTTTAAAGACACTGACAGCGCGCTGAAAGAGAATGAAGATATTTTCCGTGAGCACTGGGCAAAAGTGATCCCGCCGACTGATAACAAGTTTGCGGCGCTTAACTCAGCTGTTTGGTCCGGCGGATCTTTCATCTACGTCCCTAAAGGCGTGAAGGTTGAAACACCGCTTCAAGCTTACTTCCGTATCAACTCTGAAAACATGGGTCAGTTCGAACGTACACTGATCATCGTTGACGAAGAAGCAAGCGTTCATTATGTTGAAGGCTGTACTGCGCCTGTTTACACAACAAACTCACTTCACAGTGCAGTTGTTGAGATCATCGTGAAAAAAGGCGGCTACTGCCGTTATACAACGATCCAAAACTGGGCGAACAACGTTTACAACCTAGTAACGAAGCGTACAGTCTGTGAAGAAAACGCAACAATGGAATGGATCGACGGCAACATCGGTTCTAAACTGACAATGAAATATCCGGCTTGTATCCTAAAAGGCGAAGGCGCGCGCGGTATGACGCTTTCTATCGCTCTTGCGGGTAAAGGCCAGCATCAGGATGCAGGTGCGAAAATGATTCACCTTGCACCAAACACATCATCCACAATCGTATCAAAATCGATTTCAAAACAAGGCGGAAAAGTAACATACCGCGGCATCGTCCACTTCGGACGCAAAGCGGAAGGCGCCCGCTCTAACATCGAGTGCGATACGCTCATTATGGATAACAAATCAACTTCAGACACAATTCCTTACAATGAAATCTTAAATGATAACATTTCATTGGAGCACGAAGCGAAAGTGTCTAAAGTATCTGAAGAGCAGCTCTTCTACTTGATGAGCCGCGGTATTTCTGAAGAAGAAGCGACTGAAATGATCGTAATGGGCTTCATCGAGCCATTCACAAAAGAGCTACCAATGGAATACGCAGTTGAAATGAACCGTTTGATTAAGTTCGAAATGGAAGGTTCTATTGGTTAATGATGAAAACCTTTGTTTATCAAGGGTTTAAGGGATTGTTATAAATTGTAAAAATGTCGGCGTGCCGATTTCGTGTGTAGAAGACGAACTTTTGAAGTTCGTCTTCTTTTATTTTTTCAGTGATATCAAGTTAAGTATCCACTATTTTTTTGATGGTTAAATATCCTAATCGAAAATACATATGTCAGACTTGCGATTCTTTTGTCAAAAGCCTATCCTGAAAAATATTGAAGTCTAATGAAAAATTCAGGATAAATTTGTTCTTGTTGCGATAATGACCACATGATGTCTATACAATCGGGACAATATCTCCTGCTTGCACAAGTAAACTTTTCTATAAGATTCAAACGACTATTATGTGACTTTAACGGCTGCATGATACAGTTCCTTTATCAAGCAACCATACAGTTGCTTATACTTGACACGCAACCATGTAGTTGCTTATACTCGATATATGAATTGGGACAAAGACGCTATATTCAAAGCACTCGGCGATTCGACTCGTCGGCTTATATTAGACGAACTATCCGAACGAAACGAGCTGACGTTGTATGAACTTACGGTACGTCTCATTACGAAGCACAACCTCTCCATTACGCGACAGGCGATAGCTAAACATCTTTCTGTCCTGGAAGATGCAGAGCTCGTAAAATCAAAACGAAAGGGAAAATATCGAGTACTTATATTCAACAACGAACCCCTTAAAAATTTGCTCAAAGGATGGGTAGAATAATTTTATAAAATCAGAACAGGACTTCTGACAAATGTGTGGGTTGTTTTGCTTGTAGCCAGATTGTTCAGATTGTTAGCACATTACCATGCGTCATTCATATCAAAGGAGGGAAAAACAGTATGAAAATCATTGTTACCAGTATATTCGTACAAGATCAAGACAAGGCACTGGAGTTTTATACAGAAAAACTGGGGTTTGTAAAAAAGGAAGACGTTCCTATGGGGAAATTTAGGTGGATAACGCTTGTTTCTCAAGATGATCAAGACGGAACCGAGCTTTTACTCGAACCGAATGAACATCCTGCCGCCAAGGAGTATCAAAAGAAGATATTCGCCGAAGGCTTCCCAGCAACAATGTTTGGCGTTGCAGATATTCAAAAAGAGTACAAACGATTAAGGGAAAAAGGCGTGAAGTTTACTATGGAACCGACAAAAATGGGCGAAGTCACAATAGCTGTCTTCGACGATACTTGCGGCAACCTTATTCAAATTGTACAGAAGTAACCGATGCGAGTTTAAGTTCAGTGAAGTGGTTTTCATCAAAAGATAAAACTGTTTTATTCACAATTAATTAAGTGAATTTTTTCATAAAAAAGGACGTGTCTATTTTTAATCACGTCCTTTTTGTATGCAGAAGAAAAACCGCTGGCCGAGGGGCCGCGGTTTCTTATTCTTCGATCTCCTGATTGATGATTTGTTTTACAGATGTATTGCTGTTATGTTCCCTATTCATATCTTGTAAACGAGTATAAGCCGTGTCAAATTCCTCTTTTGACATCTGTTTTGCGGCTAATGCAGAGCATAAAATGGCAAAGGCGATCGGCATTGTATCAATGTGGATATCGATATGGACCTCTGAGTTGCCGCTGTTTTCGATCATAGATCCATTGTTAGGCATCTCTTGAGTATGTCTGTTGATAGGAATGATATTCTCGTTCATTACTCTTCTCCGTCTTGAGACTGTGCCTGTGCCTGATCCTGATCTGTATTCACGTTGACTACGACTTTTGCATTGCCGCTGTTTTCAACTTTAGCAACTGATACATTGCGCTTTTGGTTTTCTTCATTTTCATGACGATTTTCGCTCATGGTATCATCCTTTCTCTATTGATAGTGATAGGATATTCGATAGGAGAGAGAAGAGATTGGACGAACTTCGCGGTTTTTTCACATTGGGGCTAAAGGTCGAAGGGAAGCACTCTATTTGGTAAAATGAATAGACATTATAAAAGAAAAGGTGTTTGCATATGAAATCGTACATCATCGTCGGTGCAGGGATTCTTGGTGCGTCGACGGCTTATCATCTTGTCAAATTGGGTGCCCGGGTCATGGTGATTGACCGGAAGGAACCTGGTCAAGCGACTGATGCGGCAGCAGGGATCGTCTGTCCTTGGCTTTCGCAGCGCCGCAATCAGGATTGGTATCAGCTTGCTAAGGGAGGAGCACGGTACTATACGGATTTAATCCATCAATTGGAAGAAGACGGAGAAACGGATACAGGATATAAGCGTGTCGGTGCCATCAGCATTCATACTGATGCGGCAAAGCTTGATAAGATGGAGGAGCGGGCGTATAAGAGACGGGAGGATGCGCCGGAGATCGGCGACATTACCCGCTTGTCCGCAAGTGAAACGAAAAAGCTGTTTCCGATTTTAGCTGACGGTTATGAATCAGTTCATATCAGCGGTGCCGCCCGTGTGAACGGAAGAGCGCTGTGCGGGTCCCTTTTAAGCGCTGCAGAGAAACGCGGCGCAAAGATCATCAAAGGAAATACGTCCTTGCTTTTTGAAAATGGAACGGTCACCGGTGTACAAACAGACACACAGCAGTTTACGGCTGACGCGGTAATTGTGACAGCGGGGGCATGGGCCAATGAGGTCATGAAACCTCTTGGCATTCATTTTCAAGTGTCCTTTCAGAAAGCGCAGATTATGCATTTTGAAATGACGAAACCGGATACAGGATCGTGGCCGGTTGTGATGCCGCCGAACGATCAGTACATTCTTTCGTTTGATAACGGCAGAATTGTAGCTGGCGCCACACACGAAAACGATGCCGATCTAGATGATCTGCGTGTGACAGCCGGAGGACAGCACGAAGTATTGAGTAAAGCGCTAGCGTCAGCACCGGGTCTTGCTGATGCTGCTGCCATTGAAACAAGAGTGGGCTTCAGGCCGTTTACACCAGGGTTTTTGCCGGTTGTTGGCGCTGTACCGGACGTTCAAGGCCTTTTTGCCGCTAACGGTTTAGGCGCTTCGGGATTAACGATGGGGCCGTTCTTGGGATCAGAGCTCGCAAAGCTAGTTCTCGGAAAACAGACAGAAATCGACCTTAGCCCTTATGATCTAGCCGGAGCGTTGCATAATAAGTAAAAGCATAACAAACAAATATAGTAAAGCTGTTCTAGCTTTTCTTTTCTGTCTGTGTTAGCATTTACCTTTAATGAAAAAGAGGACGTGAACTGATTTTGATAAAAATTGATATACCTGCACCGAATGTCACCATCACCGAACGACAGCAGTCAGCTAATGATAACGAGCCGAAAATAAAGGCGATTTACGGATTCATCGACTTTCACCAGATACCAAGGGATAAAGGCGGCATCTTCATGTTTTATAACATTCATGACGAGCTGCTGTTTGTCGGTAAAGCTAGAAAGTTAAGACAGAGAATTAAGAAGCATTTTGAAGATACTGTCTCACCGATCAAACATCACAGAGACGAAGTATATAAAATTGAAGTATGTGTAGTTGAAGATCCAATGGAAAGAGAAATTTACGAAACATATATCATCAATACACAGCACTCGAAGTACAATATAGACAAGGTATTTTTTAAATAAGAAGTCAGTCTGCGGATTGAACAGCGAAGCCAGAGCTTATGTGAAGTTCTGGCTTTTGATTTGGGCATTTTTCCGCAGATAGACCTTTCTATCATCTGAGTAAATTATTGAGAAATTTCAGAAAATAATATTGACAATCATAGCCGTGGACTTTAATATAACAATATATAATGTTATATAACGTTATATAATAAAAATGAGGAGTGAAGGATTTGAGTCAGGCCACAGCAAAAGTAAATCGTGAGGTTCAAGCTTTCTTGCAGGATTTGAAAGGGAAAACCATTGACCATGTATTCTTTGTCGCATGCGGAGGGTCTTCGGCCATTATGTATCCGAGTAAATATGTGTTTGACAGGGAGTCAAAATCAATCAACTCCGACCTTTACAGCTCTAATGAATTTATTCAGCGCAACCCTGTTCAGCTTGGTGAAAAGTCTCTTGTTATTTTGTGCTCGCATTCGGGAAATACCCCGGAAACAGTCAAAGCCGCTGCGTTTGCAAGGGGCAAAGGCGCACTTACGATTGCGATGACGTATAAACCAGAGTCTCCTTTAGCGCAGGAAGCACAATATGTTGCCCAGTACGATTGGGGTGACGAGGCGCTTGCGATCAATACGAACTATGGCGTTCTGTATCAAATCGTTTTCGGCACCCTGCAAGTATTAGAAAACAATACGAAATTTGAACAAGCAATTGAAGGTTTAGATCAATTGCAGGCTGTGTATGAAGAAGCCCTTAAGCAGGAAGCTGACAACGCACAGCAGTTCGCAAAAGCTCATGAAAAAGAAAGCATTATTTATACAATGGCAAGCGGTGCAAACTACGGTGTCGCTTACTCCTATAGCATCTGCATTCTCATGGAAATGCAATGGATTCATTCCCACGCCATTCATGCCGGAGAATATTTTCACGGACCGTTTGAAATTATTGATGAATCCGTGCCGTTTATCATCCTGCTCGGTTTAGATGAAACTAGACCTCTTGAAGAGCGGGCGCTTACCTTCTCGAAAAAGTATGGCAAAAAGCTCACAGTGCTTGATGCCGCATCTTACGACTTCACTGCAATTGACGATTCAGTTAAAGGCTACCTTGCTCCGCTCGTTCTCAACCGTGTACTGAGAAGCTATGCGGATGAGCTGGCTGAGGCGAGAAATCATCCTTTATCTCATAGAAGATACATGTGGAAAGTTGAGTATTGATCTGAAACTGAGGAACCATTATGCATTAGACTATAATGTTATATAACATTATAGTCTAATGTCCAGAGGAGGCCAACCCTTTGAAGAAAATGTTGTTGTTTTTGATCATTGCAGCTGTCAGTATGCTCACCATTGCGGGCTGTTCGAGCCAGGGCAGTTCATCGGACGGAAAGGTGACATTGAAATTTTTCCACAGATGGCCGAAGGAGCCGGAAAAAAGTTATTTTGAAGAGGTTGTTAAGGAATTTGAAAAAGAACATCCGGATATCGACATTCAAATTGAAGCCGTTTTGAACGACTCTTATAAAGATAAAATTAAGGTCATGCTGGGAACCACCAGCCCTCCTGACATTTACTTCTCTTGGAGTGACGAGTTTGCTTTTAAATTCATCAGAGGCAATAAGGCACTTGATCTTTCGTCCTACTACGAAAGTGATACAGATTGGTCATCACAGCTCGTTCAATCGCAAGTTACACCATTTACTTATGAAAACAAGCAATATGGCGTGCCATGGCAAATGGACGCTAAATCATTCTTTTATAATAAAGACATTTTTAAAAAGCTGAACCTTGATCCTCCGAAGACATGGGATGAATTAATCGATGTGTCAAAGAAGCTGAAAGAAAATGGCTACACACCAATTAGCTTCGGAACAAAGGCGACTTGGACAATCTCGCACTATATCGGCACGCTCAATCAGCGGATGGTCGATGAAAAAACACGGGAAAAGGACTATAACGCCAAAACGGGTGAATTTACTGATGAAGGCTATGTAAAAGCACTTGAAAAGCTTCAGGAGCTGATGCCTTACTTCAATAAACATGTAAACTCCGTCGACCACGAATATGTAAGACAGCAATTTAAGAGCGGAAAGTCGGCGATGATATATGCAGAAACAGCGGAAATCAAGCTGGTTGAACCGGTGAATCTGGGGATGTTCCCATTCCCTGAAATCAGCGGGCAAAAAGGATCATCAGAAGCGTTAACGGGAGCGCCGGAAGGGTTCATGATTGCCTCAAAAACAAAACATCCGAAGGAAGCGATGGAATTTTTGCAGTTTCTGACGTCGAAAAAAATGGGTGAAAAGCTCGTCAAAGATGTCGGGAAATACAGCGCGGTGCAAGGAACGGCTACCGAAGAAAATTCTACAGCCATTCAGCGTGAAGCGGTTCAGCAAATTGTTGATGCCAAATCAATGGTTCCATGGTTTGATATGGATGTCGATGTTGAAATCGCAGATGCGTACTTAACGAGCGTCCAGCAAATGCTTGGCGGCGACATGACACCGGAGCAGGTGATGAAAGCTGTTCAAAAAGCAGCGAAGCAAGTGAGAGCGTCAGCTGAATAAATCAAAGAAAAGGTGAAACTTCGCACCTTTTCTTTTTATAAAGGAGATGAGATATCCTTGGTCAATCAGAATAAAATAATCCCCTATTTGTTTTTGGTGCCCGCTCTCGTTTTTTTACTTTTTGTTTATATCCCGATTTTTGAGAATGTCTTCCTCAGCCTGTTTCAGTGGAGCTCTTTTTCTCCGGAAAAAACGTTTATCGGATTGAAAAACTATGTTGAATTATTTCATGATCCTGTCTTCTATCAGGCACTTACCAATAATGTGCTTTACGCAGTGATCTCAATTGTATGCCAGGTATTTGGCGGTTTGATTTTGGCGGCGGTGCTTGAGGATAAGCTGGTCAGAAAATGGTCGCCGTTTTTTCGTACTGTTTTCTTTTTGCCGGTTGTCATCTCAATGACGGTGATCGCGCTTTTGTTTGATTTTATTTACAACCCTGAGACGGGGCTTTTGAATCAGTTGCTTCAGGCGGTCGGTCTTGATCAGCTGACGAGAGCCTGGCTTGGGGAGGACAGCACGGCTATGCTTTCTGTTATTTTTGTGTCTCAATGGCAATCTGTCGGTTATATTGCGATGCTGTACATTGTGTCGATTCAAAAAATACCGGATGAACTGTATGAAGCGGCCCGGCTTGACGGCGCGGGGAAAATTCAGCAGTTTTTTCATATTACCGTTCCCCAGACGAAAGAGATGTCTTTTGTTGCGGTGGTCATGACGCTGACCGGCGCCTTTACGGTATTTAATGAACCGTACATATTGACAGGCGGCGGGCCGGGAAACGCTTCAGAAGTTTTAAGCACGTTTTTATATAAAAGCGCCTTTACAAAGGATATGATGGGCTATGCCTCAGCGATAGCCACCGTTGTGTTAATCATTACGCTCGCATTGTCGCTCATGCAAATGAAGTTCTTTAAAACCGGAAAGGAGGAGTAACAGATGCTGCCTCAGAAGAAGACAGATTCGTTCAGATTGGAGCCTGTGCCTGACCGGCACATTGAGATGAAAAGAAAGCCTAGACGAAAATGGTACATCGGAGAAACGTCTGTGTGGGTTTTTCTGTTTCTTTATCTGATTGCAATCGCCTATCCGCTTCTATGGATGGTGATGAGCGCCTTTAAAAACTCGGACGATATTTTTGAACATAGCTGGTCGCTGCCGTCTTCGTGGCATCCGGAAAATTTTGTGTCCGCTTGGAATCAGGGGATTTCTTCTTATTTTATGAACAGTGTCATCGTCACGTCGCTCACGTGTGTGATCACCGTCTTTATCAGTGCATGGGCGGCGTACGGCCTTTCCCGGTTTGAGTTTAAAGGAAAAGGATTCTTTTTGGTGCTTTGTCTTGGCGGTTTGATGCTGACGCCGCAGGTCAGTCTTGTGCCGCTTTATTCTATTATTCAGTCGCTGGGCCTTTACAATACGTATTGGGCGTTAATCCTGCCGTATGCTGCTTACCGGATCCCGTTCACCATCATTTTGATCCGCTCTTATTTTCTCTCTATTTCCAAAGAATTGGAGGAGGCGGCTTATTTAGATGGCTGTACGAGTTTCGGGGTATTTTTCAGAATTTTCTTACCAATGAGCGTGCCGATTTTGGTGACATCCGGCATTTTGACGGCTTACCATACGTGGAATGAGTTTATGTTTGCGATTATTTTCATAGATGATGAGAATTTGCGGACCATTCCAGCCGGGCTGATGCAGTTCAGAGACGCACTGCAGACAGACTGGGGCGTCCTGCTGGCGGGATTAACGATTTCGGCTGCGCCGATTATTATTCTATTTTTATTTATGCAGAAATATTTTGTCCGCGGGATTGCAAGCGGAAGTGTAAAAGGATAAAGGAGGAAGCACAATGAAATTGATTGCGGTTGGAGATAACGTTGTAGATTACTATCAGGACCAAGAAACGTTCTACCCGGGAGGAAATGCCTTAAACGTCGCAGTGCTTGCCAGACGGCTAGGGCACGAGGCTTCCTATATCGGAATCGTCGGCAATGACGAAGCCGCGGCACATCTTTTGAACGTACTGAAATTGGAGAAGGTCAATGCGGATTATATTCGCCAGGCGCACGGAGAAAACGGAATGGCGATTGTCACCCTTGATGAACAGGGGGACCGTATTTTTGTCAGATCAAATAAAGGCGGCATTCAGTCCCGGCTCCGGCTTGTGTTTCAGGAGAAAGATGTATCCTTTATCAGCGGGCATGATCTGCTGCATACCAGCGTGTACAGCAGACTTGAGAACGACCTTCCGCAGCTGTTCAGCCTGATCCCGGTCTCCTTTGATTTTTCAACCAATCGGGAGGATAATTATTTGAGGAAGGTCTGTCCTTATGTGACGTATGCGTTTTTTTCAGGCAGCGATTTGAGTGAGTCAGAGTGCGGAGAGCTTGCTGAAAAAGCTCATAAGTATGGAGCGAAAGTTGTATGTATGACCCGCGGGGGCCAAGGGGCGATCTTGTCTGCGGGTGATCGAATCTATCATCAGCCGATTGTGGAAACTGATATAATAGATACACTTGGAGCGGGAGATTCATTTATAGCGGGTTTCTTGACTGCTTTTTGCGAGAAGCAGGATATGACACATGCTTTGCGCCAAGCGGCGGAAACGGCTGCGAAAACATGCGGCGTGTACGGGGCTTTCGGCTATGGCCATCCTTTTCGCTTGGAGGATGGGGGAAGCAGTGAAAAAACGAGAATACTATAAGCAGTGTCTCGTTTTTTATGCCTGTTATGTGTAGGGGCTGTTGATGGTAAAAGTAACACGGTTTGTGTGCATCAAAAACAATGAGCAGTAGATTGGCTGGTCGTTTGATGTAAAAGCCGTTTTATCGATTTCAAATAGCGCATCCCCTATATCGCAATCCAGGTATTTGCTTTCCTCCTGCTGGGCATATACAACATTTAATAGCTTCGTATTGTGTGTGGGCACAACTTGGTATTGCTGTCGCAAAATATCATGCATGGATACGCCGTCAGCAATAAAGGTATCAATGCTGGGAAACAAATCCAGCGGATAATGTGTCACTTCAAAGGTGAGCGGCTGATCATCGTTATATAAAATCCGTTTTAATTCAACGACAGGGCTCTCGGGATTGATTTGCAGCTTTTCGGCAATGGGTTTTGCCGCCGGAATGATCTCATGGGACAGCACCTGATGCTTCGGTTTTTTGCCGGTTGATTCCATAAATTCCGAGTAGCCGTTTACTGCAATCAGCTCTCGTTTTAATTTAGGGCTTTTAACGAACGTTCCCTTTCCTTGCTGCCGGATCAGATAGCCTTCTTCAACTAAATCGAGAATGGCTTTCCTGACGGTAATGCGGCTGACATTATACTTGCTGCAAAGCTCGTTTTCAGTAGGCAGCTTGGCGGTTGGGGAATACACGCCCTTTTTGATGTCATCAGTGATGATTTGTTTTAGCTGAATGTATAAAGGTGTAGAACTTCCGTTGTTTAACAAAGGGTAGCCTCCTTTTAACCTATTATTCATATTATAATGTATTATGACGTTATAATACAAATTTACATTTTTTATTTTAGAAATATAGCAAAAATAGGAATCGATTACTCTAAAAATAACAGAAAGACCAAGTTGTTTCCAGTGACGAAATAACAGATCAAAAGATAGGGGGAATTTCTGATGGCTGCATTATCATTTGAACATGTCAAAAAATCATATCACTCCCAATTAACGGTGAAGGACTTTGATTTAGATGTAAAGGATAAGGAGCTTTTGGTGCTGGTGGGGCCGTCAGGATGCGGAAAATCGACAACGCTGCGTATGGTGGCGGGGCTGGAAAGCATCTCTGAAGGAAACCTCCTCATCGATGGGGAACGGGTCAATGATCTCCCGCCGAAAGAACGTGATATTGCGATGGTATTCCAAAACTATGCGCTTTATCCGCATATGACGGTATTTGATAATATGGCGTTCGGATTAAAACTTAGGAAGATGTCGAAACAGGAAATTGCTGAACGGGTTCATGCGGCAGCTAGAATTTTAGAGATTGAACATTTGCTGAAGAGAAAACCGAAGGCGCTCTCTGGCGGACAGCGGCAAAGGGTGGCGCTTGGCAGATCGATTGTAAGGGAGCCGAAGGTCTTTTTAATGGACGAGCCGCTTTCCAATCTGGATGCAAAACTGAGAGTGACGATGCGGACAGAAATCAGCAAGCTGCACCAGCGTTTAGAGGCAACCATCATTTATGTCACGCATGACCAGACCGAAGCGATGACAATGGGCGATCGGATTGTCGTGATGAATGATGGGGAAATCCAGCAGGTGGCGAAACCTCATGACATTTATCATTACCCGGCAAATCTGTTTGTCGCAGGCTTCATCGGCTCCCCCGGAATGAACTTTCTGACAGGCGCCATTGAAGAGCACCATGGCGAGCTGTTTTTCACAAACCCTTCGATCCGGCTTCATATTCCTGAAGAAAAAGCGAAGCGGCTTAAAGAAAAGGGATATGCCGGCGAGCAGATGATTGCCGGCGTCCGGCCGGAGCATATCACACATATGACTGAAAATGATCAGCTGTTTGATTCAGTGTTTAAAGCGAAGGTGGAAGTGAATGAAAATCTGGGATCAGAGCAAATTGTACATGTCACGTCTGGGGGCGAGCGGCTCACGGTCCGCCTGGACGGAAACACGCGAATCGCCGCAGGCGATTCGATCCAGCTGGCAGTGAAAATGGATCACGCCGTCTTTTTCGATGCGGAGACAGAAGAGGCTGTGTATTAGAAAAGGTGCTCCTAAACAGGAGCACCTTTTTCTTACGGCCAAATGTCGTCAGCCCATTCAGGGTGGTCAATAAATGGATTGCGGTTATGCTGATATTTCTCATAAATGATTTCATTTCTTTTTCTCTCGCGGTCATCAACCGGGTCCTGCCTATTCCATTCAAGCAGGACAGATTGTTTTCCGTGATAAGGGGCTGAGCCGTTGCCTGTTTTATCATTAAGCTCAAGGTCAGGGTAGCCGTCATCACCTTCGTAACGGACAGCCATGTAAAACAGCATGCGCGCCACATCGCCTTTTACATCATCGCGAGGCTCCCATGAATCTCCATCATAATAATTTCCCGGCGCTTTTGCATATTCAGTGCCGCCGTTGTCAAAATCCATATTTCCTCTGGCGCTGTTGACTTGAACGTCAGCCGGGCGCAAATGGTGAATGTCGGTGCCAGGTCCCTTGCTTGTACCAAAATTGCCATGAGATTTCGCCCAGACATGCTCGCGGTTCCAATCGCCGACATTGCCGCCGTTCAGGTTTTTCGACCGCGATTCATTCGTATAGAGCAGGATGACGTTATTCGGGTTTGCCGGATCTTCATCGGTTTCTTTCAGCGCGTTCCATACTTCGCTGTAGGACAGCATCGTGTGTCCGCTAACGATGCGGTGCAGAGCGCTTTTTAGCGATTCTCCTGTTTTTCCTTCAGCCCCTTCATAATAGGTATCTGTGTCAGTGTAGGGTGCAGCGGGAGCGGCTAATGAGAGAAGGCCCACGGTTCCTGAAGGGGAAGACGCTAATCGGTCATTCAGGCTCAATGCGGTTTGCGGGCTTGCTGATGCGGCGGGCGCAAACCATCCAGAAATCAGTAATACACAGACGAGCGGCAGAAACCTTGTTCTTTTTGTCATCACTTGCCCTCCTTTTATCAGATCATGTCTATTATCTAAAAATGAAATCAAGGATAGAAGTGTCATTTTGTATATTTTTCTTTAAAATTGTAAATTAGTTCCTTTGGAGGAGGCAGATATCCACTGTTCCAATATCTTTAGGCCCCGTTTTTGCTTCAGCTGAGATTTGGCAAGGTCTGTTCCTTCTTCAATTGATGTGGTATGTCCGAATAAATAGTAACGCAGTCCCGCATTCATGATGACTTGCTTTCTTTCATAGTCTAATCCGGCTTCCTCGCTGCCGCTGAGAATCGCCTTGATTTTTTCTGCCTGTCCGGCCTGGCTCATTATTTGATCCACTGCTGCTTCGTCCGACGTTTCTGTTTTGATCCGTTCTGCGATCAGAAATGCCGCGATTTGCACATCGCTTGCTTTACCGGAAAACATCGCTTCTCCCGCAAGCTTGGCTTGTTCATATGAAAGGTGTTTTGACCCCCTTTTTCCTCTTGCTGTGTCTTTAATCCATTGTTGCATTTTGGCTCTCTCCCTTACTGTGTTTTCTTTTGACTTTACATGAAAATGGCACTGCGAGGTAGGGAGGTTTCTGGTTGCTATGGTGCTGGATAGATACTGTGACTAAAAAATAAACGTTTTTTTGGTTATTCTGTCAATGAACTATCGAGTTCCTCCTTCTATAATGAAGTCACCATAACGGCCAGAGGGGGGAGTACATGGAAAAGCAGAAGCTATCAGTCAAAAACAGCATCACAGATTATATTGAATGGCTCGCCCAATACGGCGCATCTGCGGACGGCGGCGTAACGAGGCTTTTGTATACAAAAGAGTGGATGGACGCGCAGCTCGCAGTCAAAACGGAAATGTCTTCATTCGGGCTTGAAACAAGATTCGACGATGTCGGCAATGTTTTTGGAAGGCTTTCGGGCACCCAGTCTCCGGATGAAGTGATTGTAACCGGTTCACATATCGATACTGTCATCAATGGGGGAAAGTATGACGGCGCTTACGGCGTTCTTGCGGCCATGCTGGCGATCAAGCAGCTCAAAGAAACGTACGGAGCGCCGAAAAAAACACTCGAAGCGGTCTCCTTATGTGAGGAGGAGGGGAGCCGTTTCCCGATGACCTATTGGGGATCGGGGAATATGACAGGCGTTTTTTCAGTACAGGATGCGGGAGAACCGAGAGACGAATCAGGAGTTTCACTGCAATCTGCGATGTATGAGAACGGCTTTGGCAAAGGCGTGTTTCAGTCAGCGTATAGGACAGATATCAGTGCTTTTGTTGAGCTTCATATTGAACAGGGGAAGACATTGGAAATGTCAGGACGGGATCTCGGCATTGTGACAAGTATTGCGGGGCAGAGGCGATATCTCGTCACGCTGGAGGGGGAATGCAATCACGCGGGAACCACCTCCATGAAATGGCGCAAGGACCCGCTTGCAACCAGCAGCCGCATCATTCATGAACTGCTGCTGCGGTCGGAAGAGCAGCCGGATGAGCTTCGTCTGACATGCGGAAAAATAACGGCAGAGCCCAATGTAGCCAATGTCATACCGGGCCGCGTGCAGTTTTCAATCGATATTCGCCATCAGCATCAGCACGTGCTGGAGCAATTTCATGAAGATATGGCTGCTTTGATCAACGGCATTTGCCATCAAAAAGGAATTCGCGCCATGATCGATGAATATATGCGGATAGAGCCTGTGCCGATGGACGAAAGGCTAAAGGCTGCGGCTTTTGAGACAGCGGCAGAAAACGGGATCAGCTGTGAAGAAATGGTGAGCGGAGCAGGGCATGATGCACAAATGATCGGAAGGTGCTATCCGGCTTGTATGCTGTTTGTGCCAAGCCGCGGCGGCATCAGCCACTCTCCGAAGGAATATACTTCAGCCAGACAGCTTGAGATCGGCGTCCGCGCATTGACTGATTTATTATACAAACTGGCTTATTGATAAAGGAGGAATGGCTGTGTCAGGCAGAAAAGAATTATGTACCCCGTTAAGAACGATTATGACGCCGGGTCCTGTTGAGGTTGATCCGCGTGTATTAAGAGTGATGAGTACCCCGATTGTTGGGCAATTTGATCCAGCGTTTACCGGTATCATGAATGAAACAATGGAGATGCTTCGGGAGCTGTTCCAAACGAAAAACCGCTGGGCATATCCGATTGACGGTACTTCACGGGCGGGAATCGAAGCGGTGCTTGCGAGTGTGATTGAGCCGGAAGATGATGTGCTTATTCCAATTTACGGCCGCTTCGGTTATTTGCTGACTGAAATTGCCGAACGGTATGGGGCGAATGTTCATACGCTTGAGTGTGAATGGGGAACGGTTTTTGACCCGGATGACATCATACGGGAAATGAAAAAAGTGAAGCCGAAAATTGTGGCAATGGTGCATGGGGAAACATCGACAGGGCGGATTCACCCGCTAAAAGCCATCGGCGAAGCCTGCCGAGCCGAGGATGCATTGTTTATTGTCGATGCAGTTGCGACGATTGGCGGCTGCGGGGTTAAAGTCGATGATTGGAAGATTGACGCGGCTATCGGCGGCACACAAAAGTGCTTGTCTGTTCCATCGGGAATGGCGCCGATTACATATAATGAGCGGGTGGCGGATGTGATTGCGGCGCGTAAAAAGGTGGAGCGCGGGATTGCGACACAAGCTGACAGGACAACGCTTTCGGGAAACCGGCCAATCACAAGCAATTATTTTGATTTGAGCCAGCTTGAGGATTATTGGAGCGAAAGACGGCTCAATCATCATACAGAAGCGACGACGATGCTGTACGCCTTGCGTGAGGGTGTCAGGCTGGTGCTTGAAGAAGGTCTTGAAGCCCGTTTTGAGCGGCATCGCCACCATGAGACCGCATTAGCAGCTGGGATTAGGGCAATGGGGCTGAAGCTGTTTGGAGATGACAGCTGTAAAATGCCTGTTGTCACTTGTGTAGAAATCCCCGGCGGCATTGACGGCGAGTCTGTCCGCCACATGCTGTTGGCGCAATTCGGCATCGAAATCGCCAGCTCATTCGGCCCGCTGGCGGGAAAGATCTGGAGAATTGGCACGATGGGCTACAGCTGCAGGAAAGAAAACGTGCTGTTCGTGCTTGCCGGGTTAGAGGCTGTACTGCTGAGACATGGCGCAGGGATCGAAGCAGGAAAAGCCCTCCAGGCAGCGCTTGATGTGTATGAAAACGCTGGCCGCCAGGCAGCGGTATAAAGAAAAGCTTGCGGAACGCCGCAAGCTTTTTTAGTGATGCGATTTCGCTTTTTCTCCAATCTGTTTTTCTTTGTTTGACTCTTTTTACAAATCCTCTTTCTCTGTGTTGCATTTTCTGACGAAGCATGAGTCATTTCTCCTTCCATCATCTATTCTTTATACAAGTTACCTATAAAACCATGCTGAACTTGTTGTTTCTTACAGCGATTTTTGAGAGGGGGATGCAGCATTGGGAAATTTGCACATGGTGTTAGATGCGCTCCTGGAAGATCAGGATGAGGCTGTACTTGCGACACTTGTTCAAGTGGAAGGCTCATCGTATCGAAAAGCAGGCGCTTCTATGCTCTTTAAGAAAAATGGCGAACGGGTCGGATTGCTGAGCGGCGGGTGTGTGGAAGAAGATTTGCTCCACAGAATTAGTGAACTGGGCGATCAGCTGACGTCAGTGCTGATTCCATATGACATGCGGGCGGAGGACGATCTTTCCTGGGGCATGGGAGCCGGATGCAACGGCATAATTCATATTCATGCGGAGCGAATCACTAAGGAAAAAAGACGGCACTATGAAAGAGTGAGGGACTGCCTTCATTCAGGCAAAGCTGTCACAGCCGTTACGCAGCTTGACTCCTCCCGTTATATATTTCTGTCGGAGAACGGGCAATTTGGGAACTGGCCGGACGCGCCTCTGCAAGACATTCAACGTACCGCTTCAACGCTTCATTTACCGCATTTTGATTCATCAACCAACATGTTTATTCGGCGAATTGAACCGAAGCCGCGTCTCATTCTGTTTGGAGCAGGGCCGGATATTGTGCCGCTTGCCAATTTGGCGGCTGATACAGGGTTTTCTGTTATCGTGACAGATTGGCGCCCCGCTTATTGCACATCCTCTCTATTCCCAAAAGCGGATCGGCTGATCACTGCTTTTCCGGAACAAATGCTGAGTGAATTTCAGTTTTACCCGCATGATGCAGCTGTTGTGGCAACCCACCATTTTCAGCACGATCAAGCGATCATCGACTTCTTATTTTCTCAAAATCTTCATTATATCGGACTGTTGGGTTCGACAAACCGTACGAAGCGGCTGCTGAATGAAAAACAGCCGCCGGCTCACTTTTACAGTCCGGTCGGGCTGAAGATCGGTGCGGAAGGCCCCGAGGAAATTGCCGTCAGCGTTGTCGCGGAAATCATTCAAACAAGAAAACGGCTGGCGGTTGTATGAGAAGCCCCTATATGATCGGAGTGTTTCTCGCTGCCGGCAAAAGCAAAAGAATGGGGCAAAACAAGCTGGCTTTGCCGTTAAAGGGAGAAACCATTGGGTCGCTTTCTTTGAAAACCGCTCTCTTGTCCCGCCTTGATCACGTGCTGATCATCGAGAGAACTGAACGTGCTTCCCATGAGTGGATGGGGGCGCCATATCACGCGCCGCCTTTTCGAAAACGCTGGAGCCTGCACGTTTGTCAAGAAGCTGAAAAAGGGCAAGGGCATTCAGTCAGCAGCGGGGTGAGAAAAGCAGAAAGCATGGGAGCGGACGGGGTTGTCATTTTATTAGCCGACCAGCCGCAGCTTTCCGTCAATCATCTCAATGCCCTTGTGGCAATGGCTCCTGAGTCATTTGCCGTGTCTTCGTCTTTAGGCGCGTTCGCCCCGCCAATCTATTTCTCATCGGCTTGTTTTCCTTATGTAAAGGAGTTAAAGGGAGATGAGGGGGCTCGCAGTCTTTTGAAAAGCGGGCAGCTCGGAACAGTAGCCGTTTTGGAGGCAAAGGCAAGCTCGGAGTTGAAAGACATTGATACACCGGAGGAATACGACATGGTGAGGAGGTTGATGGTTTGAATGGCCAAGTGACAAAAGCAAGGATGAATATACAATTATGGAGGCCGGCAGCGCTCGATGAAGCCTACTCACTTTTGGAGCAGCTTGCCCCAGGTGTGTGTGCCGTCTCGGGCAGCACGCTGCTTCAGCTTCAGTGGGACAAAGGGATTCTTCCAAAACAGCATCTCGTCAGTCTTGAAGGAATCAACGAGATGAGAGGAATCAGCGCCAGTGACACCCACCTCTCGATCGGGGCGCTTACAACACTGAGTGAATGCAGAAAGAACTCCCTAATTAAGAGTGCGCTTGGTTGTTTCAGCGAAGCTGCTTCCGCTGTTGCTGCACCCGGAATCCGCAGCCGGGCCACGCTTGGCGGCAACATCGCGAGTAAAATCGGGGATTTGCTTCCCCTCCTGCTTGTGCTTGATGCTGAGCTTATCGTGTACCAAAAGGAGCTGATGAGGCTACCGCTTGGCGATTGGCTCATAGATGAAGACTTTGAAACTGCCATCGTTACGCGTGTCATCATCCCTCGTGCGGAGGGAGAGCGAGTGTTTTACCGCAAGCTTGGGAGGCGCCAGGCTTTTACTGGAGCTGTTGCGGTTATAGCTGGACGTTTTTTGAAAGACGGCGGCATTAGCCTCGCCGCTGGCCATGCCGATATTACACCGGAAAGATTAATGGAAAGCGAGGCGATATGGATGGCGTCAGGGTGGAATCCGCACGAGCTTTACGAAACGCTTATCCATGAGCTGCCGTTTGCCGCAGATGCTTTTATGTCAGCGGCATACAGAAAAAAAGCCGCTGCCAACGTCATCATGGCAGAGCTGATGGCTGAGGGAGGGGAATAAATGATGATCAACAAACCGTCAAGAATCAGGCCGGATGGAAGAGGAAAGGTCACAGGGGAACTGAAATATATGACCGACCTCAGCTTTCCAGGAATGCTGTATGGCAAAGTGCTGAGAAGCGCTTATCCTCATGCGGAGATTGTGTCGATTTGCACCATGAAAGCTGAAGAAATGGAAGGTGTGCGGGCAGTTGTCACTCATAAAGACGTTCCCGGTTTAAACCGATTTGGCATTGTCATCCCTGATCAGCCGGTTTTATGTACGGATAGGGTACGGTACGTCGGAGATGCGGTCGCCGCAGTTGCTGCGGAAACGGAGGAAATCGCGGAAGCGGCGCTGGAGCTGATTCGTATTGAGTATAAAGAACTGGAGGTCATTGATTCACCAGAAAAAGCGCTTCGGCCGGACGCGCAAAAACTGCACGAGGACGGGAATATCCTGCATCGCGCATGTTTTTCACACGGCGATGTTGAAGAAGGATTTCAAGCATCTGGCACGGTCCTTGAAGAAACCTACGAGCTGCCGCGGCAGATGCATACGTATATGGAAACGGAAGGAGGCGTAGCCGTTCCTGAAGACAATGGGGGCTTTACGATGTATGCAGGAACGCAGCATGGCTATAAAGACCGTTTCCAGCTTGCCCGTATTTTTGACATTTCTGAAGAAAAGATCAGGGTTGTGTCGAGTCCGATGGGCGGCTCGTTCGGCGGGAAGGATGAGCTGAATATCCAGCCGTATGCCGCTCTTTTAGCACTGAAAAGCGGACTTCCCGTCAAAATTCATCAGACCAGAAAGGAATCTGTACGTTCTGGCATTAAACGCCATCCGATGAAGATTACGATAAAAACGGGTGCGGATCATGCGGGGAAACTTTTGGCTCATGATGTGAAAATTGTGGCGGACACAGGCGCTTACGCTACACTCGGACCGGCTGTTATTGACTTTTCTGTCGAGCACGCCGCGGGGCCTTACCGTATTCCAAATATCCGGACTGAAGGGATATCTGTGTTTACGAACAACGGGGTGGCGGGTGAATTTCGGGGCTTTGGCGGCAACCAAATCACATTTGCCCTCGAAACCCATCTAGATCGTCTCAGCGGCATGCTCGGCATCGACCCGCTGGAGCTGAGAAGAAAAAATATCAGAAAACCGCATGACTTGGGGCCGCTTGAGCACCGGATTGCACCGACTGACGGAGCGGCGCAGGTGTTGAATGCCATTTCTGAATCTCCCATTCTTACAAGAAAACACCAGAACTCCGGGTGTATACGGAGAGGCACGGGAGCGGCAATCACAATGCACGGCGGCGGGCTGGGGTATGGACGAATGGATGCGGCAGGAGGCCGTTTGTCCCTTTCAAGTGACGGCAAAATTACGGCTTCGTTCGGATTTGAAGAATGCGGACAGGGTATTCTAGCGGCAATCGAACATATTGTCACCGAGGAGCTGGGCTGTGTTGCGGAAGATATTTCCATTGTCATTGGGGATACCGCAAAAGTACCAAAATCAGGCTCATCCACAGCATCCCGCGGCACAAGCATGGTATGGCACGCGATCCAGCGTTTGAAGAAGCCGTTTCTTTCTCAGCTGAAAAAACGGGCGGCAGAATGGAGCGGCTGTTCAGCGGAAAGCCTTATTCCCGGCGCCGAGGGCTTGCGTGACAAAAACACAAAGGAGCTCGTGGTGACATATAGAGAGCTGGCTGAAGAAGGCCCTTTGGTAGAGGAAACAGCATTCGATTTTCCGACAACGCCTGATCCTGTGGTAGGCGGCCATTTTCTCTACTCATTTGGCGCGGCGGCTGTTGAGGTGGAGGTTGATCTATTAACAGGCGATGTCAAATTGATAGATTGTGAGCACGCCATTGCGGCAGGACCGGTTGTCAGCCCACAGGGCTACCGGGGGCAAATCGAAGGCGGCGCTGCCATGGCGCTCGGCTACACACTAATGGAGGAAGCGAAAATGACGGACGGCCGTTATGCCGCGGAAAATCTCGACCAGTATATCATTCCCGGCGTGAAGGATGTTCCCGAAATGAAGCTGACTGCGTTAGAAGAGCTGATGGAAGGCGATTCCCACGGCCCGCGCGGTGTAGGCGAAATCGGAACGATTGCCATCACCCCAGCGATTGTAAAGGCAGTGCACGATGCGGTCGGATGCTGGATAAACAAGCTGCCGATTTCAAGAGAAGAGCTGCTTGACGAGATAGACAGAAAGGGGATGAAGCAATGGACGTAAAAGAAGCTGGACCATTTCCTGTAAAAAAGGAACAGTTCCGAATGACCGTGAATGGGCAGGAGCGGGAGGTTGCAGCCGTTCCTACGACACGTCTGAGTGACCTGCTTAGAATGGAATTTCAGCTGACCGGGACAAAGGTGTCCTGCGGAATCGGCCGCTGCGGAACGTGCTCCATCCTAATCGACGGAAAGCTGGCCAATGCGTGCATGACCATGGCTTATCAAGTGGACGGCCATTCCATTACAACCATCGAGGGACTTCAAAAAGAAGAACTGGATATCTGCCAAACCGCTTTCCTGGAAGAAGGGGGCTTCCAATGCGGCTACTGTACCCCTGGCATGACGATTGCCCTCAAAGCGCTGTTCGAGGAAAACCCGCATCCCACAGATGAAGAAATAGAAGAAGGGCTGGCGGGGAATTTGTGCCGCTGCACCGGGTATGGCGGGATTATGCGGTCTGCTTGCAGGATTAGAAAAGAGTTGAGCTGCGGGAAAAGGGAGTCCGGTTTTTAAAAGCCGGGCTTATTAGTCTAATCAATTTATTTTCGAATTGTCATATGTAAAGAGCAGCCGAAGGATCAATTGCCGGTCTCTTGCTGGGGCATTGTGGACTCACCCAGTGGGAACAAAGATTTTCAAAACGGTCATATTAGGGTGAACACTGTGGATATTTTAAAGATGCAGATTTGTAGAAAATGTTTATATTTCCCTGATTAAGAAACGTTTGTGTCAGATAGATAAGCAAAACGCCATAAAAATTTTTTATGGCGTCTATCGAACAGGGAGGTGCTCATAAAACGGAGGTGCTAGGCAAAGTTAAAGCTTAAAAACCACCAAAGAAAGAAGTACCAACAATGATTAACAAAATGAATAGCACCACGATTAAAGCGAAGGAGCTACCATAACCATTAGAGTAACCCATATTGCCACCTCCTTTAGTGAGGATAGTATAAGATATGCCAAACGATCATTTTCGACATAGATTTAAGTCTAAAAAAGAGAAAATGAATATTTTGTCTAAAAGTGTAAGAGAGAACGCATAATCAATCACTATCTCAAATGCTGCTGCACCCCAGGAATGACGATTGCTCTCAAAACGCTGTTTTTAGAAAACCCGCACCCTACAGGTGAAGCATAGAAGAAAGGTTGCAGGCAATTTGAGCGGGTGTACCGGGATTATTTATGCGGTCAGCTTGCAGGACTAGAAGAATCGAATGGTAGAAAAAGGGAGTCCAGCTTTTAAAAGCCGTACGTAAAAATTGATTTCTCATACTGTTAGACGATCGAGAGGGTATTCCCTTATTTCTTTCTCGACTATTATGGAGTTATTGAATCATTATTGAAGTTAGTGAAAGGTATACATATCGTATAAGAGTTGTTGGATAGCACTGTAAAAACTTATGGGTCATATAAATCGGAAAACTCTGTAATATAATGAATAAAAGGGAGCGTTGCTCCCTTTTAGGGTTACTATAAGATTTTTCTGGGCGATAGTAATGTCCATCTCAAGTTTATAGCTTCGTCAGGGTAAATCGTAGGAACAATGATTTCCTCTTTTGCTTTTATTTTCATCAAGAATGCACCAATTTTTCATCTTTTAACCACCTTTCAGAAGGTGAGTTCAAACTCAACTTCTTCCTCTTAAATATTATGTCCAAGAAATACTATAGATCCACGTTCCCTTTCCGGTTACATCATGAAATTCTCCTAATCTCGTCTCTTTAAAAAGTATAAAATCATCTATTTTGACTCCTTTTAATGCATCTTATTGGTAACTCGCCTCAAATTAGAATTTCTATTTGAATTTTCTGAACATACTTCGGACGGTAATAGTTGGGCTGTAACACAATAATATATGATCAATGAACTTGTAGAAGAATTGTATATTTTGTGGAAAATACAGAATCCTCTGGAATAATGGTGTTTAAAAATGATAGAGTATACATATTCAAGTATTTTACATACTTGTAAAATTATATTAAAAATCGAAAGGGTGTTAGAGTCATGAAGAAATTTTTAGGTTCTGTAGTAATTGGTTGTGCAGTTTTATTCAGTTCATTTATGGTGCATCAAGAGTCAGCTTCGGCAGCTTCACAAGTGGAGACTATTCTCCAAAAATCACAAACTTCAAACTCTACGAAGAGAATTAAAGTTAAAGCAGGTCAAAATTTACAAGTTCGTGTTTTCCCTTTCAACAATAAAACGATTAAGTTGACTGTATTCAAAAACGGTAAAGCTTGGACCAGTAACCTAACCAGTTCTCCATCCATCTATGACTATACTTATAAAAATCCTGGTGCGGCAGAATATTCACTAAGGTTATATTGTGGGAAAAATGGCGGTCAAAAAGGTTGTTATGGTCAAGGCCTACTTACTGTGAGATAATGCAAAGTAAAAGACGCCAATAGCTTGGCGTCTTAATATTAACTTTGAAATAAAGTCGTAAGGTTTGAAAACCATATGTTTATCCATATCATTTTATTGGTGTATAAGAGTACGCCGATAATAACAAGTAAACCTCCACCTATCTTTAGTAGCAGGTTTGAATATTTGAGAAACACTCTTGCCTTTCCGATGAAAAATGCCATTAGAAAGAAAGGGATGGCAAAACCTAACGAATATCCGGTTACGTTAATAAAAGTATCTATCGTGTTTGGGTTGTTAAAGTTTGCGTACATGATCGTTCCGAAAATCGGGCCAATACATGGAGTCCATCCTGCTGCAAAAATGATGCCAACTAATATTGAATTTAATACGCCAATTTTGCCTCTTCGAAAAGTAAATCTTTTTTCCTGCATCATGAATTTTGGTTGAAAAATGCCTAGTAAAAAAAAACCCATTGTACACACAAAAATTCCGCCAAGCATTCTAATAAGATCTTTGTACTCGGTGAAAAATCTTCCAATTGAACTAGCAGAGAATCCTAATATGTAAAAAATGATTGAAAATCCTAATAAAAATGATGCTGCATGAATAGCAATATTTTTATTAAGTGTTTTAGAATTTCTATTTTTTAACTCATTGACAGAAACCCCTGTAATATAAGATATGAATGAGGGGTATAAAGGGAGACAGCAGGGTGAGATAAATGATAATAACCCTCCACCAAAAGCTAACCATACAGTCACATTTTCCATTGAATCAGCTCCTATTTAATAAAATTATAGAGGTGAGGACATGAAAAAAAGAAAAAGATTATTGCTTAGAATGTTAATTTTGTTTCTCCTTTTTACGGCAATTGGATTTGCACTGTATCAAAACTTATTTGCAGCAAACAGCGAGGAAGCCGTACAAGTCAACAAGCCGGCGGCAAACTTTAAACTAGCTCAATTTAATGGAGAACCCATTGAATTAAAACAACTTAAAGGAAAGGCTGTACTTGTTAATTTTTGGGGATCGTGGTGTGAACCGTGCAAAAATGAAATGCCTGCCATGCAAGATGCATATAATCATTATAAGAAAGATAAGTTTGAAATAGTTGCAATTAATGTTCAAGAATCTGACATTACTGTGAAAAATTTTATAAAAAGTTACGACTTATCATTTCCGATTGCTTTAGACAAGCAAGGGGAAGTGTACCGATCATGGGAAATTTTTAATCTTCCAACGTCCGTCTTTATAAATCCTAATGGAACCATAGAAAGGACCTATGAGGGTGAAATGAAAATGAAACAATTAGACCAGTGGATAAGAGATATATTACCTAATAAATCTTAGTAACTCAAAAAACCCCTTAAAGGGGTTTAGTATTAATTAATTTTAGCAGTCAAAACTCTATATGTCCCACTACCATAAAGGCCAATAACTACTCTTGTAGTATATTCAAAAGGGGTATATTTCAACGCTTTAAATGTCCCGGAACTCCTAATCTCCCAAACACTAGGATCTAATTTAGAAACTGATGTTGAGTGAGATTTTGAGTAAAGTGGTCCGGTTAAATAGACATCGTAACTGTTTCCTTTAATTTTACCTTTTTCATAAGTGAATTTACCACTAACAGAGTGTTTAAATCCTGCCCCTGGAAAGGTATTTGCGATGTAGCCAGAATATGATTTCTGTTGTACTGCTTTGATGGAGCCTTCACCGGATGTCTTAGTATTGACACCTAGTTCAATTCCGTCACCCTGTACATTCAGTGCTTTTTTGACTACAACATTTGTTTTGCCAGATGCAAGTTGCTTGTTTACTTCTTTTTTAGCCTCACTAAGAGCTTGATTTGCCTTATGAATAGTGAATGTATTTTCAGTGTAAGCGGGTTCTTTTGGTGTCTGGGCATTAACGTCAACAGGACTAAGGGCTAATGATAATGCAGTAACCGGAAGCAAAAGGGACGAGAACAAAACTTTTTTACTTAATGATCCAAAACGCATATTGCTCAACTCCTCTTCACGTGATAAAGTACAATACAATGGTACCATTACATATAATGGGTTGTCTACTATAATATGGTAATGTTTATAAAAAGGAGGAATGAAGTTGTTGAGCATCATTTTTGCAGTTGTTACTTTATTCATCATCTTTTATCTAATCAATTATATTGGACAGAAGCTAATGAAAACGGCAATAAACCAAACATTTCTACTGTCGCTTTCTATAATAGAGGCAGTTATCGTGTTAGGTTTGTTTTATTACAGGCCATTCTTTCTTTAAGCTATAACAGCTGTTGCGTGTTTATGGAATCTGCCGCAAATTAATTTGCGGTTTTTTTGCGGACATACATATTATCGGAAATGTTAGAATATTACACAAAGTGGTATATGAGGAGGGATCTTGTGAATCCGGTATTGCCATCATCAAAAGTTGGCGTAAAGATCAATGAATGGTATAAAATGATTCGTCAATAGTATTTACTTATTTACTTCTCTCTCATGAAATTCCGGTATCAGCACATGTTAGATTATTTGGAACCAGTTACAACACGAATTAGGCCAACTATTGTTGAACTGCTTGAAAAAATAGAGGCATCAAATAAAGGCATATCTGGTCTTTTGTCGTATTATTCTCTGTTTTTCCGAGGGATGTATGAGTTTGATCAAAAGCTATATGAAAGCCATCTACTATTATAGAGAAGCGGAGAAACAGCTTATAGCATGATCCATATTGCTTCTGACCGTTTTCAAACGTAAAAAAGTGTGTTCTTAATTCTTGGGCTGTCATTGACTTTAGTATGTGGTTTCATAGTTAACTTACCAGAGAACCAAACTCAAAACACATTTCATATTGCTTCAGATCGTCTTCAAACCTGAAGAAAGATTACTCCTATAATCCCTTCTAACGCGGAGGGTCTTTTTTATGTCTCAAAAACGATTGAACCTAATACGATGTTTATATTTCCCTGGTTCAGAACCTTTGTCAGCACATCGTTAGTTAATAACATAGCAAAACGCCATAAAGACTTCTTATGGCGTCTAGCCCGAACAGGGCAGGTGCTTATAACATACTGTTAAATTGGAACGCCTTCTGGATAACCTCCAAAGAAAGATGCTCCAACAATGATTAATAGAATGAATAGCACTACAATCAAAGCAAAGGAGCTACCATAATCGTTAGAGTAACCCATATTGCCACCTCCTTCAGTGAGGATAGTATAAGATATGGCTAACGATCATTTTCGACATAGATTTAAGTCCAAATAAGAAAAAATGAATATTTTGTTTAAAGGCTAGACAGAATACGCATAATCAAAAACTATTAAACAGTTAGGATAAAGCTTAACAGAAATCAAACATGTAGTATGACCCATACTGCTTCTTACTGTTTTCAAACCAGGAACCTTTTCAAGTAGAGAAGGTTTTTATTTATGCAGTATTGCCAGCCGCCTAAACATATTAAAGCCCGCCTCACCGGCGAGCTTCCTCCTTAACTCCCCCTATACACCTGATAACCAAAAGGCGACAGCAAAAGCGGGATATGATAATTCGCATCTGGATTTGCAAGCTGAAAACGGAAGGTGACAATGGTTAAAAACGGCTTATCGGGCGTGTTCACTTTTTGACTCGCAAAATAGTCTCCTGCATGAAATTCCATCACATACTCTCCAGACACCAGCTCTTCCCCTGCCAGCAACGGAGCATCGACTCGGCCGTCATTGTTGGTGAATGTCTCTTTAACAAGGATGACCTCTTCGCCCAGCCGCTTCAATTCAATTTTTACGTTCGCCGCGGGTTTGCCGCAGGTTAAATCTAAGATATGGGTTGTCAGCTTTCCCATCAGGCCTTCAGGCTCCCTAATGCTTCAGCGGCTTTCTGTTTTTCTTTCTCGGCGTCTTCTCTTGTCACGGTAAAGCGCTGGAAACCGAATGGCGGGCGCGGTTCGGTGTAGACTTTTCCTTTGGACCCTGGGATCTCTTCAACGACTGTATCCCATGTGTGGTTTTGAGATTGGAAGCTGACATCAGTGAGCTGCGGGAATGTCGTTAATATTCTGCAGCCGATATGATGGATTAAATTTTGAATTGAAGGGGTTTCGAGTTCGTGAAAAACGGTGCTCACCAAGTCACGAACTTGCTCAGCCGCGACGTAGCGGGCGGGATCGGTAGCACGTGCGTCATCTGTGTTTTCATACTGCCAGCTGATGTTTAAATAGACAAACAGCGGGCGGTTGCCGTCCTCCGGGAGCGTCGTATATTCGTCCCGGATAAAGCCAACGAAGGAGTTGCCGCTCACCTTGACGAGCTGAAGATCCATGATTTCGCTGTACTGCTCTTTGATCGTTATTGTATCCCCGGTTCGTTCCGCTTTCAGCACAGACCGAGCGCGTTCATTGCGTGATCTTCTAAAGACGAGGTGGCTTGTGCCGAGTTCTTGCTCCTCGTATGCAGGCATCGCCTCAAACGGAATGTCTTCGCCTGTCAAAGTGATCGTGTCCATATGAGAATAGGTATCTAAAAATCGGTGAGCCACATAGTGTAAGAATCCCTCGGTTGTCGTCCCTTCATAGGAAGCGAGATGGCGCTGAATAAAGTTTTTCATTGAGTCTGTAGCCACGACGAGTGTATTATCTCCGTCTATAAATGATGGCAGAAAGGCATCTCCGCCAATTTCGCATGTCACATCAATGCCGACAACAGTATTGTCTCTCCCTGTAAAAGAAGACTCTGGGATTTGCCGTACTCCTGTGAGCGGCTTTAAAAACGTTCGGTATGCAAATACATTTCCTTTGCCATAAGACATGGTTCTTTTCATTTGCGTCTCTCCTTTTTCAGTTATGATGTCCGCCAGCCGAAAGCGGGCGATGCGGTAAATTTCTTCAAGAGCCTGCTGGAACTCCGTTTCTCGTTCGTTCTCAAGCCTTTCCAGCAGGGCTTGGTGAATGTCCTGTTTCGTCTTTCCCTTTACCGCTAAAATAAAAGGAAAGCCGAAGCGTTCATAATAGTGCTCATTCAGCTTGAGAAATTCCTCGTATTCCTCTTGTTCAAGTTTGCTGAGCCCCGCGTTTTGCTGCTCTCTTACCGAGGTAACGCTCATTGTTTTCTTTGTTCCGAGTCGGGGGTGCTTGTTGATTAAATCAAGCTGTGTCCGGCGGTCCGCGGCTTTTACAATGCCGGCCATTTTGTGGTGAAGGTCAGAAAGGGAAGAAAACGGGCGCAATGCCGCGGCTTTCTCCGCAATCCATGAAGAGTGTTCAAAAATAGATCCAAGCGTGTCTGTCAGTGTTTGTATGTCCATTTGGTTCAGGTCATCCATTGTGAACATGAGCATCTTCCTTTACGTTTTTATTTCAACGCCATTCGGCTGTTTGGTTTGAAAAAAAGCGTGCAGTGCAATTGCCGTCAAACTGCCGATCACAATTCCGCTTTCAGCCAAGACTGAGGCAGAGCCCGGGAGAGATGAAAACAACGCGGGAACTGTTGTGGCGCCGAGCCCTAAGCTGACGGAAGAGGCGATAATCAGTAGGTTGCCTTGCGAATCGAAATCAACGCTGGAAAGCATTTTGATCCCGTAAGAAATGACCATGCCGAACATGACAATCATCGCGCCGCCGAGAACTGGGGTTGGAATCACTGTTGTCAATGCTGCGGCTTTTGGAACCAGTCCGATCGCCATGAGCATGATTCCTGTGATGGCGATGACATTGACACTTTTCATTTTTGAAAGCTGAACGATACCGACATTTTGCGAGAAGGCTGTATAGGGAAACGCATTAAATAAGCCGCCAAGCACAATCGCAAGCCCTTCCGCCCGGTAGCCTTTTTCCAGATCCTTCTCCGACAGCCTGCGGTTTGTGATATCGGCCAGAGCAAAGTAAACACCTGTCGATTCAACCAGGCTGACAATGGCAACGAGGAGCATCGTAACAACAGCCGGCAGCTCAAAGGTTGGCGGGCCAAAATAAAACAGAGACGGAACATGAAGCCAGGACGCCTCTATGACGTCAGAAAAATCGACTTTTCCCATAAAGAATGCAGCCGCTGTTCCTGCGATAAGGCCGAGCAAAATCGCAATGGAGCGTATAAAGCCTTTAAAGAAATAAAACAGCAATAAGATAAAAGCTGTGACGCCAAACCCGAGGAGTACGTTGTCCAGTGAGCCGAAGTCTTTGCTTCCTTCACCGCCGGCCAGGTTATTCATTGCCGTCGGAATCAGGCTGATGCCGATGATCATGACGACTGAACCTGTCACGACAGGCGGAAAAAAACGGACAAGCTTTCCGAAGAAGCCCGCGGCTAAGACGACAATCAGCCCTGCGGCGATAATGGCGCCATATATCGCTGAGACACCGTATGTGCTGCCGATGGAAATCATCGGGCCGACCGCGGTAAACGTACATCCGAGCACAACAGGGAGGCCGATGCCGAAGTATCGGTTTTTCCACAGCTGCAAAAGAGTCGCAGCCCCGCACATGAACAAATCGATCGCAATTAAATACGTCAGCTGCCCCGGATTCAGCCCGATCGCCGCTCCGACGATCAGCGGAACGAGAATTGCTCCCGCATACATGGCGAGCATGTGCTGAAGTCCGAGCATCATCAGCTGAAAGACATTGTGCTGTTCCTTCATCTTTTTTACACCTCTTTTTCTAATGCGAGTGTATGGTCTAATACCGGAAGTTCAGTTTTCTGAGCGGTTGTTTCTTTTTTGCCGCGCAAGCTGAAAAATAGATTCAAAAAGATGGCGGTCAGGCTTCCGGTGATGGTTCCGTCACTAACCAGAATCCGGATCGGAGCGGGGAATTCAGCGAAAATCCCGGGCACCGTGCTGGCGCCGATGCCGAGTGCGATTGAGCATGCGATGGTCAGCATGTGATATTGATTTTTGAGATCCGCTGTGCTGAGCATTTTGACGCCTGACGCAATCACCATGCCGAACATGACAACCGTCGCGCCGCCAAGCACAGCCGCAGGAACGGCAGAAGCAAGGGCTGCAATCTTCGGAACCAGTCCGAGACAGACAAGGATACAGCCGGCGGTAACGACGATGTTTCTTGTTTTCACTTTCGTCAGCTGTAGTAAGCCGGCGTTTTGCGCAAAGGTGTTATAGGGGAAGGCGTTGAACAGTCCACCGATAAGAATAGCGATTCCTTCCGCTCGATAGCCTTTGACAAGGTCTTTTTCGGTTAAGGGTCTGCCGCATATTTTTCCGATTGCGTAGAAAACGCCGGTTGATTCCACAATAATGACGATTCCGACAATCAGCATCGTTAAGATCGGGCCGATTTCAAATGAAGGGGCTCCGAAGTAAAACAGCTTCGGGACTTGAAAAAGCGGGGCTTCAGTGACAGCAGAAAAGCTGACCTTGCCCATGATGGCTGCTGCCGCTGTCCCGGCAGCGATTCCAACCAGAACGGACAGCGTTCGGGCAAACCCTTTGAGAAAGCGGTTGAGGACTAAGATCAGGACAAGGACGCCGACAGAGAGAAGAAGGTTTTCGAGCGAACCGTATTCGGGGTTGGCGCTGCCGTTTATTTTTTCGCCGCCAGCCATATTTTTCACACCTGTCGGAACAAGTGAAAGGCCGATTAAAGTGACAACGGTACCTGTTACGACAGGAGGGAATAACACGGTCAGCTTGCCGAAAAAACGTGCAAACAGAAAGATAAATAACCCTGTCGCGATGATTGAACCGTAAATCGCGTGAACGCCGTAGTTCGTGCCGATTGCGATCATCGGGGTGACGGCCACAAATGAACTGCCGAGCATGACGGGAAGCCCGATGCCGATGAATGCTCCGCGCAAGGTTTGCAAAAGCGTCGCCACACCGCACGTTAACAGGTCAATCGCCAACAGGTAAGACAGCTGTTCAGATGTTAGATTCAGCGCCCTGCCGACAAGCAGGGGCACCAAAATCGCACCTGCATACATGGCCAGCACATGCTGAAGGCCAAGAGTCAACACCGCGAACGATTTTTGTTTCACCATAGTCCCTCCTTTTATATGTGAACTTTAGTAACATGATAGCGTGCCGATTGCCGGGTGTCATTGGATACTGTAGCCGAAAAAGACAGGTGTTATTGATGAAAGTGACGAAAAACGATTCAGTTTGTAAGAGAATGTGACAAACATTAGCTGATCAGCCGCTGCATCCGTAAGGCAAGCCGCAAACGCATCGTCGTCTCAGGATCTTTTAAGCTTTTGCCCAGCAGCTCCTCACATTTTTCAAGGCGGTAGATGACGGTATTGCGATGAACGTACAGACGCTTTGCCGTCTCGGAAATTTGGCAGTGTGTCTCTAAATAGACGGACAGCGTATGAAGCAGGCTTTGATCCTCCTGCTGTTTTTCAGCGAGGCTTTGAAGCGTGGAGTTGTAAAATTTCTTCAAATCCTCAACCGGGAGAAGGCGGAGAAGCTCAGGCACATCTTTGGCATGATACACCTGAATAAACTCCGTGCTTCTTGACAAATGCCCTGATTGCAGAGCGTCTGAAGCTTCGGTGAACGCGTCGGGAACGTCAATGAGCTTTTGGCATATGTTGCTGATGCCAAAGGACACAGTCCGTTTAAATTGAGCTCTGACCTGTGTTTGAAACTGCTCTAAAAAGCTGATCACCGAGGCGTGCATTTCACTCCAGCTGTCTGTCGCCTCGATCAGAATAATGCCGACATTTCCTTTAATAAAGAGGTGGGGCGGAAACGGGAAGGCCGATAATTCGCCTTCAAGAAATTCGAATACGCCATCGGAGGCGAGCTGATTTTCTGTAAAGCTGATCGATTCGTCATTCCGGTCGAGTTTTCCCGCAATGCACATGTATTTTTGATCCCAGCGCAGCTTAAATTCCTTTGCCCGGTTTTTGATTTCTTCATCTGAAGAAAATGAGCGCTCAATAAAATTGCTGAAAAACTCATTGCGCGCCCGCCGGCCGAATTGCTTCAGCGCATTTTCCTTCAGCAGTTCAAAGGAAATGACGTTAGCAGCTTGTTCAATGGTGAGAATCAATCCTTTGTCTCCGGCCTGCACCATGTCGGGTATCAGCAGGTAGCCGCAGTTTTTTTCGTGATTATAAATAGGAAGGACAGAATACGTTTTTCGATCTGAGAACGTAGAGAAACAAGTGAAAAACGGCCCGGATACGGTATTCAGGGTGCCTTTCAGCTTTTCGGTCTCAAATGAAATCTGATGGGACGCAGAAAGCATTTTGGCATGCTGGTCAAGAAGCAGCACGGGAAGCTGAAGGAGGTCTGACACCTTTTTGAGGAGAGATTGCAGCCCCTTGCCGCTCATAATGTGGTTTGTGAATTTTTTGTGCGCGTAAATGGCTTGCTGCAGCTCGTTAGAACGCATATCGAGAATGTGGCTGAGTGTTGCATTCACAATATCGCCGAGGCGGATGTGTTCTGGAAGCTCGATGATCGGAAACGCGTATGAATCGGCCAGCTCGATGATTTCTTTCGGGATATCCTCCAGGTAGCGCTTTGTTTTAATGCCGAGGCCCGCGCAGCCGCGTTTTGCCATTTGCCGAATCAGCTCAGATAACTGGTGCGGGTGATCCTTCAGGTGATACGCGGTGGTGACGAGCAATTCATTCTTATGCAGAAAGTCTGCGATATCCGGAGCGTCCATCATATTGACATGCTGAACCTCTCTTTCTCCTCCTGCTTTTCCTGCGATTAAATTGGCGTTTTCATAAGCCGGTATTTTCATCACATCAAAAATATTCATAGCGCATTCTCCTTTTCTATAAAAAACATTGGTTAAGATGAATAATTTTCAATAGGAATTCTAGCGGTTTTGCTAATGTAATACGATCATAGTAGCAGTAAACTGTTGAAAATAGAACTGATTGTGTTACATAAACTGACATGAAAAATCGTCAACCTTACATGGGAGGATCAATATGGCTTACGATATGGTGATAAAAGGTGCGAAGGCAGTTACGCCAGATGGCGTTAAAGAAGCTGATATTGCAGTTCAAAACGGTGTCATTACCGAGATTGGTTCAGACATTGAAGCGAGCGGGGCAGCAATGATCCAGGCAGAAGGCCAATATGTGTTTCCAGGTGCGATAGACTGCCATGTTCATTTCAATGAACCGGGCAGAGAGGACTGGGAGGGGGTTGAAACAGGTTCGCAAATGATGGCAGCAGGCGGCTGCACCACCTATTTTGATATGCCGCTCAATTGCATTCCATCAACCGTGACGGCAGAGAATCTTCTCGCAAAAGCCGAACTCGGCAGGCGAAAATCAGCTGTGGATTTTGCACTATGGGGCGGGCTTGTGCCAGGTCATATCGATGACATCCGCCCAATGGCTGAAGCGGGGGCGATCGGGTTTAAAGCGTTTTTATCAAAATCAGGCACAGACGAGTTCCGCTCTGTTGATGAACGTACCTTGCTCAAAGGCATGACAGAAATCGCGGCTGCAGGAAAAATCCTCGCTCTTCATGCGGAGAGCGACGCAATCACAAGTTATTTGCAGATGGTTTTGGCCAATAAAGGAAAAGTGGATGCGGATGCGTACGCCGCCTCCCGTCCGGAGGAAGCCGAAGCTGAAGCGGTGTATCGCACGATCCAGTATGCGAAGGTGACAGGCTGTCCGGTTCATTTTGTCCATATCAGCACGGCGAAAGCGGTCCGGCTGATCAGAGAGGCGAGACAGGAAGGGCTTGATGTTTCGGTTGAAACATGCCCGCATTATGTCTTGTTCAGCCATGACGATTTACGGGAAAAGGGCTCTGTCGCAAAATGTGCGCCCCCGCTCCGGTCACAGCAATCGAAGGAAGCGCTGATCGAGGCGCTCATTGCGGGGCACATTGACATGGTTTCCTCAGACCATTCCCCTTGTCGTCCGTCTTTAAAGCGGGAGGATAATCTGTTTTTATCATGGGGCGGAATCAGCGGCGGACAGTTTACTTTATTGGCCATGCTTCAACTGGCGCTTGAGCGGGACATTCCATTTGAAACCATCGCTGAATGGACAGCAGCGGCCCCTGCGAGACGATTCGGACTTCAGAAAAAAGGGCGGCTTGAAGCGGGATGTGATGCGGATTTTGTGCTCGTCAGCATGGAGCCGTACACTGTCACAAAAGAATCGATGTTTTCAAAGCATAAAAAAAGCATTTACGAAGGACATACATTTCCCTGCAGCATTTCGGCCACTTACAGCAAAGGCCGGTGCGTGTACAATGATGGGGAAGAAGTCAGCGAAATTGATGGAGCACTGGTCGTTCCTTCGTAAGCCCGGCGATTTTACCGCCGGGTTTTTTGATTTCCTCCGTTCTTGTTTTTAAAATGAAATCAACGTGGTATCTTTTTTTAAAGGAGGCGGAGGCAATGGAACATATCACATACATACTCAAGCAATCTTGGTCGCGCCATACGAGCTCTAAATGGACGGAAGAATGCCCGGCATGCGGACAATGCGGTGTGACGGCATTGGTGATTCAAGATCAATTCGGCGGCGCCATTTTCAAAACCAAAGTCGGTGAGAGCTGGCATTTTTATAACAGCATCAATGGCGTGATGTACGATTTTACGAGTGAACAGTTTCAGGCGCCGATTGAATATCAGCATATTCCTTCTTCAAGAGAAGAGGCGTTTTTAGATACGAATGAGGAACAATACCAGCATCTTCGTTCAGCATTTTCCCGCCATATGAACAGCATTTCCGAGGAAACCTGAAAACACGTGTGATAAACTGGGAGAGAGGTGAATGATTGTGATTTATATCGGACTGACGGGGTGGGGGGATCATGACAGCATCTATCCGCCGAAAACGGCCAGCCAGAAAAAATTGCAGGCCTATTCCTCCCATTTTCCGATCGTTGAATTAGACGCGAGCTTTTACGCAATTCAGCCGGCGCGAAATAATGAAAAGTGGGTGAAGGAAACGCCGGAAACCTTTCAATTTATCGTGAAAGCGTATCAGGGCATGACAGGGCATCAGCGCGGAGAAATCCCCTTTGATTCAAAAGAGGAGATGTTTGACGCGTTTAAGGTGTCTTTAACGCCATATTTACATAGCAATAAGCTTGCCATGGTGCTGTTTCAATTTCCGCCGTGGTTTGACTGCAAGAAGGAGAATGTCGCTTATTTGAGATGGTGCAAGCACCAAATGGGAGATATTCCATGTGCGCTTGAATTCAGAAACCGCTCCTGGTTCTCGCCGCCATTTTATGAGCAGACGCTTTCATTTATGAAAGCGGAAGGCTGGATTCACAGTGTCTGTGATGAACCGCAAATCGGGGAAGGCAGCGTCCCGACTGTGTTGCGCGCGACCAATGAAAACAAAACGCTCGTCAGGTTTCACGGACGCAACAAGCAGGGCTGGATGAAGCCTGACGGCGGGAAAAACTGGCGGGAGGTCAGGTACTTATACCGCTACAATCAACAGGAGCTGGCGGATTGGAAAAAGCACCTGAATGAATTGCAGCAGCAATCTAAGGATGTTTTTGTCCTGTTCAACAACAATTCCGGCGGAGACGCCGCGGATAATGGCAAGCAGATGCTTGAACTGCTTGATATCGAGTACAGCGGACTTGCGCCGAGACAGCTCGATTTATTTTAGAAAAGAGGTTTTGATTGATGTCGTTGGTGATTTTGGCCGTACTGGGATTAATCGCAGGTACGGTAGGAAGCCTGATTGGGCTTGGCGGCGGAATTGTGATCGTGCCGTCTCTGATGTTTCTAAGCACAGTGACGCCGCTGTTTCAGGATGTGACGCCGCAGGTCGCAATTGGAACTTCGCTTTTGGTCATTATTTTTACGGGTCTTTCTTCAACTTTGGCTTATATTAAATATAAAACCGTTGATTATAAGAGCGGGCTCATTTTCTTTATCGGTTCAGGTCCAGGAAGCATTATCGGGGCTTACGTGTCAAAGCTGTTCAATTCAAACTCGTTTTCCATTTGGTTTGGCATTTTTATGATTCTTATTTCATTATCCTTAATGCTCAAAGCGAAAGCCCGGCCGATCAACAAAGCGCACAAAGGGATTATTCGGACATTTCAGGATGATGCCGGTGAGCCTTATACGTACTCATATCAGGCGCCTATCGGCATTGCGATTGCCTTTGTTGTCGGCTTTTTAGGGGGGCTTTTCGGAATAGGCGGTGGATCGCTCATGGTTCCGGCGATGATGCTGTTATTCCTGTTCCCGCCGAAAGTTGCGGTGGCAACATCCATGTTTATTATTTTCCTGTCCTCTATGACAGGGTCTGTTTCACATGTTATTTCCGGGCACGTCAATTGGCTGTATGCACTAGCACTTGTGCCCGGCGCCTGGTTCGGCGGAAAGCTTGGCGCCGCCATCAACAGAAAAATGCAGACGAAAACGATCGTAATGATCATGCGGATCGTATTGATTTTAATCGGCTGCCAGCTCATTTATGAAGGCATTTTCAGCTGAACGATTAGGGAGAGATAATATGAAGGAGAAGCTCCGCTTATATCATACAAATGATTTGCACAGCCATTTTGAAAACTGGCCGAAAATTGTAGATTATATCGAGCAGAAAAGAAAAGAGCATCAAGCAGACAGCGAAGAGACGCTCGTTTTTGATATTGGCGATCATCTTGATCGTTTTCAATTCGTGACAGAGGCGACTTTCGGAAAAGCGAATGTCGATCTCTTAAACCGTCTTCACATTGATGGAGCGGTGATCGGCAATAACGAAGGGATTACGCTTCCGCATGATGAGCTCGCAGCCTTATATGATCATGCTGAATTTCCCGTTATCGTCTCTAATCTATATGACAAAAACGGAAGCCGTCCGTCCTGGGCGGTTCCTTACCATATCAAAACATTGAAAAACGGTATGTCCATTGCTTTTTTAGGTGTAACTGTGCCGTATTATCCCGTTTATGACAAGCTGGGATGGACAGTAACCGATGCTTTTGAAAGCATAAAAGCAACCATTCAGGAAGTGAAAGGGCAGGCTGATATCATCGTTCTGCTGTCACATTTAGGCATCCTAGATGATCAGGCAATGGCTGAAGCGGTACCTGAGATTGATGTAATCCTCGAATCGCACACCCATCATTTGCTTGAAGATGGACAAGTGGTAAACGGCGTGTTGCTTGCCAGCGCCGAGAAATACGGGCATTATGTCGGCTGTGTAGAAATCACGGTGGACAGCATACAGCGAAGCATCATCAGCAAAACAGCGTCTGTGCAAAACATGGCGGAATGGACAGGAGAATCAGCAGAAACAAAAGCGTTTCTCAAAGAAAAAGAACGTGAAGCCGAGGATAAGCTGTCCGATGCTGTTGCGGAGCTTGCGCAAGATGCCGAGGTGAAGTGGTTTGAAGAATCAGAGCTGCCTTTGCTTTTGGCGTACGCGTTAAAGGAATGGTGCGGGACGGACATCAGTATGGTGAATTCCGGTGTCATTCTCGGTCCGCTGAAAGCGGGTCCTGTGACGAAGCTGGATCTGCACCGCATCTGCCCTCATCCGATCAACCCGGTGGCTGTCCGACTGACGGGAGAAGAATTGAAAGAGACCATTGTCCATGCCGCTTCAGAACAAATGGAGCAGCTCCGGATCAAAGGTCTCGGCTTCCGCGGAGAAGTAATGGGAAAAATGGTGTACGCGGGTGTTGCTGTAGAAACGAAACGGCTGGATGACGGAATCACGCATGTCACACGAATCACGCTGAACGGGGAAGAGATTGAAAAACATAAACAATACTCTGTTGCGGTGCTTGACATGTTTACCCTCGGCAGACTGTTTCCGATCATCCGTGACGCCGCAGAAAAAGAATATTTTATGCCGGAGTTTTTGCGGGATCTGCTCGCTTGGAAGCTCGCGCAATAAGAAGGTCAGCCCACAACAAGCTGTGCCCTTCATCATAAAGTGATGAATGAAGGGAGTGGTTGACGTGGTAAATCTGACACCAATCATGATAGAAGGACAGCCTTTTACAGCTGTGACAGTGAAGCTTCCAAAAACGAATTTTATGGCTGTCACAAATGAGCACGGATACATTATGTGCGGCGCGCTTGATGTGGCGCTGCTGAATGAAAAATTAAAGGAGCGGGGCATTGTGGCGGGGCGCGCAGTTGGTGTACGCACCATTGACCAGCTATTAGACGCACCTTTAGAATCCGTCACGTACGCCGCGGAAGATCTCGGCATTCATGCCGGCATGAGCGGCAGAGCAGCGCTTTTGAAAATGGTGAAATAAAAATTTGGCCCGGCTATTACTATGTCCCCTCTTACAAGCATACATTGTGATATGTAAGGGGGGATTTTCTTGCCAAGATATCGCGGCCCTTTTCGCAAGAGAGGACCTTTGCCTTTCCGGTACGTGATGCTTCTGTCAGTTGTCTTTTTTATCCTGTCAACAACAGTCAGCCTTTGGATGATCAATGGCTCGATCAAACCTGTTTTAATGGATATCGGCGAGATGGAAACGAAGCGTATAGCGACAGAGGTGATCCAGGATTCGATTGAGGATTATATGTCTGACAGTGAAAATATGAAAGATATGTTTCAAATGAATTCTGATGAAAACGGAAACTTAACGACAATCGATTTTAATACACAGGTTGTAAATAGTGTAAAAACAAAAGTGACAAAGCAGCTTCAGGCTCATCTAAAAGAGATGGAAACCCACTCCGGACACAGCGGCGCCAGTGAAAATATTATGATCAACATTCCGCTGGGACAGGTAACCGGCAACAGCCTCCTCGGAAACCTAGGGCCGAAAATCCCAGTCCGGTTCAATTTGATCGGTGACGCTTTTACAGATGTCAAAACCAAAATCAAGCCATATGGCATAAATAATGCACTTATTGATATCAGCATCTTTGTCGAAATTAAAGTGAAGGTCATCATTCCGTTTGCAAGCAAAACCGCTGTCGTCACAAATAATGTTCCTGTATCGATTAAAGCAGTGCAGGGCGAAGTGCCCCAGTTTTATAACGGAAGCGGCGGCTCAGGTGTCACGCCTTCTGTCCAGCTCCCAAGCAGCAAAGATGAGGACAGTGCCGAATCGGAATCGAAAAATGAAAAAAGCAGCAAATAAGCCGCCCGTTGAAGAGGCGGCTTTTCGTTATTTCTTTTTTTTGTATTCATATCGCTCCCACGCTCTCAAGTGCGGGTATGGATCAAACGACCATTCGGTTTTTCCGTTATCTTTGTACATGCCGTAGTGAAGATGCGGTGGGAACTTTCCAGCTGTTCCCGGCGGGCCGTATCCTGAGCTGCCGACTGATCCGATCACTTGGCCGGGCTCAACGATCTGTCCTGTTTTAATCCCTTTGGCAAACCCATTGAGATGGGCAAAATAATGATACGTATTGTTAATGTCTCTGATGCCGATTCTCCATCCTCCGAAGCGGTTCCAGCCCTTCATTTCAACTATGCCGTAACAGGTAGATTTGACAGGAAGGCCATAATGGGCAAAGATATCCGTGCCTTCATGAATCCGTCTTCCTCCGAAGCCGCGGGCATCTCCCCACGTGCTGCGATAGCTGTAATCGGTTCTGATCGGAAGCGGAAACGCATGCTCGCCCAGATCAATATGGCCGTAAGCTTTAAACAGCTTCATGAATTCAGATATGATCCCGACTGTCTGATCGCGTCGGTAATAATTCCAAAGCCCGATACGGATGTTGCCCTCATCTGTGCCATACGACAGCAAGTATTGGCTGAATGTATACAAAATATCTTCATCATTGCTGACCTCGGCTTTTCCGTCTCCGTCACCATCCATCCCAATCCCATCAAATACTTTGATGCTTAACGGTGCATCGTCTTTCGGATTCGGGTTTTCAGGCCCGCTCCAGATTTCATCCGGTATATAGATGCTGATGATTCCCGCTTTGTCAGGCAGATCTTTTCGGTTACTCCGCACATTTTCCTCGTACTGGTCTACTGCGGCGAGCGCATACCAAGGAATCTGCGTCACAGCCTCGACTTTATGATATAATTCCATCCGTTTCGACAGCACTGGATCTGAAAGCTTTTTTCCAGACGCAGAAGGCTCAAACGCAAACAAAAGGAGAAGAAGAGCGGATAACAAAACTTTCACAAAATAATCTCCTTTCATATTGAATACACATAGTTTGCGGCAAGCCGGCTTAAAAATGTCAGTAATCATCTTCCCTTGTCGAGAAATTTTTCCTATGTTAAAGTGTCTAAAGAAAAGACTTTCTTTAGTTAGAAAAACATTATTTTTGTTGCAGAAATAAAACCTGCACCTTTCTCGTTTTCAGAATGTTTCGTGTCAGAAATTGAGTATATTGGATATTGGAGATGATGGGAATTGGCAAAGAAAGACGAACACCTCAGAAAGCCCGAATGGCTCAAAATCAAATTAAACACAAATGAAAACTATACAGGGCTTAAAAAACTCATGCGTGAAAACAACCTGCATACCGTATGCGAAGAAGCAAAGTGTCCGAATATTCATGAATGCTGGGCGGTCAGACGTACAGCTACATTTATGATTTTAGGTTCCGTTTGTACAAGAGCATGCCGTTTCTGTGCTGTCAAAACGGGCCTTCCGACTGAGCTAGATCTGCAAGAGCCGGAACGCGTAGCGGATTCTGTCGCGCTTATGAATCTGAAACACGCGGTCATTACGGCTGTTGCGCGTGACGACCAGAAAGACGGCGGGGCAGGCATTTTTGCGGAAACTGTCCGTGCGATCCGCAGAAAAAGCCCGTTCACAACAATTGAGGTGCTGCCGTCTGATATGGGCGGAAACTATGATAACCTGAAAACCTTGATGGATACACGCCCAGACATCCTGAATCACAATATCGAAACGGTTCGCCGCCTGACGCCAAGAGTCCGCGCGCGTGCGACGTACGACCGTTCGTTGGAATTTTTGCGCCGTGCGAAAGAAATGCAACCTGACATTCCGACAAAATCAAGCATCATGATCGGACTCGGCGAAACGAAGGAAGAAATTATTGAAGTCATGGACGACCTCTTGGCAAACAACGTGGATATTATGGCAATCGGCCAATATCTGCAGCCGACGAAGAAACATTTGAAAGTTCAAAAGTACTATCACCCTGATGAATTTGCAGAATTAAAGGAAATCGCGATGCAAAAAGGCTTCAGCCACTGCGAAGCCGGCCCGCTTGTCCGTTCTTCTTACCATGCGGATGAACAAGTGAACGAAGCATCTAAAAAGCGCCAAGCACAAGCATAATGCCAAAACGCCAGATCATCTGGCGTTTTTGTCATTCCTATCGGTTTTCATGTCCTGTCGGGTTTCTCCGTTGGCATTTTCATTCTCTGAGACGGGGCTTCCTTGCGGGGAGGTTTTCATTTCTTGAATCGTCCCCGACATGATTTCTCTGATATCCCTTGAACCAGAGCCGAGATTGCTGAAATTTTCGATCGACTGCATATGGTTTGGATTATCAGAAATATACACATGATAGTATCGCGGTATTACAGAAGCCGCCGTTTTTTTCACCTGATCGGCGGTCAGCCCGCGGTTTTTAGAATCGGTTTTGTATACGACAAGCGCTTCTTGATCGGTGACCAATGTTGCAGCATCTTGAATATGGGGGAGCTGAACCGTTAAACTTGATATGTTGTGAGCGGTTTCTTCCCGGTTCATTACCGGCGTTTTCTGCTGTTCGCCGTCAAATTGTTCTTTTTGATAGCGGACATAGCCAAATTGTTCGTTCTCATCATGCCGGTTAAAAGCCTCGTTGCGGTCAGACACATGAATGGGTCTGGTTTGATTCTGCGCCTGATTTCGGACATTTTGCCCGGCATTGTCCAATCCTGCGCCTCCGCACCCGGATAAAAGCCCGGTCAACAGGCAGAGGCTGACAGCAGTTCGTTTCATTTGTAAATCCCTCCTCATGTGTAGGGTAGCCAAATCGCATGATTTATTCTTTAGCAATTGATGGGGACGGGGCAATGAATTATGATAGGAATGAGTGAAAAAGAGGTGAGATCATGATTCTTATTCAAAATGCCGAATTTGAATTGGTGCACAATTTTAAAGACGGCTTCAATGAAGAGGCTTTTAAAGCCCGTTACTCCGATATTTTAAATAAATACGATTATATTGTGGGAGACTGGGGATACGGTCAGCTCAGGCTCAAGGGCTTCTTTGACGACCAGAATCAAAAGGCAACCTTCGAAACGAAAATCAGCACATTAGATGAATACATTTACGAATACTGCAATTTCGGCTGTGCGTATTTTGTCTTGAAACGGATCAGAAAATAAACATACACAAAGGGGATGCTGTCATGTATTTTGTTGACAGAAACAAGATCGAGCAAACACTCAGGTTCTATGAGCACCAGCTGGCGCTTTTTAACTCACAAACAGACTGGCAGTCTGAAATCGGGGGACCGGCGCTTCAGCGTATAGGCCATTTGTTAATCGAATGCATCCTGGATACAGGCAATGACATGATTGACGGTTTTATTATGCGGGACCCGGGCAGCTATGATGACATTATGGACATACTTGTTGATGAAAAAGTTGTCACGGAACAAGAGGGAAGTGAGCTCAAGCAATTGATCGCCTACCGCAAAACATTAGTTCAGCAGTACCTGCTCGCTGACAGCGCCGAGCTTTACAGGCTGATCACGGCACATCAGACAGCTCTGCAAGACTTCCCGCAACGGATCAGAAGCTACTTGGAAACAGAGCTTGGCCCTGTTTCTGCGTTTAAATAACAACTGGAAAGCCACAGGAGTGTTGGAAATGAAAACATATAAAGGGTATTTAATTGATTTAGACGGAACGATGTACAATGGCACGGAAAAAATCGAGGAAGCGTGTGAATTTGTCAGAACGCTGAATGATCGCGGAGTTCCTTATCTTTTCGTGACAAACAACTCTTCGCGCACACCGAAGCAGGTGGCGGACAAGCTCGTGTCTTTTGATATTCCCGCAACAGAAGAGCAGGTCTTCACGACCAGCATGGCGACTGCCCAGCATATCGCTCAGCAGAAAAAAGACGCGTCTGTATATGTGATCGGGGAAGAAGGAATCCGCCAGGCAATTGAAGAAAATGGCCTGACGTTTGGCGGGGAAAACGCGGATTTTGTCGTTGTCGGTATTGACCGTTCCATTACATACGAAAAATTTGCTGTCGGCTGCCTGGCAATCAGAAATGGTGCCCGCTTTATTTCCACTAATGGAGATATTGCGATCCCGACTGAAAGAGGCCTTCTGCCTGGAAACGGTTCACTGACATCTGTATTAACTGTATCCACAGGCGTACAGCCGGTATTTATCGGCAAGCCGGAATCAATCATTATGGAGCAGGCGATGCGCGTTCTTGGCACGGATGTGTCCGAAACACTCATGGTCGGCGACAACTATGCGACGGACATCATGGCCGGCATTAACGCCGGTATGGATACGCTGCTCGTTCACACAGGCGTAACGAAAAGAGAGCATATGACAGACGATATGGAAAAACCGACTCACGCCATTGACTCTCTGACCGAATGGATTCCATACATTTAAAAAAGGGCGCCCGAAAAGGGTGCCCTTATTCTGTATGCCGCGCGCGGTGTGCGAGCCTGCTTGAGGCCGCGGCGGAAATCGCGCCGACGATGTCATCTAAAAAGGTATGGCATTCGCCGGTTGATTTATCATTTAAATGTTTAAGGATGCCGGGTTTTTCTTTGTCGATGTAACCGTAGTTCGTAAACCCGATTGATCCGTAAATGTTCACGATGGAAAATGCCAGAACTTCATCTACCCCATATAGGCTTTCATCTGTTTCCAGCATCGTTTGCAGCGGCTCAGACAGTTTTTTCTGCTCAGCAAGAATATCCAATTCAATGCCCGTTAAAATCGCATTTTGCACCTCGCGTTTTGCGAGAACGCGATTGACGTTCAACGTGCATTCATCAATGTTTAAATCCGGATGATATTTTTTCTGAAGAAAAAAGACAAGCTCGGCAATGTCTGATACCTCAACGCCGCGCTCCTTCATCCGTGCTCTTGCTTTTGCTTCCATCTGACTGATTTGTTCGTTTTCTGACATCAGCTTCACCCAATCTTTTTTACTAGTTTATACAAAATGTTTGAGATGTTTACGACTTTTTCTTGCGCCTTCGTCGGATTAAAATATGTATTCATAATTCCGGACGTGTATGACTACGATGTGATGAGCCCTAATTCAACAGGCAGGTGATCATTGTGAAAGGTACAATAAAAGAAAAATACGGTATTCACATTAGGCAGCTTTCCATGTACCAGCACACATATCAATGCTTTCAGACGCCGAATTCATTTTTTCTGATTGTCCCCGTTTCCCAATTCTCAGAGACAGAACTGGCAGAGCTTTATTACATGAGTCAGTATTTACAAGAACAAAGTGACCCATACGTTTCGGTTTTTATCTTTACAAAAGAAGGTGAGCTGACGTTTGAACATGAGGGGAAAACGTACGCTCTGCTGAAGGCGGCACCCCCTTTTTCAAACCGTGCGTTCTCCATTGGACAGGAGCTGGCGGAATTTCACCGAAAAGGCAGAGGGTATCCGTATGAAGTGAAGGCAGCCGGAAGAATCGGCCAGTGGAAGGATCTGTGGGGAAAACGCATTGATCAGCTGGAGGTGTTTTGGCAGCGAAAGGTTCATACCCCTCCTCACGAGCCATTCGATAAAAAAATGATTGAATCATTTCCATATTATTTAGGACTGTCAGAAAACGCGATACAATATTTAGTGGACACTGAGCTGGATGACAAGCCCCAAGTCGCAGATTCAGGAACGATATGCCATCAGCGGATGGAAAGGCATACATGGTCACCCGAATCCCTGATCAGGATTCCTGCGGATTGGGTATTTGACCACGCCTCACGCGATTTGGCTGAATATATAAGGCATACGTTTTTGCATCATAGACAAGATTTTCATCAGCAGGGTTTTCACTTTTTGCAGGAATACGAGCAAGTTACGCCGCTATCTTCGTTTTCAAAACGTCTTTTATACAGCCGCTTGCTCTTTCCGCTTCATTATTTTGAAATCGTGGAGAGCTACTACATGTCATCAGAATCAGAAAAGCATTATTATGAAGAGCAGCTTGACTTCATTCTTAGTGAGTGCGAACGCTATGAGCAATTTCTAAATACGGCGCAGGAATTCATGAACATGCGGGCGCAGAAACCGTTTGTTCCCCGCGTGAGCTGGCTCGGCAAAGGCGGAAAAATAATTAGAAAATAAAGAATCTTGTCATATCAACGGGTTAAGCGGTTACATTCATAAAATTCAGCCGATTACTGTCTTGTCAAAACAGGAGTGGGCTTATATAATGTTTGTAACTTATATGTCTGTGTTGAGTTAACAATTGTCTTTTTCGAGAGGACAATTAAAAGAAAGGTGGAGTTTTTTTGAAAGCAATTCGTGTAGGGCTTTTAGGTTTAGGTACCGTCGGAAGCGGTGTCGTTAAAATTATTCAAGACCATCAGGATAAGCTGATGCATCAGGTCGGCTGTCCGATTACGATAAAAAAAGTGCTTGTAAAAGATCTAGAGAAAAAGAGAGAAGTAGATTTGCCGAAGGAAGTGCTCACGACAGAAGTGTATGATGTCATCGATGATCCAGATGTTGATGTCGTCATCGAGGTGATCGGCGGAGTTGAGCAGACAAAACAATATTTGGTCGACGCGCTGAGATCGAAAAAGCATGTTGTCACAGCAAACAAGGATTTAATGGCTGTGTACGGTTCCGAGCTGCTTGCTGAAGCGAAGGAAAATGGCTGCGATATCTACTTTGAAGCCAGTGTTGCCGGCGGGATTCCGATTCTGCGCACGTTAGAGGAAGGCCTCTCATCAGACCGGATTACAAAGATGATGGGGATCGTGAACGGAACAACGAACTTTATCTTAACAAAAATGATCAAAGAAAAAAGCCCATACGAGGAAGTGCTCAAAGAAGCGCAAGATCTTGGCTTTGCCGAAGCAGATCCGACTTCAGACGTGGAAGGGCTTGACGCCGCACGGAAAATGGCGATATTGGCGCGCCTCGGCTTCTCGATGAATGTAGATTTGGAAGACGTCAAAGTAAAGGGGATCTCCCAAATTACAGACGAGGACATCAGCTTCAGCAAACGTCTCGGCTATACGATGAAACTGATTGGGATTGCACAGCGTGACGGCAGCAAAATTGAAGTCAGTGTTCAGCCGACACTTCTTCCTGACCACCATCCGCTTTCTGCTGTGCATAATGAGTTTAACGCCGTTTACGTATACGGAGAGGCTGTTGGTGAGACGATGTTCTACGGGCCTGGAGCCGGGAGCATGCCGACTGCGACATCCGTTGTTTCTGACCTTGTCGCGGTCATGAAAAATATGAGGCTCGGCGTAACCGGCAACAGCTTTGTTGGGCCGCAATATGAGAAAAACATGAAGTCGCCGTCTGACATTTACGCACAGCAATTTTTAAGAATTCATGTAAAAGATGAGGTCGGTTCATTCTCGAAAATTACGTCTGTGTTCTCAGAGCGGGGCGTGAGCTTTGAAAAAATCCTTCAGCTGCCGATTAAAGACCATGATGAGTTGGCAGAAATCGTGATTGTGACACACCATACATCAGAAGCTGATTTCAGTGATATTCTGCAAAACCTAAATGATTTGGAAGTCGTTCAAGAAGTCAAAAGCACATATCGTGTAGAAGGGAACGGTTGGAGCTAATGTGGAAAGGACTTATCCATCAATATAAAGATTTTTTACCTGTAACAGATCAAACACCGGCGCTTACTTTACATGAAGGAAATACACCTCTTATCCATCTGCCGAAGCTGTCTGAGCAGCTCGGAATTGAGCTTCATGTCAAAACAGAAGGTGTCAATCCTACGGGATCATTTAAAGACCGCGGAATGGTCATGGCAGTGGCGAAAGCAAAAGAAGAAGGCAACGATACGATTATGTGCGCGTCAACAGGAAACACGTCCGCTGCTGCGGCCGCTTATGCAGCCCGCGCCAACATGAAATGCATCGTCATCATCCCGAACGGAAAAATTGCGTTTGGAAAACTTGCTCAAGCTGTCATGTATGGAGCCGATATTATAGCAATTGACGGAAACTTTGACGATGCGCTTAAAATTGTCCGTTCCATCTGTGAGAAATCACCGATTGCTCTTGTCAACTCAGTCAACCCTTACCGCCTTGAAGGCCAAAAAACAGCTGCCTTTGAAGTGTGCGAGCAGCTGGGCGAAGCACCGGATGTTTTAGCGATCCCGGTCGGAAACGCAGGCAATATCTCAGCGTATTGGAAGGGCTTCAAGGAATATCATGAGAAAAACGGCACAGGCCTTCCGAAAATGCGCGGATTTGAAGCGGAAGGCTCGGCGGCAATCGTTCGCAATGAAGTAATTGAAAATCCGGAAACAATAGCAACAGCCATTCGTATCGGAAACCCGGCAAGCTGGGACAAAGCTGTAAAGGCAGCTGAGGAATCCAACGGGAAAATTGACGAAGTCACTGATGATGAAATCCTTCACGCGTATCAGCTGATCGCCCGTGAAGAAGGCGTGTTTGCAGAACCGGGATCCTGCGCTTCCATTGCTGGCGTTCTGAAACAGGTGAAATCCGGAGAAATTCCGAAAGGCAGCAAGGTCGTCGCTGTGTTAACAGGAAACGGGCTGAAAGATCCGAATACAGCAGTCGACATTTCAGAAATCAAGCCGGTCACATTGCCGACGAATGAAGACAGCATCCTTGAATATGTAAAAGGAGCGGCCCGTGTATGAACGAAGCCGACATGCTGTTCACTGTCACTGTTCCCGGAAGCACGGCTAACCTAGGCCCCGGCTTCGATTCAGTTGGAATGGCGCTCAGCAGATATTTGAAGCTGACCGTCTTTGAAAGCGACAAGTGGTCTTTTGAAGCTGAAACAGAAACAGTCGCCGGAATTCCGGCGGGTACAGATAATCTGATCTATCAAGTGGCAAAACGGACAGCAGATTTATACGGTAAAGAAATGCCGCCTGTCCATGTGAAAGTGTGGAGCGACATTCCGCTCGCACGCGGCCTTGGCAGCAGCGCCGCGGCGATTGTAGCGGCCGTTGAACTGGCTGATGAATTATGCGGCTTAAAGCTCTCTGAAGCGGACAAGCTGCATGTAGCCAGCCTTGAAGAAGGACACCCGGATAATGCGGGCGCTTCTCTCGTTGGCGGACTTGTCATTGGCCTGCATGAAGATGACGAGACACAAATGATCCGCGTCCCGGATGCTGACATTGATGTTGTCGTTGTCATTCCTTTTTACGAAGTGCTGACAAGAGACGCAAGAGACGTGCTTCCGAAGGAATTTCCATATGCCGATGCCGTAAAGGCAAGTGCCATCAGCAATATCCTCATTGCTGCGATCATGTCTAAGGATTGGCCGCTCGTCGGGAAAATCATGAAGAAGGATATGTTCCACCAGCCGTACCGGGCGATGCTTGTGCCTGAGCTGTCCAAAGTAGAACATGTCGCTGAGATGAAGGGCGCATACGGAACGGCTCTCAGCGGGGCAGGCCCGACGATTCTTGTTATGACTGAAAAAGGAAAGGGAGAAGAGCTCAAAGAACAGCTCGCGCTTCATTTCCCTCATTGTGAAGTCGACGCTTTGACCGTTCCGAAAGAGGGAAGTATAATAGAGCGAAATCCTTTATACCAAGTAAAAAGTGTATAGATCATGCCAAGCGTCCCTCAGCATCAGCGGAGGGCGCTTTTTTTCTGCTGGAGATAAAGGAGTTTTTATTTAGAAAAACGAAATAGTTGTTAAAAGGAGGAGATGAACATGAAAAAGCTGATAACCGCAGAAGACATCACAGCGATTGTCTCTGTAACCGATCCTCAATACGCCCCAGATGGCATCCGTGCCGCATATGTCCAGTCACAAGTGAATCAAGAGAAAGATTCGTATACATCAAATATATGGATCTATGAAACGAAAACAGGCAGGTCTGTTCCTTGGACACAAGGAGAAAAGCGGTGCACGGACCCAAGATGGTCTCCGGACGGGCGCACGCTTGCCTTTATTTCTGATCGTGAAGGCGATGCAGCACAGCTGTATATCATAAGTGCTGAAGGCGGGGAAGCAAGAAAACTGACTGATATCCCGTATGGCGTGTCAAAGCCAATATGGTCCCCGGATGGCGAATCGGTGCTTGTTACTGTCAGTTTAGGAGAGGGAGAAAGTATTAATGATCGAGAGAAAACGGAGCCGGACAGCTTTGAACCTGTTGAAGTTCAAGGTCTAGCCTATAAACGGGACGGCAAAGGGCTGACGAGAGGTGCGTATGCCCAGCTTGTGCTTGTCAGCGTGAAGTCTGGTAAGGTGAAGCAGCTGACAAATCACAAAGCCGATCATGGCGACCCTGCTTTTTCTCCTGACGGCAAATCGCTTGTTTTCTCAGCTAATTTGACTGAAACGGACGATGCCAGCAAGCCGCACGATGTCTGCATGATGTCGCTGGATACTGGAGATCTCAAGCAGATTACGTCTCATCGCGGCTCATTCGGACCAAGCTCATTTTCACCGGACGGAAGGTATCTTGCTTTGCTTGGACATGAAAAGGAATATCAGAATGCAACGTTCGAAAAGGCGTGGCTCTATGATATCGAACAAGACAACCTTACATGTCTGACTGAAATGCTTGACGTTCATTTAGCGGATGCGCTCATTGGAGATTCACTGATCGGAGGTGCCGAACAGCGCCCGGTTTGGACGAAAGACAGCCATGGGTTTTATGTCATCGGCACAGATCAAGGCAGTACGGGAATCTATTATATTTCGATTGAAGGCCTTGTGTATCCGATTCGTCTCGAAAAAGAGTACATCAATAGTTTTTCCATTTCACCTGACGAACAACACTTTATTGCCAGTGTGACAAAGCCGGACAGACCGAGCGAGCTTTACAGCCTCCCGCTTGGGCAGGAAGAGAAACGGCTGACTGGCGCGAATGACAAGTTTGTCGGCGAGCATACGATTTCAATACCTGAAGATATTCAATATGTCACAGAAGACGGCGTGACGGTGAACGGCTGGCTGATGAAGCCTGCACAGGCGGAAGGTGAAACCTCATATCCTCTTATTCTCAACATACACGGCGGTCCGCACATGATGTACGGGCATACATATTTTCATGAATTTCAAGTGCTGGCGGCGAAAGGATACGCAGTGGTTTATGTCAATCCGAGAGGAAGCCACGGTTACGGGCAGGAATTTGTGAATGCCGTCAGAGGAGATTATGGAGGAAAGGATTATGAGGATGTGATGCAGGCTGTGGATGAGGCTATCAAACGAGATCCGCAGATTGATCCTAAGCGGCTCGGTGTCACGGGCGGAAGTTATGGAGGATTTATGACCAACTGGATCGTTGGACAGACGAACCGCTTTAAAGCCGCTGTCACCCAGCGCTCGATTTCAAACTGGATCAGCTTTCATGGCGTCAGTGATATCGGCTATTTCTTTACAGACTGGCAGCTAGAGCATGACATGTTTGCAGACACAGAAAAGCTCTGGGACCGTTCCCCTTTAAAATACGCAGCAAACGTGGAGACACCGCTTTTGATTCTGCATGGCGAGCGAGATGACCGGTGCCCGATCGAGCAGGCGGAGCAGCTATTTATTGCTCTGAAAAAAATGGGCAAGGAAACGATGCTTGTCCGTTTTCCGAAAGCGTCGCACAATTTGTCACGCAGCGGACACCCGGTACAGCGGATCAAGCGCCTGAATTATATAAGCTCATGGTTTGATCAATATCTCTAATAAAAAAGCCAGGCTGATTAACGATCAGCCTGGCTGCTTTATTAAAAGACTTGTTCTACTTCAACGACACCCGGCACTTCTTCAAGAAGAGCGCGTTCAATTCCGGCTTTCAGCGTAATTGTTGAACTTGGGCAGCTGCCGCATGCGCCTAGAAGACGAAGCTTAACGATACCTTCATCTACGTCTACAAGCTCACAGTCACCGCCGTCACGAAGTAAAAACGGACGAAGTTTGTCCAGTACTTCCTGCACCTGTTCTTTCATTTCAACTTCAGTCATGACATTCGCTCCTTTCGTCATCATAAAACCATTATATTCAGTGTAACAATAAAAATCTATTGTTTGGTTTGCAAAGTTGCTTTCCCTATTATAGCACATTAAGACTTGAACACAAAAACGGTTTTTTTCTATAAAAACGTCTTTTGGCTCTGTATACTGAAAGAAAGGACATACATAGGGGGAAGGAGGCGTTTCCAGTGACAAAACCTGTCGTGCTCAGCGTGTACGGGGCAGAAACCGTTTGTGCAAGCTGTGTCAATATGCCGACGGCCAAGGATACATACGAGTGGCTTGAGGCTGCGCTGAAAAGAAAATATCCAAATCAGCCTTTTGCGATGCAATACATCGATATTTATGAGCCGCCTGACAATGAACTTGCAAAAGAGCTTGCGGAAAAAATCAGAAATGACGAGTATTTTTATCCGCTTGTTCTTGTAGAAGACAAAATTGTTGGTGAAGGCAATCCGAAATTAAAAGACGTTTATGAGGAAATGGAGAAGCATGGGTATACAGAAAACCGCTGACATGATCAGCGGTTCCAGCGTGTGGACAAACCCTCGCATTCGTTGTCAAGCCTGTGCGTTGGTGCTCACGAATTAAAACATTCGCTCCGCTCCAATGCTCGCCTTTCCTAGACTTCAAGGGTTTTCAAACACGCTGAAAAGATGAAAACGGCTAAAACTAAAACCGTTTTAGCCGTTTGTAATCATTTAAACCGCTGAAATGATCAGCGGTTCTTCTCTATCATTAACCGTTATGGTGTTTGTACATCCACAGCAAGCCGGATTTCAACATGCGCGGAACACGGCCGATCAGCGGGCGGTCAGCAACAAGACCGAAGCCGGCTTTTTTTCCGAGTGAACCGAGGACGCCTTTCAGCTTAAACTGCGGCATTGATTCTGGAAGGGCTTCTCCATTCCAGCGTTTTTGCAAGATTTGGACAATCTGCTCTGCTTGAGCCTCTGCCAGCTGGGCGCTCGGTGCATGAGGGAGGCTGGCGCAATCGCCGACAACGTACAGATGTTCATCACCAGGAAGATTGTGATGAGGCGTTAATACGATACGCCCTTGTGCGTCCTTTTCCACATCTAAGTCTCTGACGACTTTGTTCGGCTGTATGCCGGCTGTCCACACGATGGCGTCTGCAGAAATCGGTTCATCGTGGTTATACACAATGCCTTCTTCAACTTTTGTGATATTTGCCCTGTTAATAATGCGGACACCGTGCTCTTCGAACCAATTTTGCACATATTTGCTCAAACGCTCGGGAAAGCTTGATAAAATGAGATTACCGCGGTCGAACAGAATGATGTTCAGGTCATCACGGCTTTCTCTCAGTTCACTTGCAAGCTCAACGCCGCTTAAGCCCGCTCCGACAATGGCGACAGTGGCATTAGCGCTCAGGTTATTCAGCTTTTGATAGGTTTCGCGGGACTGGTCGATGGTTTGAATGCTGTAGGTGAATTCAGGCGCTCCCGGCACGTTGTGATATTTATCCTCGCAGCCGAGCCCGATTACAGCGTCATCGTAAGAAATCGGTTCACGATCTTGGAACAGCACTTGTTTTTGTGCAATATCAATTGATGAGATATCACCATATTGGACATCCAGGCGAGGGTGCTCTGGGAATGACACTCTGATATGATGGTCAGAAATTGTGCCTGCGGCAAGGGCATAATATTCTGTTTTCAAGCAGTGATAAGGATTTCTGTCAATTAACGTGATTGAAACATCATCAGGCAGCTGGTTTGGCAATAAGCGATGAAGAACACGCATGTTCCCGTAACCTCCGCCGATCAAGACCAATTTTTTCATTTGAATTCCCCTTTAATCCGAAGAGTATGATAGACACATTGAAGAAAATACGAACTATGTAAAATAACATCTAGAATTATATCGAATTTGATCTAAAATCACAATAATAGTTTGAAAATAACCTACAAATTAGCCTGAAAGTACAAATTAGTAAAACGTTATTCGAGTAATGATATGTTACGATAATAAATTTTGAACAATCCGTTGTCTTTGACGAATGGTGAAAAATTCGCGATAATGGACATATGTGAGGTGAAACCGCATGAATCCAATGATTGAATTTTGTGTTAGCAATCTGGCTCACGGCTCTCAGGAAGCCCGGGCGATTTTGGAGAAGGATCCAAACCTGGATGTCCTTGAATACGGCTGTTTAAGCTACTGCGGGACATGCATGGAGTCGCTTTTCGCTCTTGTAAACGGAGAAGTTGTCATGGGTGAAACGCCTGCTGAGCTTGTTGAGAATATATATACATTTATTGAAGAAAATCCAATGTTTTAAAAGAAAAGGGCCTGGGACAGGCCCTTTTTTATTTTGTCGTCCAAAAGAACTAAAAAATGTGTAGACATCAAAAAATATTATTGTTATCGTATAAAAGATATTTTTTTAAATAAAATTTTAAGAGGTGTAGGTGTATTCATGAGTGTTCTGTGGGGACTGCTCGGCGCAGTTGCGATCATTGCTATCGCGTTTTTATTTTCAGAAAAGAAAAGCAATATTAAGATAAGAACCGTCATCGTTGGTTTATGTACACAGGTGGCGTTTGGATACATCGTGTTGAAATGGGAAGCGGGACGCGCTGTTTTTTTATGGTTTTCAAGCCGTGTACAGCTTCTGATTGATTATGCGAATGAAGGCATCAGCTTTATTTTTGGACCGCTTCTGAAAGTCGGCGACAGTCCGGCATTTGCATTAAGTGTACTGCCTGTTATCATTTTCTTCTCAGCACTGATTGCAGTTTTATATCATTTGAAAATTATGCAGCTCATATTCCGTGTCATTGGCGGCGGATTGTCAAAGCTCCTTGGGACAAGCCAAACGGAATCTCTTGCGGCTGCTGCTAATATTTTTGTAGGACAATCAGAATCTCCGTTAGTGATCAAACCCCTGATAGCCGGGCTGACGCGCTCTGAATTATTCACGATTATGACGAGCGGTCTATCGGCTGTTGCGGGTTCTACCTTGTTTGGGTACGCGCTTCTCGGCATTCCGATTGAATACCTGCTTGCGGCCAGCTTTATGGCTGCTCCAGCGGGTCTTGTCTTTGGTAAACTGATTATTCCCGAAACGGAAAAGCCGCAAACCGTAAAAAGCGATTTTAATATGGATGAAGGCGAAGGCGCAGGCGCAGCCAATGTCATTGACGCAGCTGCAAAGGGAGCGTCAACAGGTCTGCAAATTGCCTTAAACGTTGGAGCGATGCTGCTTGCGTTCGTTGCATTAATCGCCGTAGTAAATGGTATTCTCGGCGGAGTTTTCGGCTTGGTCGGTTTAAAAGGCGTCACATTAGAATCCATTCTCGGTTATGTGTTTTCCCCAATCGCCTTTTTGATTGGCGTGCCATGGCATGAAGCGTTGCAGGCGGGAAGCTATATCGGCCAGAAATTGGTGTTGAATGAGTTTGTCGCTTATTCTAACTTCGGTCCGCACATCGGCGAGTTTTCTAAGAAAACCGCTACCATTATCAGTTTCGCGTTATGCGGATTCGCCAATTTTTCGTCAATTGCAATTATGCTCGGTACACTTGGCGGTTTAGCACCTAGCCGCCGTTCGGATATCGCACGCCTCGGCTTGAAGGCTGTTCTTGCGGGAACATTAGCCAATCTGCTTAGCGCAGCCATTGCCGGCATGTTTATATAAACAATAAAAGCTCCTTGCGACAGTGCAAGGAGCTTTTATGTATGAAAAACGGGGGATAATTGTATTGTGTCCGTTTATAATAGCTTTTATACTAAGAAAAAGAAAAAAAGTTGGAGGCACCTATGAACTCATTTCGATTTACCAAAATGCACGGCCTGGGAAACAGCTATATCTATGTGAATCAATTTGAAGAACAGCTTCCGGAAGAAAAACTGTCTGAGATTGCAGTTCAGGTTTCTTCTGTTTATACAGGGATCGGTTCCGACGGAATGATCCTAATATGCCCTTCAGATCAAGCGCCTGTCAAAATGCGCATTTTTAATAATGATGGGTCTGAAGGGAAAAACTGCGGCAACGGCCTGCGCTGCGTCGCAAAATATGCGTATGAGCATAAGCTGGTTGAGGAAACATCTTTTCTGATTGAAACCCTCTCCGGGCTTGTGAAAGCGGAGGTTCAAGTTGAAAACGGAAAAGTAAATGTGGTCACTGTCGATATGGGTGAACCGCGCCTGACAAAAGCCGAACTTCCGATGCTTGGCGGCGGAGAAGAGCACACGATCAATGAAACCATGACATTTGGTGAAGCTGAACTAACAGGCACTGCTGTTTCAATGGGAAATCCCCATATCGTTTTTCCGATCGCTGACATTGAACAGGCACCCTTGACGACACTGGGGCCGGTGATTGAGAAAGATCCGAGATTTCCGGAAGGCGTCAATGTGGAATTCGTCGAAACCGTGAATGAACATGAACTGCATTTCCGCGTCTGGGAACGGGGATCAGGCATAACTCAGGCATGCGGGACAGGAGCTTGTGCAGCAGCCGTCGCATCTGTGTTAAACGGCGTATCAAAACGAAATCAGGACATTACGGTGCATTTAGCAGGCGGAGATTTGGTGATTAACTGGAAAGACAACGGCCATGTGATGATGACAGGGCCGGCAGAGACCGTTTGTGAGGGTGTCTATTTCTTGTAAAACACCTTGTTTGAGAATTGGACCAATCATGTTTATAATAAAAGACAACATCCGGTTTTTAAAAGGAGGTTCACAAAGATGAGCAACCCGGTAACAATTACAGAAGCAGCAGCTTTGCATATAAAAGATATGATGAAAGAGCATGAAGAAGAAAATGCGTTTCTGCGTGTCGGCGTCAAAGGCGGCGGCTGTAGCGGCCTTTCTTACGGCATGGGCTTTGAGCATGAAAAGGGCGAATCAGACAGCATGTTTGATCAGCACGGCATTACTGTTCTTGTTGACAAGGAAAGCCTTGATATCATGAACGGTACCGTGATTGATTATAAGCAATCCATGCTCGGCGGAGGCTTCACTATCGACAATCCAAACGCCATCGCTTCATGCGGCTGCGGTTCTTCTTTTAGAACAGCGACGAATACAGGTACGCCTGAAGAGTGCTAGGCGCTACCCGATATTTCGAGATATGAATTGATCATCTCACCTGTTTCGGAGGATTGCGTGATTGCATTCCACGATTAACCGTAAGATTGTTCATGACGCTTTTCTTAGCGATAAACCATCGTTAAGGAAAGCGTTTTTTATTATGGCGTAAAATCAGAACGATCAAGAGTTATGAGAGTTTCAGCAGATAAATTTTACTTTAACTCGACCTCCTTCATCTGTATTTTTATTGTAAATGCAACAAAGTTGAGTTATATTTAACGCATGGTACTTTTATTGCATTTACAACAAAATACACGTTTGAGGAGTTGATGGTGAGAGAGATTCTTCGTGAAAGGGAGTGGTAGCAAGGGCAGTGTCTGTACCTTGTCAGAATATGTGCAAACCCAAGAGTATCAAGAAAAGTTAGCCGAAATGATATTAGTAGATCGAACAAAAGCATCTCGTACTATAAAAAAACTTTTTACAACAGAGAAAGGAAAAATGTATTTTCATTTATAAATAGAAAAGGACTGGAAATTTAGTAAACACGAGAAACTATTGATTATATAAAGGAGCGACATTTTTAAATGACGATAAATATAAAAAAGTGCAGCCGTGAAGATTTAAAAATACTCCAAGAACTTAGTATTGAAACATTCAACGATACATTTAAAGATCAGAATTCACCTGAAAATATGAAAGCCTATTTGGAAAGTGCATTTAACGCTAAACAGTTGGAAAAGGAATTATCCAATACGTCTTCACAGTTCTTTTTTGTTTATTTTAATCATGAAGTCGCTGGATATTTAAAGGTCAACACCGATGATGCTCAGTCTGAAAAAATGGGTGATGAATCACTTGAAATCGAGAGAGTTTATATAAAGAACAAATTTCAAAAACATGGGCTTGGTCAATATCTGCTGAATAAAGCTATAGAAATTGCTATAGAACGTAATAAAAAGAAAATCTGGCTAGGTGTATGGGAAAGAAATGAAAATGCCATTGCGTTTTATAAGAAAATGGGGTTTGTTCAAACTGGGGCCCACTCTTTTTATATGGGAGATGAAGAACAAACGGACTTTATTATGGCCAAAACACTCATATAACTTTTTTCGAAGGATGGATGATGATGTATATTCCAAAATATTTTAAGGTCACAAATGCGGAAGAAATTTGGAATTTTGTACAAGAAAACTCCTTTGGTACGATTGTCACAACAGAACAAGGAAAACCAATTGCCACTCATTTGCCGTTAGGATTCAATAAAAAAGGCGATCATTACTATATTACTGGGCATTTTGCTTATGGAAATTCTCAGTGGAGAACGTTTGAAGCCTGTGAAAAAGTGCTTGTCATGTTCCAGGGACCGCACGCTTATATTTCTTCTTCCTGGTATTCGCGTGAAAATGTTCCGACGTGGAATTATCAGGCTGTTCACATGTATGGAAAAGCAAGTATCCTAGAGAAAGATGAATTAGTAGAAGAATTAACAATGATGCTGGAGAAATACGAAAAACATCGTAAAAATCCTGTTTTATGGGATAAACTTTCTCCAAAACTCTTAGAAAGTGAATTGAAAGGTATCGTTGGATTTAAGATTAAGGTGGAAGACATTCAAGCAGCATATAAATTAAGCCAGAACCGAAATGAAACGGATTATATGAACATCATTGAACAGTTACAAAATGAAGAAAATCCAAATGCAAAACAAATGGCAGAACTGATGGAAAATAAATTCAAAAAGCAAATATAAGCTTACTTTGCTGAAGAAGTAGCAGAAAACGCCAACTCAAGCGGAGAACCGATGACTTGGCGTTTTTTATTTTTAATACTTATCCCCATTAAAAATCGAATTCTTCACAATCACATAATCCACATTGCGGATGGCGTCAAGTTTCGTTCCGCCTGCATAAGAAATAGAAGATTGCAGATCCTGTTCCATTTCAATCAGCGTATCCTTAATTGAGCCTTTATGTGCCACGTGCATTTTCTTGCCTTCTACATTTTTCTTTTCGCCTTTTTGGAATTCAGAGGCTGAGCCGAAGTACTCTTTGTAGAGCTTTCCGTCTTTTTCGATCGTTTGGCCTGGTGATTCTTCGTGCCCGGCAAATAGTGAACCGATCATGACCATCGTTGCGCCGAATCTGATTGATTTTGCGATGTCTCCATGTGTACGGATGCCGCCATCCGCGATAATCGGTTTGCTGGCAGCTTTGGCACACCAGCGCAGTGCCGCTAATTGCCAGCCCCCTGTGCCGAAGCCGGTTTTGATTTTCGTAATACATACTTTTCCCGGTCCGATGCCGACCTTAGTGGCATCCGCTCCAGCATTTTCAAGTTCTCTGACCGCTTCCGGCGTTCCGACATTGCCAGCAATAACAAAGCTGTCCGGCAAATGTTTTTTTAGGTGCTGAATCATTTCAATGACAGCATTTGAGTGCCCGTGGGCAATGTCTATTGTCACGTATTCAGGAGTCAGATTTTCTTCTGCCAGCTGGCAGACAAATTCATATTCCTCTTCTTTGACGCCCACGCTGATAGAAGAGAATAATCCGCGTGCGTTCATATCTTTAATAAAATCAATTCGTGTTTCAGGTTCAAATCGGTGCATCACATAAAAGTAGCCATTTTCGGCTAATTGAATTGCTAGCTTTTCATCTATAATCGTCTGCATATTGGCAGGAACGACGGGCAATTTAAATGTACGTTCGCCTAAACGTACGGATGTATCACATTCTGAACGGCTGTTTACAATGCATTTTGCAGGAATTAGCTGAATATCTTCGTAATCAAATACGTTTTCCATGTTTTTCACTCCTAAAAACGAATATTTAAAACAATAAATTATGAAATGTTCGCCTTCTATAATGTACTCTGTTTTATTTAGGATGTCAAACGTTTTTATTTGCTGGCATGTACGTTCAAGTGTCGAAGCTTGTCATGCTCGGTGAGTTTGGGTATCATAGTCTTAACGAAAAGTCTTAGAGAGCGGATTAAAACGCGAATGATATACGTTCAGCAAAGCTTGGTCGTTCAGCACCAGGCTTTCTTTATGAGATGGACATGTGAAAGGAGCGAATCAAATGACTCAAAACGAAGGAAAAACACCGAAGTCCCAAAAGATCCAAGACCGCATTATCATGACAATGATCTGGATCGTCGCAGCACTTGTGATTGCGCTGGTTATTGGAACTGCGATGAATTATATAAATATCTTCAAATAAAAAAGGAGCTGTGTCGCTGACACAAACTCCTTTTTTTATTACTTATTTTCAAAAAGACTTGTTGAGTGAAGAGGCTGTACGCGGGCTTTCGGATCCATGTAAGCTTTGGCGTTGTTCACTGCTGTCGGTGCCTCGCCGAAGCCGCTTGCGATCAGGTTGACTTTTCCTTCGTATGTGCAAATGTCACCTGCGGCAAAGAAGCCTTCGATGTTTGTTTCCATTGTTGATTTGACAACAATAGAATTTTTCTCGATGTCCAGACCCCAGTTTTTGATCGGGCCAAGAGATGAAACGAAACCGTAGTTGACGATTAAGTCATCGATTTCTAAAATCTCTTTGCGATCGCCTTTGACTTCTTCAAGCACAAGCTGTTCAATTTTGTCTTCCCCGATCAGCTCCGCAGGGACGAATGGTGTCAGGACATTAACCTTCGACGCATGAAGGTTTTCCACACTGTGCTCGTGCGCGCGGAACTTATCGCGGCGGTGAATGATGGATACTTCTTTTGCGATCGGCTCAAGCATAAGCGCCCAGTCAACCGCTGAATCTCCTCCGCCAAGGATCGCAACGCGTCTGCCGGCGAATTTTTGCAAATCGTCAACGAAGTAGTGAAGGTTTTTGCCTTCATACTGCTCGGCATTTTCAAGTTCCAGCTTTCTCGGTTTGAATGCGCCGTTTCCTGCAGTGATGATGACTGTTTTAGAATAGTGAGTTTCTTCATTTGTCACAAGCTTAAACACGCCGTCCGCTTGTTTTTCAACAGATTCAACCGCTTGCTCCAGACAAATGGTTTGGTCGAATTTCGCCATTTGCTCTTTTAGGTTATTGATAAGCTCTTGTGCGCGGATTTTCGGGAATCCCGCTACATCGTATATATATTTCTCAGGGTATAGGGCGCTAAGCTGTCCGCCGAGCTGAGGCAGGCTTTCGATAATTTTGACGCTTGCCTGTCTCATGCCTCCGTAAAAAGCGGTGAATAAGCCGACCGGTCCCCCGCCTATAATTGTAATATCATAAACCTTTGTATCCTCTCGCATACGAAAAATGCCTCCTAAATGAAAATTGTTATTAATTATACCATATTGCCGTTCAAATTGACGAGTCAGCAGAAAAAATCGTGAGTGTATCGCGTGCGCATCCATTCTTGAAAATATTTCCGCAGGCCGATACGATGATAACCAAATGATTTGATCTTTTTCTGAATGTTTCCTGGGCCAGCCGGATAAATATGATAGTAGTGCTATGCGTGAGGACTTCACAAAAAACTTTTCAATATATTTCATAAAATCCCGCCAATAAGCTGAAGCTAACACAAATGATGTTTTTATTATGCGTCTAACAAAAGCAAAAAAAGAGAAGGTGGATGTGATGGCATTGAATAAGCCCAAAATCGTGATTTTAGGTGCAGGATATGGCGGATTGATGACGGTAACTAGGCTGACAAAGTTTGTCGGGCCGAATGATGCTGATATTACGCTTGTGAATAAACACAATTATCATTATGAAACGACATGGATGCATGAAGCGAGCGCGGGTACGCTCCATCATGACCGCTGCCGTTATCAGATAAAAGATGTAATCAACCAGTCGCGGGTCAATTTTGTACAGGATACCGTAAAGGCAATCAAAACTGATGAGAAAAAAGTTGTGCTTGCGAATGGAGAGCTGCAGTACGATTATTTAGTCATCGGTCTCGGCGCGGTGCCCGAAACGTTCGGTATTAAAGGTTTGAAAGAATATGCGTTTCCGATTGCCAACATCAACACGTCGCGTCTGCTGCGGGAACATATTGAGCTGCAGTTTGCGACTTATCATACGGAAGCGGAAAAACGGCCGGACAGGTTAACGATCGTTGTAGGCGGAGCCGGATTTACGGGAATTGAATTTCTCGGCGAGCTGGCAGCCCGCGTGCCTGAGCTCTGCAAGGAGTATGACGTTGATAGGGGTCTCGTCCGCATTATTTGTGTAGAAGCAGCGCCGACCGTTTTGCCTGGCTTTGATCCTGAGCTTGTTGATTACGCCGTACATTATCTAGAGGAAAATGGAGTTGAGTTCAAGATCGGCACGGCTGTACAAGAATGTACACCGGAAGGAGTCAGAGTCGGGAAAAAAGATGAAGAACCAGAGCAAATCAAATCGCAAACCGTTGTATGGGCAGCAGGTGTCCGCGGCCATCCGATTGTGGAGGAAGCCGGTTTTGAAAATATGCGCGGCCGGGTCAAAGTCAATCCTGACCTTCGCGCACCCGGACATGACAACGTCTTCATTCTCGGTGACAGCTCGCTATTTATGAATGAAGATACGGAGCGCCCGTATCCGCCGACGGCGCAAATTGCGATGCAGCAGGGAATAACGGTTGCTAAGAATCTTGGCAGGCTCATTAAAGGCGGAGAGCTTGAGGAATTCAAGCCGGACATTAAAGGAACGGTGGCTTCTCTTGGCGAACATAACGCGGTAGGGGTCGTTTATGGCAGAAAGCTGAAAGGCACACCGGCTTCGTTTATGAAAAAAGTCATCGATAACCGCTCGCTGTTTTTGATCGGCGGACTCGGACTGACGCTAAAAAAAGGCAAGTTCAAGTTTTTCTAAAAACCCGCGGAAGCGGGTTTTCTTTATTAAAAAACGCTAAAATAAAAAGATAACGTGAGGAAAACAAGTATGTTTCCGCTTACATCAAAAGATTTGTCACATGGTCTGACTTTATTGTTGACAGTATGATATGATATATTATCAGAAAATTAAGAAAAAAGGGTGATGATCAGGTGAAAACTGCAACGACAACCGCTTCACATGCATGCCCATTTTGCTCAGGGAAAGGGTATTTTCAATTGATCCTCGGTGGTTCAGAAACTTGTCCGTCTTGCCAGGGGACAGGAAAAGACAATCATTCTTTTTCCAGCCGTTGACTTTATTTCAGCCCCCGCGTTACACTAAAAATAACGCAGGGGGTGGGATAGGTTGATTAGTCTGCCAGTCGTAATCATCTCAATTGTTTTATTTTTTGTCTTGTTTTTTGGAATCGGTTTCTTATTAAACATGCTGCTGAGAATGTCTTGGATTATGGCTGTGATTTATCCGATTGTATGCCTTTTCATTATTAGCAAGGAAAGGCTGGTCAGCTATATCCAGTCGCCGGGAGAATCCTTTGCTGGCCTGTTTCATCGTATCGTATCATTAGCGGCTGCTGATGTGCTGATTTTAGCCAGCGGTTTGGCTGGCGCCATCGTGTCCGGTATAGCGATCAACATGCTCAGAAAAAGAGGATATCAAATGTTTTAAATGCCGCTTTCTTCTAAAGAAAGCTTTTTTTGTGCTTTCTGATCATTCGCCATTTTGAATATTGCTCTCTCCAATTGGGAACAATGATTCGGAGGAGAGGTGAATGATGTTGAATATGATCAGACGTTTGCTGATGACCTGTTTATTTCTGCTTGCATTTGGCACGACATTTTTATCAGTGTCAGGAATCGAAGCGAAGGACTTGTCAAAATGGGTGCAGGAACATCAAGAAAAGCACTTGAAGCATGCAGGACTGACATTAAAAGCATTGCAGCAGAAAAAAACACAAACCATGTCAGCGGACAAGGATAAAACAAAACCGTTAGAAGAAGCATTTGACTGGGACGAGTATCCGGTCCAAAGAGTAACAGCAACAGGCTACACAGCAGGAGTTGAATCGACGGGAAAAAAGCCCGGCGATCCATTATACGGGCTTACATATTCAGGTGTGAAAGTGAAACGGGATTTATACTCCACGGTTGCTGCTGATCCGTCCGTTTTTCCGATCGGCACGATTTTATTCATTCCGAACTACGGTCTCGGAGTTGTGGCCGACACAGGATCAGCTATTAAGGGAAACCGCCTTGATCTGTACTTTGATACCGTCAAAGATGTGTACAATGAGTGGGGCAAAAAAACCCTTGATGTATATGTGATTAAAAAGGGAACGGGAAAGGTCACCGAGGATGAGCTTGAGAAGCTCAATGAAACAAAATCTTTGCAGGTGTTCAGAAATCAATATAAAACTGTAAAAGAATAAAACGCTCCAGCGGAAGCAGGAGCGTTCAGCGTGTTGACAAACCCTCGCATTCGTTGTCAGGCCTGTGCGTCGGTGCTCACGAATTAGAACATTCGCTGTGCTCCGATGCTCGCCCTTCCTAGACTTCAAGGGTTTTCAATCACGCTGAAAAGATGACAAAATCCTAAAACTTAAATCGTTTTAGGATTTTGTCAACAATCTGAGCGCTCCAGCCATGGCTGGAGCGTTTTTTACATGAAAAAGTAAGCGAGTATCAATGTTAGTAAAATACCTGTTAAGCCTCCGAAAAAAACCTCGATTGGCTGATGTCCGAGAAGCTCTTTCAGCTTTTTTTGCTTTTCTTTATTTTCAGCCTTCGGGAAGTCCTTTGCTTCATTTACGAAGCGGTTAAAATCAATGACAAGCTTATTGATGACTGTTGCCTGCTCACCGGCGTGACGCCTGACACCAGTAGCGTCAAACATGGTAATGACGGCGAAAATGGCGGAAACCGCAAAGAGAGAGGAGCCTAAACCATGATCCAAAGCGATGCCTGTAGAAAGTGCGGTGACCGCCGCGGAGTGAGAGCTCGGCATGCCGCCTGTGCTTGTGACCAGCGACCAGTCCAGTTTTCTGGACACGATAAACTGAATGGGCACTTTGATGACCTGAGCAAAAATAATCGCGGCCAGGCTTGATAATAAAGGGAAATTCGTTAAAAGTTCCATAGGCGACATCCTTTCTATTTAAAAAATCCTTCGTGTTTCAAAAGAAAAAAGCAAGTCTTAGACTGTTGTTTGATAAAATAAGTGTAATGGAAAGAATGTTTTTCCTATTATACCATTGTTCATTACAAATACCCATTACGTTAGGAGTGTAAGCCTCATGTTTTATGCGGTTCAGCAATTAGAGCATACAGAAACCCTTGTGGTCGGGCTTTTTCAAAAAAGCCAGTTGACAGGCAAAGCATTGGAAATTGATGAAATGCTGGAAGGCCATCTGACACAGCTTTTAAAAGATGGTGATGTCTCTTCGAAACCGAATCAAGTATCAAAAGTATTCCCTCCATCTTCTGCGGGTATGAAACGGATTTATTTCGTTGGTCTGGGGAGAGAAGCAAATTATTCGTTTGAACAGGCGAAGGAACGTTTTGCCCATGTTTTTCAAGCCATTCACAATGACCGAAAACAAGAAGCAGCAGTCCTGCTTGACACGTTTATTTCGGAAGACGTACCTCCAGCCGATGCCGCTCATGCTTTAGCTGAGAGCTGCCTGCTTGCGTCCTATGAGGTGCAGGATTATAAGCACAAATCAAATGAGCCTGACAAACAAATTGAAGCTGTGTATGCCGTCACAGATGAAGATATACAAGAAGTGCAGGCGGGACTTCGCGTCGGCCAGGCATACGGGCAAGGGGCAAATTCGGCTAGAACGCTTGTAAATATGCCGGGAAACATGCTGACAGCGACTGACCTCGCTTCTTATGCAGAAGAGCTTGCGGCGAAATATGATTTTGAGTGTGAGATATTAGAGAAATCAGAGATGGAAGAGCTCGGTATGGGCGGGATACTTGCAGTAAACCAAGGCTCGACCGAACCCCCAAAAATGATTGTTTTGAAGTACCAGGGCAAAAAGGATTGGGAAGACGTCGTCGGACTTGTCGGAAAAGGGATTACCTTTGACACAGGCGGCTATTCCATTAAAACGAAATCTGGAATTGTCGGCATGAAATCTGATATGGGAGGAGCAGCTGCAGTTCTCGGTGCTATGGAAACCATCGGAGAGCTTCGTCCCGAGCAAAACGTGCTGGCTGTTATTCCGTCAACCGATAATATGATCTCCGGCGGGGCGATGAAGCCTGATGATGTCATCGTATCATTAAGCGGAAAAACAATTGAAATCCTCAATACGGATGCTGAAGGAAGGCTTGTACTAGCAGATGGCATTACATACGCGAAACAGCATGGCGCGTCAGTTCTTGTTGATGTGGCTACGCTTACCGGCGGCGTCGTTGTGGCATTAGGAACAGAAACGACTGGCGCTATGACAAATGATCAAAGCTTTTATCAGCAGGTAGCTGATGCTGCACAAGAGTGCGGCGAGGCGATCTGGCAGCTGCCGATAACAGAGAAGGATAAAAAGCGTGTGAAAAGCAGCCAAATGGCGGATCTCAGCAATTCGCCGGGACGTGAAGGACATGCGATTATGGCAGGAACGTTTCTTGGTGAATTTGCTGAAACAACGCCTTGGGTTCATCTTGATATTGCGGGCACAGCTATTTCCAATAAAGCAACCTGCTTCGGGCCGTCCGGGGCTACCGGCGTAATGGCCAGAACACTTGCCACACTTGCGGAACGATTTACATTGGAAGAAGATAAAAGCGAATAATGTGACATCCCTGCTGCGGAATGCAGCGGGGATTTTTTCTTCTAAAATCTTTAGTTGACTAAAGTGCATCGGTTATGATAAGATACGTTCGTACTTTATTTATCTACTACATTAGCAAACTAAAGGATTTTTTGGAGGGTTATCATGAATGCAGTCGTCATCGCAGTGCTGCTTATGCTTGTTTTAAGCTTGCTGCGTGTTAATATTGTTATCGCATTAATTATAGGTGCATTGGCCGGCGGGTTAACAGGCGGACTCGGGCTTGGCGAAACGGTTAAAGCTTTTACGGACGGGCTTGGCGGAAATGCTACCGTTGCAGTCAGCTATGCCATGCTTGGCGCGTTTGCTGCGGCTTTAACGAAAACGGGTCTTCCGGACGCAATGGTGGAAGCCTCCGTTAAATTAATCGGAAATAAAGAAGACACCCGCAAAAAAGCACTGTCCAAAGTGCTGATTGTGCTTATTATTTTAATCATATCTTGTTTTTCGCAAAACGTGGTTCCGGTTCACATCGCATTTATCCCGGTGCTGATTCCGCCTCTTTTGAAAATCTTTAATGAACTTGAAATGGACCGCCGTCTGATCGCGTGTGTGATTACATTCGGTTTAACGGCACCTTATATTTTAGTGCCGGTTGGTTTCGGCCAAATCTTCCAGGGGATGCTGAAGGACAATATGGCGGATGCCGGATTAAACGTATCTCTCGGTGATATTCCTTACGCCTTAATGATCCCGGTTGCGGGTATGGTTGTAGGTCTGATTTTATCAATCATCGTGTTTCGTAAACCGAAAACATACGAAACAAAAGAAATATCTGGTGCGAATGCTTCTCCATATACGAAAAAAAGCCTGGCTATCGCGGTGCTTGCCATCGCAGTGTCACTCGGCGTCCAGCTCTACTTATCTCAGACATTGGGAGTAGAAGGGATGATTATGGGAGCGCTGGCAGGTCTGATTATCCTGTTTGTCAGCGGTGTGATGAAGCGTGATGAAGCGGACTCACTGATTACTGACGGAATGGTTTTAATGGCCTTTATCGGTTTTGTCATGCTCGTTGCAGCCGGATTTTCAAATGTATTGACGAAAACCGGAGATGTCGAGTCACTGGTTAAAACAGCAGCTGGCATTATGGGGCACAGTCAGTTAGTGGGCGCATTGCTGATGCTTATTGTCGGCTTGTTCATTACAATGGGAATCGGATCTTCTTTTGCGACGATTCCAGTGATCACAACGATCTTTGTGCCTCTTTGCATGCAGCTCGGATTCAGCCCAATGGCAACGGTTGCGATTATCGGAGCGGCTGCTGCGCTTGGCGATGCCGGTTCACCTGCCAGCGACAGCACACTTGGGCCGACTTCAGGTTTAAGTGCAGACGGCCAGCATCACCACATTTGGGATACTTGTGTGCCGACATTTTTATTTTATAATATCCCGCTTATCATCTTTGGCTGGGTTGCGGCGCTTGTTTTATAGGAAAAAGGCTCCCCTTTACTGGGGAGCCTTTTCTCGTTATGATAAAAAAACCGTCCAATAGAACGGTTTTTACGTGGATGATATGTGATTTCTGTTAAAGCCAGTTGCTTTATGAATTGAGCGGTAGATCGCAGGTGCGATAAACGCCAGTACCACAGCCATCGCCGTGTCTTTTACCATAAACCAAGTCATAAAGCCCCAAGCCGTGCCGTAGCTCACTGGCGTATGAATCCACAGCTTCAGTGCAAGATACATATAGGTAGTCCCGATGATATACATGATGGCTGTTCCAATAAGAGAAGCAGTCAGAAATCGGATTTTACTCGGCTGAATTTTGCGTTCTAAGAACCATCCAGCTGCAAATGCTGCAGGGATGTAGGAGATAATAAACCCGCCGCTTTTTCCCGCAAACGGTGCGAAGCCTGCTGAAAATTGAGCAAACACAGGTGCTCCGGCCAATCCGACAAGTGCATATACAATCATGGCAATACCTGCTCGTTTGCTGCCAAGAAGCATGGCTGCCAAGAGACAGAAAAACGGCTGCATTGACAGCGGAATGCCGGCTACTTGTAAAAAGGGTGCCACTGATGTAATGTTGGCGCCGACAGCCATAAGTGCGGCGAACATGCCGATCAGCGCCATATCGCCCGCACGAAGTTTATGTTGTTTCATTGTTGTTCCCCCTTAGGTTTACATACACAATCATAGAGTAATAAAGAACGGAAATATTGTCAACATAAACTGAAATAAGGTTAACAAAAAGGAGGGTTCTGTATGTATTTCGGAAAAACAAAACAATCCGATCAATCTGGGAGAGTCCCGCCAAACCAAAACGTCACAACCTCATTTCCTGTGCTTCATACGGGAAATGTACCGTATTACGAGGATATGGCTAAATGGAATCTTCAAGTATACGGATTGGTTGACCATCCGATGCTGCTAAGCTTTGAAGATATCAAAGCCTTTCCTCAGTACGAATCGAAAAATGACATCCATTGCGTCACTGGCTGGTCAAGGCTTGATAATGTATGGCAAGGCGTGCGGGCTCGTGATATAGCGGAAAAAGCGGGTGTAAAAGAAGAAGCGGGCTACGTCATTTTACATGCGGAAGAGGGCTGGACGACCAATCTGCCGCTTGCTGATTTTTTGGCTGAAACTTCACTTTTGGCTTATGCGCATAATGGCGCCCCTTTAACGCCTGAACATGGCTTCCCGCTGCGGGGCGTGTTTCCGCATCTATATTTTTGGAAAAGCGCCAAGTGGCTGCGCGGCATCCAATTTACGAAAGAGAATCACCCCGGTTTTTGGGAGCAGAACGGCTATCACATGAGAGGCGATCCTTGGCAAAATCAAAGGTTTACATGGGATTAAGGTTCTATTTCAAGTAGGATAATATGCATCTTTATCAGGTTTTTATTTCCATATTGATAGTCTTCAGGTACCTTATTTGATGCAGGTGCCTTTTTTATTTAGGAAAAAGTTGACTTTCTCTGGAAGAAAACCTATTATTTGAGATGTCTAGTTGATAGTGAAAATCATTATCATATATTGTGATTTAGTTTAAGGAGAGGAATGTCGTACTGCATGAATGAGAAAACAGATCGGGCGAAAGGCGGGACACAGAACGCATTTACCATTCCTGGTACGGAAGTGCGTATGATGTCTTCACGCAATGAAAACCGTGCCTATCAAATTTTTATCTCGAAACCGAATACGCCGCCGCCGCCCGCTGGTTATCCGGTTATTTATCTGCTGGATGCCAATTCTGTCTTCGGAACGATGGCAGAGGCCGTGCGAATACAGGGGCGCCGTCCTGAAAAAACCGGGGTGATCCCTGCTGTGATCGTCGGCATTGGCTATGAGACAGCAGAACCGTTCTCCTCAGCGCGTCACCGGGATTTTACAATGCCGACAGCTCAATCGAAGCTGCCAAAAAGACCCGACGGAAAAGATTGGCCGGAACATGGCGGAGCAGAGGGCTTTTTCAGATTTATTGAAGAGGATCTAAAACCGCAGATAGAACGAGATTACCAGATCGACAGCAACAGACAAACGATCTTTGGTCACTCACTTGGCGGGCTGTTCGTGCTGCAGGTGCTGTTAACAAAGCCGGGTGCGTTTCAAACCTATATCGCGGGAAGTCCGTCCATTCATTGGAATAAACCGTTTATTCTCGAGAAAGCGGACCATTTCGTCTCACGCTTCAAGGAAAACAATCAGCCTATCAATCTTTTGATTGCGGCAGGAGAATTGGAGCAGCACCATAAAAGCCGGATGAACGATAATGCGAGGGAGCTTTACAAGCGGCTGGCCGTTTTATCTGAACAAGGCATACGGGCAGAATTTTGTGAGTTTTCAGGAGAAGGACATATTTCGGTTCTTCCTGTTTTGGTCAGCCGGGCGCTGCGTTTTGCGCTTCACCCTGACGGACCGCATATTTCAATGGGCTGAGACATTCTCAGCCTTGCTTCTAAAAATAAAATATTAGTCACTGAAATTATATTTGACTGTCACATGACATTTGGATATGATTATTTTTATAATTGATAATGATAATCATTATCAATAAATTGCGTTTTTCTTTTCAAGACGCAACAGTCTTTTTCGCTGGATGTCAGTACGGCATCTGAAGCGAAGAAAGGAATTGATGACATGAATGCAATGGGTATAAAGGGCAAAATTGCTTTTATAACAGGGGCTGCCCAAGGGATAGGTGAAGCTGTTGCGCGGAAGCTTGCCGATCAAGGAGCACACATTGCGGCAGTTGATTATAATCCTGAAAAGCTGGAAAAGGTTGTGAGCAGCCTCAAAGCGGAAGGTTGCCGTGCGGAAGCCTTTCCCGCGGATGTGAGAGACAGCGCGGCGATTGACGAGATCACGGCGCGTATCGAACGTGAAATGGGGCCGATCGATATTTTGGTGAATGTAGCGGGTGTCCTTCGCCCGGGATTGATCCATTCACTCAGTGACGAAGAATGGGAGGCCACGTTTTCGGTGAATTCGACTGGTGTATTTAACGCCTCGCGTTCAGTCAGTAAATATATGATGGACCGGAGATCGGGTTCGATTGTAACGGTCGGATCGAATGCTGCCGGTGTGCCGAGGACATCAATGGCGGCATATGCCTCTTCAAAGGCTGCGGCTGTGATGTTTACGAAATGCCTTGGCCTTGAGCTTGCAGAATATAATATTCGCTGCAATATTGTGTCACCCGGATCAACGGAAACAGACATGCAGTGGTCATTATGGGCCGATGAAAACGGAGCGGAGCAAGTCATAAAAGGATCACTTGAGACATTTAAAACAGGCATCCCGCTCAAAAAACTGGCTCAGCCTTCGGATATTGCGAATGCCGTGCTCTTTTTGGTTTCTGGCCAAGCAGGGCATATTACGATGCATAATTTATGCGTAGATGGCGGCGCGACCTTAGGCGTGTAACTCATTTTAAAGGAGGTTCATGAGAATGTTGGAACAAAACGTTATATCACAAACAAAAGCGGAGCATTTGCTTCATGATTATCAGCCGGGGGCTTTTTTCTTAGCTTCTCCTCACCGCGTACTGTTAGCGAAAGGCATATGTGAAATCGTACCGGAAGCAGACGGGCAAAACCAAATAGAAACCCTTTCTGGCCGTATTGCAGAGACGCTGAATCAAGCAAAGCAATCAGGGCAAAGCCGTCCGCTTGTTGTCGGAGCTGTTCCTTTTGATCATGTAAAAGCAGCTCGGCTCGTTGTTCCTGAAGATGTGCGCTGGTCAGGACCGCTACAATTTGATCATGCGGAGAAGGAACAGCAGCCTGAGCATACATACCACATAGAACCTGTTCCTGCACCAGAGGGGTATAAAAATGGTGTCGAACAAGGACTGGCACGCATTGCCGATGGGACTCTCAGCAAGATCGTCCTGTCCAGATCGCTGCATTTGACATCGTCTGAACCGATTCAGACGGATGAACTGCTTCGCCATCTGGCGCAGCATAACACACATGGCTACACGTTTGCCGCGGACGTGTCCAGCGAAGCGGAAACGCCTTCCCGCCGAACATTGCTTGGTGCAAGTCCGGAGCTTCTCGTTTCAAGAATGGGAACTCAGGTCGTTTCCAATCCATTAGCCGGCTCAAGGCCTCGCAGTAACGATCCTGCTGAAGACCAGCGCCGGGCTGATGAATTGCTTTCTTCCGCAAAGGATCTCCACGAACACGCGGTTGTAGCTGACGCGGTTGTGGCAGCGCTGCGGCCTTTCTGCCGGACGCTGGATGTACCGGAAAAGCCTTCACTCATCAAAACGGAGACGATGTGGCATCTGTCCAGCGTGATTAAGGGAGAGCTTTCCGACCCGTCTGTGACCGCATTGGAATTGGCAGCGGCGCTCCACCCGACGCCGGCCGTCTGCGGAACACCGACTGACCTTGCAAGAGAAGCGATTCACAGCATTGAACCGTTTGACCGAGGTTTCTTTACCGGCATGGTCGGCTGGTGTGACGATGCTGGTGACGGAGAATGGATCGTGACGATCCGTTGTGCAGAGGCAGAAGAACGCTCACTCCGCCTGTATGCAGGAGCTGGTGTTGTTGCCGGGTCAAAACCCGAGGACGAGCTCCAGGAGACATCCGCGAAGTTTCGGACAATGCTGCGGGCAATGGGCGTGAATCACATATGATCAGAATGAATTGCTGGAGGGATACAACATGCTGAATGGATTTACTCCTTGGCCTGAAGAGTTAGCTGAGGCATATCGGAAGAACGGCTGCTGGGCGGGCGAGACGTTTGGAGATTTGTTAAGGGACCGGGCTGCTAAACATGGCGATCGCATTGCCATTACATGCGGAAACACCCATTGGAGCTATCAGGAGCTTGACACAAGGGTTGATCGCCTGGCTGCCGGTTTTCAGAAGCTCGGCATTCAACAGATGGATCGTGTCGTGGTGCAGCTGCCGAATATCGCAGAGTTTTTTGAAGTCATTTTCGCACTCTTCCGTTTGGGGGCGCTTCCGGTTTTCGCACTGCCTTCTCATCGAAGCAGTGAAATTACATATTTTTGCGAGTTTGCTGAAGCGGCTGCTTATATTATTCCCGACTCTTATTCCGGTTTTGACTACCGTTCACTTGCCAGACAGGTTCAAAGCAAACTGCCATCTTTAAAACATGTCATTGTCGCAGGTGAGGCAGAGGAATTTTTGCCACTGGAGGCTTTGCATACAGAACCTGTAAAACTGCCTGAAGTCAAATCTTCTGATGTGGCGTTCCTTCAGCTTTCTGGAGGAAGCACCGGCTTATCAAAACTGATCCCGCGGACTCACGATGACTACATATACAGTCTGCGGCGGAGTGCAGAGGTTTGCTGGCTCGACCACAGCACGGTGTACTTGGCAGCATTGCCGATGGCGCATAATTATCCGCTGAGCTCGCCCGGGGTACTCGGCGTGTTATACGCCGGAGGAAGAGTGGTATTATCTCCTTCTCCAAGTCCTGACGATGCATTTCCCTTGATTGAACGGGAACAAGTCACGATTACCGCTCTTGTTCCGCCCCTTGCAATGGTATGGATGGATGCGGCATCCTCACGCGATGACGATCTGTCCAGCCTTCAAGTGCTGCAGGTCGGCGGCGCCAAGTTCAGTGCTGAAGCTGCGCGCAAGGTTAAAGCTGTTTTCGGATGCACGCTGCAGCAGGTGTTCGGAATGGCAGAGGGTCTCGTCAATTATACGAGACTGGATGACTCTGAGGAAGTCATTGTCAACACCCAAGGAAAACCGATGTCCCCATATGATGAAGTGCGTGTTTGGGATGATAAGGATCGTGACGTAAAACCTGGTGAAACAGGGCATCTGCTGACACGGGGGCCGTACACGATTCGGGGTTACTATAAAGCAGAAGAGCATAATGCTGCTTCTTTTACTGAGGACGGTTTTTACCGCACGGGTGATATCGTCAGGCTGACATCAGACGGCTATATTGTCGTTGAAGGCAGGGCGAAGGATCAAATTAACCGCGGGGGAGAAAAAGTGGCGGCTGAAGAGGTAGAAAATCATCTTCTGGCGCATCCGGCTGTCCATGATGCCGCAATGGTCTCAATGCCTGACCAATTTCTTGGCGAAAGATCTTGTGTGTTCATTATTCCCCGGGATGAAGCCCCGAAAGCCGCAGAGCTCAAAGCTTTTTTGAGAGAGCGCGGACTGGCGGCATACAAAATCCCTGATCGCATTGAATTTGTCGAATCCTTTCCGCAGACAGGGGTAGGAAAAGTCAGCAAAAAAGCGCTTCGTGAAGCCATTGCCGAGAAGCTTCTTGCAGGATCAAAAAAATAAAACAAACAACAATTTGAGAGGGAGTGTTCTAAATGGCTATACCTGCCATTCAGCCGTATCAAATGCCGACGGTGTCTGATATGCCACAAAACAAAGTTACATGGGTGCCTGATCCAAATCGGGCAGTTCTGTTAATACACGATATGCAAAACTATTTTGTCGATGCTTTCACAGCGGGAGCCTCTCCGGTGACAGAGCTTTCAGCAAATATACGGAAGCTGAAGGATCAATGTGCTCAGCTTGGGATTCCTGTTGTCTATACTGCGCAGCCGGGAAGCCAAAATCCGGCTGATCGGGCGCTGCTGACTGACTTTTGGGGTCCTGGATTAAACAGCGGCCCTTATGAGGAGAAAATTATAACCGAACTGGCACCGGAAGATGCTGATCTTGTGCTGACAAAATGGAGATACAGCGCGTTTAAGAGAACGAATCTGCTGGATATTATGCGCAAAGAGGGACGCGATCAGCTGATCATTTCCGGGATTTACGCCCATATTGGCTGTCTCGTTACAGCATGTGAAGCATTTATGGAGGATATCGAAGCCTTTTTTGTGGGAGATGCAGTTGCTGATTTTTCATTAGAAAAACATCAAATGGCGCTGGACTATGCGGCTGGCCGCTGTGCGTTTACCGTGATGACTGACAGTCTTCTCGATCAGCTGAAGAATGCGCCGGCAGACGCTCAAAAAACGTCAGTAAACACTGGCAAAGAAGTGTTTACATGTGAGAATATCCGTAAACAAATTGCTGAGCTTCTTCAAGAAACACCTGAAGATATTACAGATCAAGAGGATTTGCTCGACCGGGGGCTTGATTCGGTAAGGATCATGACATTGGTAGAACAATGGCGCCGTGAAGGAGCCGAGGTGACATTCGTGGAACTGGCTGAACGCCCGACGATCGAAGAATGGCAGAAACTGCTCACAACCCGCAGCCAGCAAGTGCTGCCAAACGCGGATTATTTATAAAAGGAGGGTAAACAAACGGATGCCTGATACAAAAGACCTTCAATATTCTTTGACCGGAGCGCAAACCGGCATATGGTTTGCTCAGCAGCTAGATCCGGACAATCCAATCTACAATACAGCGGAATATATAGAAATCAATGGATCAATCAATATTGCTCTTTTTGAAGAAGCTTTGCGGCACGTGATAAAGGAAGCGGAATCGCTGCATGTTCGCTTCGGTGAAAATATGGACGGGCCTTGGCAGATGATAAACCCGTCTCCGGATGTACAGCTGCACGTCATTGACGTCAGCTCTGAGCCTGATCCGGAAAAAACAGCATTAAACTGGATGAAAGCAGATTTGGCAAAGCCGGTCGATTTAGAATATGACCCTTTGTTCAATGAAGCTCTGTTTATAGCAGGGCCTGATCGTTTCTTTTGGTATCAGCGCATTCATCATATTGCGATTGACGGCTTCGGCTTTTCCCTAATTGCCCAGCGTGTGGCAAGTACGTATGCCGCGCTTATGAAAGGACAATCAGCTACAGATCGTTCCTTTGGGTCGCTCCAAGCCATTTTGGAGGAGGATACAGATTATCGCGCATCAGAGCAGTATGAGAAGGATCGCCAATTCTGGCTGGATCGTTTTGCTGATGGACCAGAAGTTGTGAGTTTAGCTGATCGTGCGCCAAGAACATCTAACAGTTTTCTTCGTCAAACGGCGTATTTGCCTCTATCTGATGTGAACGCATTAAAAGAATCGGCGCGCTATTTCTCAGGAAGCTGGCATGAAGTCGTGATTGCAGTGTCAGCTGTTTATGTGCACCGGATGACCGGCTCTGAGGATGTTGTGCTCGGTCTGCCTATGATGGGACGGATAGGGTCCGCATCACTGAATGTGCCGGCTATGGTGATGAACCTTCTCCCGCTCCGGCTGTCTGTAAGCTCTTCAATGAGCTTTTCTGAACTTATTCAGCAAATTTCCCGGGAAATCCGCAGTATTCGGAGACATCATAAGTATCGCCATGAAGAGCTTCGGCGTGATCTGAAATTAATAGGAGAAAACCATAGATTATTTGGCCCGCAAATCAACCTCATGCCGTTTGATTACGGTCTTGACTTTGCCGGGGCCCGAGGAACAACGCATAACCTTTCAGCCGGTCCTGTCGATGATCTATCAATCAATGTATATGACAGAACGGACGGCAGCGGGCTGCGGATTGATGTAGATGCGAATCCTGAGGTATACAGCAAGTCAGATATTAAACTTCATCAGCAGCGGATCTTACAGCTGCTGCAAACGGCTTCTGCCGGGGAGGACATGCTGATTGGGCAAATGGAGCTTCTATTGCCAGAGGAGAAAAAACAAGTCATTCGTGAATGGAATGAGACGGCAAAATCTGAGAAGCTGCTCAGCCTTCAGGACATGTTTGAGAAGCAGGCAATCCTTACGCCGGAACGTATCGCTCTCATATGTGATGACGTTCAAGTAAACTATCAAGAGCTGAATGAAAAGGCAAACCGCCTCGCGCATCTGTTGATCGAAAAAGGGCTTGGTCCGGAGCAATTTGTCGCTTTGGCGCTGCCGCGTTCTCCAGAGATGGTGGCTTCGATGTTTGCTGTACTAAAGACGGGTGCGGCGTATCTTCCGCTTGATCCGGAGTTTCCGGCTGACCGAATTTCTTACATGCTCGAGGACGCGAAACCTTCATGCATCATAACGACTGAGGAAATAGCAACCCGTCTGCCTGATGACCTGTCTATTCCGCAGCTTGTGCTTGATCAGACTGTTACACAGGAGGTTGTAAAACGCTATTCGCCTGACAATCCGAATCTATCGGTTTCTCTTGATCATCCTGCGTATATCATCTATACCTCAGGATCAACAGGAAGGCCGAAGGGTGTCGTTGTTACGCTGAAAAGCTTGAGCAATTTTCTGCTGTCCATGCAGGAGGCATTTTCTCTAGGAGAAGAAGACAGGCTGTTGGCTGTGACGACTGTCGCTTTTGATATTTCAGCATTGGAGTTATATCTTCCGCTTATCAGCGGGGCGCAAATCGTGATCGCAAAAAAAGAAACGATCCGTGAGCCCCAGGCATTAGCTCAGATGATTGAATATTTCGATATCAATATCATGCAGGCGACACCGACACTATGGCATGCTCTGGTGACGAATAAACCTGAGACACTTCAGGGGCTCAGAGTGCTTGTCGGAGGCGAGGCGCTGCCGAGCGGCCTTTTGCAGGCGCTTCAAGAGCTTCATTGTCCAGTCACGAATTTATATGGACCTACTGAAACAACGATTTGGTCTGCAGCAGCTTTTCTTGAAGAAGGGCTGAAGGGCGTTCCGCCAATTGGCAAACCGATTTGGAATACGCAGGTGTATGTGCTTGATAACAGTTTGCAGCCGGTGCCGCCGGGAGTTGTCGGAGAGCTTTATATTGCAGGGACAGGCTTGGCTAGAGGTTATTTCCGCCGCCCTGATTTAACGGCTGAGCGTTTTGTGGCAGATCCATACGGACCGCCGGGGGCTCGGATGTATCGGACCGGAGATCAGGCCCGCTGGCGCGCTGATGGGTCTTTGGATTATATCGGACGGGCGGATCATCAAATCAAAATTCGCGGGTTCCGAATTGAACTTGGAGAAATTGATGCCGTGCTTGCCAAGCATCCGGACATCGAACAGGCCGCGGTTGTCGTTCGGGAAGATCAGCCGGGAGACAAACGATTGGTGGCATATGTAGTCGCTGCTTCAGCTATTGATACTGCCGCGCTTCGCCGTTATGTGGGTGCCAGTCTGCCTGATTATATGGTGCCGGTGGCATTTGTGGAGATGGACGAACTGCCATTAACACCTAATGGCAAGCTCGATCGGAAAGCACTGCCGGCGCCTGATTTAAGCACATCTGTCAGCGATCGGGGACCGCGGACTCCTCAGGAAGAGATATTGTGTGACTTGTTTGCCGAGGTTCTTGGTTTGGCACGTGTCGGCATTGATGACAGTTTCTTCGAGCTTGGCGGTCATTCGCTTCTTGCAGCCCGTCTGATGAGCCGCATTCGCGAGGTAATGGGAGCCGAACTCGGTATCGCGAATCTATTTGACGAACCGACAGTAGCCGGACTCGCTGCCCATCTTCATCAGGCGCAGAGTATACGCCCCGCATTGCAGAGAGCTGAGCGACCTGAAAGAATTCCGCTTTCTTTTGCCCAGCGCCGGCTATGGTTCCTCCATTGTCTTGAAGGGCCTAGTCCTACTTATAATATTCCGGTTGCTGTCCGTCTGTCGGGTGAGCTGGACCAAGGAGTGCTGCAAGCGGCACTTTATGATCTCGTCTGCCGCCATGAAAGCCTTCGGACGATTTTTCCTGAATCACAGGGGACATCTTATCAGCATATTTTAGACGCTGATCAAGCAAGGCCTGTTTTACATGTTACAGAAATTACTGAGAAGGAGCTTTCTGAGCGGTTTGCTGAAGCTGTGCGCTACAGTTTTGATCTTGCAGCTGAACCTGCTTTTCGTGCTGAGCTTTTTGTCATCGGTCCTGACGAGTACGTGCTGCTTCTCCTCGTGCATCATATTGTCGGGGACGGCTGGTCCTTAACACCGCTGACCCGCGATCTTGGAGCAGCTTATGCAGCTCGCTGTCACGGAAAAGCTCCTGAATGGGCGCCGCTTACTGTGCAATATGCAGACTATGCGCTTTGGCAGCAAGAACTGCTTGGAAGCGGGGATGATCCAAATAGTTTGATTGCCGGACAGCTTGCTTTCTGGAAAGAAACCTTGAAGAATCTGCCTGATCAGCTTGAACTGCCAACCGATTATTCACGTCCGGCTGAACCGAGTCATGATGGGGATACGATTCATTTCCGCATTGAGCCTGAGCTGCACAAGCGATTGCAGGATCTGGCCCGCGCAAATAGAGTGAGCCTGTTTATGGTGCTTCAATCTGGTCTCGCAGCTTTATTGACAAGACTCGGGGCGGGCACTGATATTCCGATCGGCAGCCCGATAGCGGGTCGGAATGATGATGCGCTAGGCGATCTTGTGGGGCTGTTTATCAATACATTGGTGCTCAGAACCGATACGTCCGGTGACCCAAGCTTCCGTGAGCTTCTTGACAGAGTGCGGGAAGTGAATCTGGCAGCCTATGAAAATCAGGATCTGCCTTTTGAGAGACTCGTAGAGGTTCTCAATCCGGCTCGTTCGCGTGCGACGCATCCTTTATTCCAAATCATGTTTGCGTTCCAAAATACACCGGACGCTGAACTGAATCTTTCTGACATAGAAAGCAGCCTGCGGATCCACAGTGTCGGTTCTGCCAAGTTTGATTTGACGCTGGAAATCAGTGAAAATCGTCTTGCTGACGGGACTCCAAACGGATTGGAAGGACTGCTCGAGTACAGCACTGATCTTTTCAAGCAGGAAACTGCTCAGGCTTTTGCTGACCGTCTGATGCGCCTGCTGGAGGCTGCCGAATCTGATCCTGACCAGCAAATCGGAAATCTGGACATCCTTGCACCGGAGGAGCGTAGCAGCATGGTGACAGATTGGCAAAGTGTTTCTGAAAAGATTCCGCACGCATGTTTGCCGGAGCAGTTTGAGAAGCAGGCTGCTTTAAGTCCTGATGCCATTGCCGTTGTTTGTGAAGATCAGTCACTGAGCTATGCAGAGCTGAATGAAAGCGCAAATCGGCTTGCCCGAATGCTGATCAGCGAAGGCGTCGGACCGGAGCAATTTGTGGCCTTGGCCATGCCTCGGTCTTTGGAAATGGCTGTCGGGCTATTAGCGGTGCTGAAAGCCGGCGCGGCTTATCTGCCTCTCGATCCTGACTATCCGGCTGACCGAATCGCTTTTATGCTGGAAGATGCGCAGCCTGCGTTTATCATGACGAACACAAAAGCTGCAGAGAACATTCCGCCAGCGGAAAACGTGCCGAAAATCGTGCTGGATGATCCAGAACTGGCAGAGAAACTAAACACCTACCCTGCTGAGAATCCGAGCAATACGGATAGAATTCAGCCGCTTTCTCCTTTGAATACGGCGTATGTCATTTATACATCAGGCTCAACGGGTGTTCCAAAAGGTGTGATGATTCCTCACCAAAACGTAACGCGTTTATTTGCAGCGACTGATCACTGGTTCCATTTCAGCTCAGACGATATCTGGACCATGTTCCATTCCTATGCGTTTGACTTTTCGGTGTGGGAGATTTGGGGTCCTCTGCTGCATGGCGGACGTCTTGTGATCGTGCCTCATCACGTCAGCAGATCGCCAGAAGCGTTTCTGCGCCTGCTTGTCAAAGAGGGTGTGACCGTTCTGAATCAGACACCATCTGCCTTCTATCAGTTGATGCAGGCGGAACGGGAGCAGCCTGATCTCGGTCAGGCGCTCAGTCTGCGCTATATCATTTTTGGCGGAGAAGCGCTTGAACTCAGCCGTTTAGAGGATTGGTATAACCGCCACCCTGAAAATAGACCGCAGCTTATCAATATGTATGGTATTACAGAAACGACTGTGCATGTGAGCTATATCGAATTAGACCGAAGCATTGCAGCTTTACGGGCAAACAGCTTGATCGGCTGCGGCATTCCTGATCTTGGTGTTTATGTGCTGGATGAGCGCTTGCAGCCGGTTCCACCGGGTGTTGCTGGAGAGCTGTATGTATCAGGAGCGGGGTTGGCACGAGGCTATTTAGGCCGGGCTGGATTAACAGCAGAACGCTTCATAGCTGATCCGTTCGGTCCTCCGGGTACCCGAATGTATCGCACTGGGGATGTGGCCCGCCTCCGCGCCGACGGCTCTCTTGACTATGTCGGCCGTGCCGATCACCAAGTGAAAATTCGGGGCTTCCGAATTGAACTAGGAGAAATTCAAGCGGCGCTAGTTCAGCATTCGCAGCTTGAAGATGCGGCAGTAATCGTGCGTGAGGATCAGCCGGGAGATAAACGTTTGGCAGCTTATGTCATACCTTCTTCGGAAGACACAATTGATACGGCGGAACTGCGCAAATATGCTGCTGAGAGACTGCCAGATTACATGGTGCCTTCTGCCTTTGTAACGATGAAAGAATTGCCGCTGACACCGAATGGAAAGCTTGACCGTAAAGCGCTGCCCGCACCGGATTTCGCAGCGGCCGTGACAGGACGCGGACCGAGAACGCCGCAGGAAGAAATCCTCTGTGACCTGTTTATGGAGGTGCTTCACTTGCCGCGTGTCGGCATTGATGACCGTTTCTTTGATTTAGGCGGACATTCCTTGCTTGCTGTACAGCTGATGAGCCGCATTCGCGAAGCACTCGGCGTAGAACTCAGCATCGGAAACCTATTCGAAGCGCCGACTGTAGCCGGGCTTGCAGAAAGACTTGAGATGAGCTCAAGCCAAAGCGCACTCGACGTTCTGCTGCCGCTCCGAACAAGCGGAGACAAACTTCCTTTATTCTGTGTGCATCCGGCAGGCGGACTCAGCTGGTGCTATGCCGGTTTGATGACGAACATAGGAACAGAGTATCCGATCTACGGCTTGCAGGCACGGGGAATCGGGCAGCGGGAAGAGCTTCCGAAAACACTTGACCACATGGCTGCCGACTACATTGAACAAATCAGAACAATCCAGCCGAAAGGACCGTACCATCTGCTGGGCTGGTCCCTTGGTGGGAATGTCGTTCAAGCGATGGCCACCCAGCTGCAAAATCAAGGGGAAGAAGTATCCCTATTGGTGATGCTGGACGCCTATCCGAACCACTTCCTTCCTATAAAAAAGGCGCCGGATGATGAGGAAGCGCTTATTGCCCTTCTGGCGTTAGGCGGGTACGACCCAGACAGCTTAGGGGACAAACCGCTTGATTTTGAAACGGCAATTGAGATTCTTCGCCGGGACGGAAGCGCGCTTGCAAGCCTGGATGAATCGGTCATTTTAAATCTGAAGAATACGTATGTCAATTCTGTCGGCATTTTAGGCTCATATAAGCCGAAAACCTTCCGTGGAAATGTCTTGTTTTTCAGATCAACAATCATACCTGAATGGTTTGATCCGATTGAACCGGATTCGTGGAAGCCTTATATTAACGGACAAATTGAACAAATCGACATCGACTGCCGCCATAAAGATCTTTGTCAGCCGGAACCGCTCGCTCAAATCGGCAAGGTTCTCGCTGTCAAACTGGAAGAGATGAATAAATAAGGGGGAAGAAAGAGATGGCAAATCCTTTTGAAAATGCTGATGGCACATATTTGGTGCTGATCAATGAAGAGGGCCAACATTCCCTGTGGCCCGGTTTTATAGATGTGCCGAGCGGCTGGACAGTCGTTCATGAGCAAAAAGGGCGTGAAGCTTGTCTGGACTATATTCAATCGCATTGGAGCGATATGAGGCCCAACAGCCTAAAGCCTGTTGAAAATGTGTAATCGCATGAAAAAGAGACTGCTTGCCGCAGTCTCTTTTTCTATCTTACGCAGACGTTTGGGTATGATCACAATCTCTGACTGGGTTTCCGTTTTCATCCGTACACCAAGATTGGGATAAAAACGCTAAAAACACAGCGGCCCACTGATCGGCGAATTGAATCAGAATGCCTCCGTCATGCCAAGAGCCGTTGTCTTTTTTCCAGCGGCTATCCATTGCATTCCCTTGATTCATATGGATATTGTGCATGCCGTTGGTCGGGGTAAAACCGAATATTTTATCTGCAGCCTGTTCCGGCCCAAATTTTGAACCGAATATATAAACTGGTGCTTTCTCTTCTTGCGCTTTCTTCATATACGTCTCAATAAAGTCATTTAAATCATTATCAGGCCCCGTGATTTCATGCGGCAAAGGCTTCATTTCTCCCGGGTCAAACAAATTGCCCCGCACATAATCCAGCGCCACTTCACGGTTTGCCTCATTGATCTTTGTATATCCATACGGCATGTTCGGAAGGATGGTAATTGAGCTTGAATCAAACTGATCGTCAGCCAAATACAATACTTCAGATTCCTCGGAACTGGACATCACATTGATGGCGCACCTGTAATACGTATTCTCTTCACCGAGTACTTTGACTTGGAAATGAGGACTGTCATCATCAGTTTCCCGCTTCATATCTAAGACAATGCCTTTTAACACGCCATATTGCTGAACAGCCATATGAATCCTCCTTTATGATCAAGTTTCATCGTTTTAGTTCGTGAAATGGTCTCTTTTTTCCTTTTGAAAAATAAAAAAAGCCTGCAGAAATCTTTCTGCAAGCTCAATGTCATTAAGCACCTGCCACAGATGACTCATCCTCTAAAGCTTTCTCGGCAGGAACATACTCATATCCTAAATCCTTTGCCACAGCTTCATAGGTCACGTGTCCGTTTGCTGTGTTTAAACCAGCTTTCAGTGCCGCATTGTCTGCGAGCGCTTTTGCTGCCCCTTTGTTAGCGATTTGCAGCGCGTATGGAACAGTAACGTTAGTCAGGGCGATTGTTGATGTACGAGGGACAGCGCCCGGCATGTTCGCCACAGCGTAGTGGACAACGCCGTGTTTTTCATATGTCGGCTGATCATGTGTAGTAATATGGTCGACAGTTTCGACGATGCCGCCTTGGTCGATCGCAACATCGACAATCACTGAACCCGGTTTCATTTGTTTTACCATTTCCTCAGTGACAAGAGTCGGAGCTTTAGCCCCCGGAATTAAGACCGCGCAAATGAGAAGATCCGCTTCCGCCACAGCATCTGCAATATTGACCGGATTAGAAATTAACGTTTTAATCTGATGGCCGAAGATGTCATCAAGCTGGCGCAGGCGGTCTGCGTTTAAGTCGATGATGGTCACGTCCGCCCCGAGGCCGACAGCCATTTTCGCTGCGTTTGTGCCGACTACGCCTCCTCCGATAATCGTTACTTTTCCGCGAGAAACGCCTGGCACTCCGGCAAGCAGAATGCCTTTTCCGCCTTTAGGTTTCTCTAAAAATTGAGCTCCGATTTGCGCTGCCATTCTGCCTGCAACCTCTGACATCGGCGTCAGAAGCGGCAATGTCCGGCCCTGACTAACCGTTTCATATGCGATCGCCGTAACTCCTTTATCTTTCAAGGCTTGTGTAAGCTTAGGCTCAGCTGCTAAATGAAGGTACGTAAACAGCACAAGCCCTTCGCGGAAGTAGACATATTCTTCCGGCAGCGGTTCCTTTACCTTCATGACCATTTCGGCGTCCCACACCTGTTTCGGGTCAGCGATGATTTCCGCTCCTGCTGACTCATAGGCTTCATTTTCAAATCCGCTTCCAAGGCCCGCGCCTGTTTCAACCAGCACCCGGTGGCCGTTTGAAATGAGCTGAGAAACGCCTCCAGGTGTTAGTGCGACACGGTTTTCATTGTTTTTTATCTCTTTAGGAACCCCTATGATCATATCTGTCTCCTCCTGTATCTGTGATGTTTTTAGTGTAGCTTGATTCTTAAGAAAATTCTTTGTTTGAAAAAGAAAATAAAAAAACATGGATTTGTGAAATTTCACAAATCCATGTGCCGAAGCTTGATATCTAAATAGATGGTGAATTTTTGATTCACATTTTTTAAATCGATTTCAGCAATCTGGCTGATACGCTTGAGACGGTAATTCAACGTATTAACGTGTATATTTAATATCTTGGAGGCTGTATTCACGTTGCTGTCTGCTTCAATAAAACGCTCTAGCGTTTCTACCATATTTGACTGGTGATCTCGATCATACTGTTCCAGTTTGGAAAGCGAATAGTTAAAATATCCAGTCTGTTTCCGTTTTTCATCTAAGATATCCAAGTATTGATAAATGCCTAACTCAGAAAAACTGAAAAGATGTTTTGTCTCTTCTGCGAAACGTTCCTTTGCTTTTAAGACAGACAATGCCTCCTGATAGGAGCGGGAGACAAAAGAAATAGAATGGTATATTCCGCCAAAAGCGATAGAAACGTCTTCTATTTTATAACGTTCTTTCAGCTGTTTTTGCGTACTTAAAGCAAACTGCTTTAAATCTTGAAAAGGGTGATCTGTTTTAGGGGCGGTTAAAATAATGAGTTCATTGGAATCTACGGTTGTCAGCAGCACGTGAACCTGCTGGGTCGTTTCCTGCAAATATTGCAGCTGCTGTTCGATTTTTTCAGTCAGCTCGCCGTTTATCCGGATGATCATAACGGAAAACTCAGAAGGGGCGGCCATTCCAAGCTTGTGGAAGCCATCCGCCATGTCATGCTCCTGATGAATGTGTCCGGTCAGCATTTTCCAGAAAAATTCTTGGCTGCGTTCTTCATTTTTCGTTTTTCTGATTTGGAGTTTGAGAAGCTTGTTTCTCACTGCTTTTGCCGCCATTTGCAATGTCATCAGATCATCGTCAGACAATGTTTTTTGGATCTCAAGCGCCCATATGAAGCCAAGCACTTGGTTGTTTTTCCAAATGGAAATTGCAACGCGATTGCTTAGTCCGACTTCATCTATTTGCTTTACTCTGATCGGCTGGTCCGTTTTTAAAAGAGCTGGAATCGTCCCATCTTTCCACAACTTGTTAATGACCTTCTCGGGTACTCTTCTGCCAATGATTGTAGACGTTCGGGCAGGATCTGTGCAGTCACTGTGTGTGCTGTAGGCAAGCAGCTTGTGGTTAACATCCTCTATGGTGATCGGGCACCGCAGAACGTCGCTGATATGATCAGCTACATCTTCAAGTCTGTCAAAACTGTATTTAAACGGATCATTCGGCATGGTCATAAATCTCCCTACTTTTCATGCTTGATTTCTCTTTGACATCTCATCCCCTTCCTTTTATTATGATTGTTGTTGTTTGGGAAAATCAACAACAAAGAGCGGAAGCCAAAAAAACAAGTACATGGCATATTGAGAGCAACGTCTTAATATATGATTGGCAGTGCATTCGCCTTTTTACAGTACAGTTGTATGCCTTAAATGATACGAAACTTATCCTATTATTCTTCTAAGAAAGTCATCGGGGGGCAAGACTGATTAAGGAAAGAAAAAACTGAACCTTTCAGAAATGGTGCTGTAGCATCAAATTTTCTGAAAGGTTTTTTTTGGGAGTTGGTGAATCATTTGGGTCTTTTGGATTATTCGGAGAATGAAGAGAAGATTAAGAAAATAAACCTACTTGTTTAACAATATATGTCATTTTTAAGTGATTCGGGATAAACCATTGGACTCATTTTGTAAAATTAAAACATATTTGTTTGACTGTACCGAAAAACTGTTTTTATAATAATGACGTTCTAAAAATAAGTGAATTAGCCCATATTTAGGCTGATGGCACAGGAGGTAATGAGGAATATGGCAGGATTAATTCGTGTCACACCCGAAGAGCTAAGAGCGATGGCGAAGCAATACGGCGTTGAAAGCCAAGAAGTATTAAATCAGGTCGATCGTTTAAATCGCATGATCTCTGATTTGAAAAGCATGTGGGAAGGTGCTTCAAGCGAAGCGTTCGCAGATCAATACGAGCAGCTCAAACCTTCATTTATCAAAATGTCAGATTTGCTTCAAGATGTGAATCAGCAGCTTGATCAAACAGCAAATACACTTGAGTCTACTGACCAAGACATCGCAAATCAAATCCGCGGATAACAGTATGAAAGGGAAGGAGCGCCTGATTCACGAGAAGACGGCGCTCTTTCTATGTAAGGGTGATCCTAAAATGTATATTGATATTACAATAGATTTGAAACATTATAATGGCAGTGTCTTTGATCTCAGATTGTCAGATTACCACCCGGTGAAAAAAGTAATTGATATTGCTTGGCAGGCTCAAAGCGTAGCTATACCTCCGCGCGAAGGGCACTGGATCAGAGTGGTTAATAAGGATACGGTGTTTTCCGGAGAATGCAAGCTATCAGATTGCGGCATTACAAACGGAGACCGGCTTGAAATATTATGAAAGGATCTGGTTGAATGTCAGGTAAACAAAAATCATATTTAGAAAACCAATTAGAAGCCGTTGCCGAGAAAACAGATGCCGGCTATACATTTACCTTTCAGCGGGAAAAAATAAAGCTTCTGGACGGTCTCGAAGCCAACGTGATCAAAGATGTAAATCCATTTTTTCATAAAGAGATCGATGTGACGGATGATGAAGTGATCATCACAATCCAACCTCCTCCCTCCTATAAAGCATTCCGCGTAATGAAAGCTAAAGATAAAAAAAGCAAATGGCAGTTTGCCTATCAGCTTGTTCAAGCTGTACAGCAGCACAATCTGTCAAGGCTGAATTTGATTGTCGCTCCTGAAAACATTGTATTCGATAAAGGCCTAACGCCTTATTTTCTCCATTATGGAGTAAAAGAAAGCATTCCTCCTTACGAGCAGGATGAGGAAAGAGTGTGGAGGGAGCTGAAAGCGGCAGCGGCTTTGGCAGTTGACGGCGCTTTTGATTTTGAAGACTACCTGAAATTTAATGAAACGCTGACGTTCTCCGCAGAGGCTAAGGCGATATTGGATGCGGCGTCCTATGATGACCTGCTCGAGCTGATTCAAACCCATATCGATGAGCTCGAAGCCAAAGCGAAAACATACATACATATCCCGAGAAAGAAATGGAACATCCAGCGATATATCGGCCTGGGGCTCATTGTTTTGCTTGTGCCCGCCCTTATTTATTCGATGTACTCATTATTTTTCGCACAGCCAAAGCACCAGGCGATAGTGGACAGCAACCGTGCTTTCCTAAATAAGCAGTACAGTGAAGTTATCAGCACACTGTCTAAGTACGATGCGGAAAGCCTGCCTGAATCGGTGCAGTATCAGCTTGCTTATTCCTATGTGGAAGTTGAAAAACAGCTTTTAGATTATCAACGGGATAATATTGAGAAGCTAGTGACATTGCAATCTGAACCGCAGCATTTCCTTTATTGGATTGATATTGGTAGAGGGGATTATAAAGAAGCGATCAGTATTGGACATAAGCTCGAGTATAACCCATACATTTGGCTTGGCCTTTATAAATATAAACAGCAGCTCTTAGCTGAGGATAGTAATGATGAAGCAACTCAAAAAGAACTTGATTCTGTAGACAGCGAACTTGATAAAGTGAATAAAGCTAACGCTGAACAGAAAAAAGAATCGAATACTGAGTCTTCAACAACTGATACAACCGAAGAAAAACAACAAGCTGAAGAGAAAGCGGCAGAAGAAAAAGCCGCAGCCGAGGAAAAAGCGAAAAAAGAAGAACAAGCGAAGAAAGAAAAAGAAACAGAAAAGAAAGATGAGAAAAAAGATGACAAATAACGTGAGACATGAAGCGCAGGTCATCGCATGCTGCCATTCGGCCGTTAGGGGGTTCGCCATTTGAGTCTATTATGGGTTTTTTACCAAAATAACGTTCAAAAACTGAAATTGTCTGACCTCCCGTCGTCCCATCCGGTGACCATAGGGCCTGATGTGAAGGATTCCGTGACGATCGGCACCATTCCGTTTGAAAGCGGAGTGATTTCTCTTCAAAGAAAGGAATCCGGCGGCCAATACGAAGTTTTCCTGGGAAATGATTGTCTCGGTACGATTGAGCCTGATACATCATTTACTCTCCAAACGGATCAGCAGGGTATACGCTTGATCTTGATGGGCAGTGAGCCTGAGAAATCCGTTTATTTTACGGGGAATCGGGATGAAATCATATGCTCTTCAGAAAAAACAAATGCAGATATTTATTTGAATCCGCAAGATTTTGCTTTTGCAGATCAAAGCACGTTTTCTATGCTTCGTGTCGGCGAAAGCTGGTCGGTTCATCCTGAAAGCGGGACGATCTTCTTGAACGGAGAGAGGATCATCGCCCATACACCGCTCCAGCCGGGGGATGAAATTTTCTGGAACTTTACGCAAATGAGAGTGACGGAACAAGACCTTTTAGAAATTGTTCATGTTGCACCTTTTGAAACAGCATTAACAGAAACGGTCAAACCGAGCACAGAGATGCAGAAAAAATACCCGCAATACAGAAGAACGCCGCGGATGGTGTACGATTTGCCGGATGACCGCGTTTCTTTCAGTTTTCCCTCTCAGGAGAGCGATCAAACCAACAGAGGGCTGTGGCTCGTCATTCTTCCGCCGCTTGTCATGCTGATCGTGATGGGCGTCGTCGCACTAATCCAGCCGCGCGGCATATTCATACTCGTTTCTCTGGCGATGTTTATGATGACCCTTATTACCTCGACGGTACAATATTTCCGGGATAAAAACCAGCGGAAAAAACGCGAGGAAAAACGGGAACGCGTGTATAAGCTTTACCTAGACAATAAGCGGAAAGAGCTTCAGGCGTTAGCTGAAAAGCAAAAGCAGGTACTTGAATTTCACTTCCCTTCGTTCGAACAAATGAAATACTTAACAAGTGAAATCAGCGACCGGATCTGGGAAAAATCACTAGAAAGCAAGGATTATCTCCAGCTGCGGCTGGGGACGGGAACAGTCCCTTCAAGTTATGAAATCAACATGAGCGGCGGAGACTTGGCCAATCGTGATATTGATGACCTCATGGAAAAATCGCAGCACATGCAGCGTGTTTATAAGGATATCGGCAATGCGCCGGTTACGGTCGATTTGGCGGAAGGTCCGATGGGACTTGTCGGTAAATCACAAATTGTGAAAAATGAGATTCACCAGCTGATCGGACAGCTGTCGTTCTTTAACAGCTATCACGATCTGCGTTTCGTTTTTATTTTTCATGAAGAAGAGTATAAAGACTGGGAGTGGATGAAGTGGCTTCCGCAATTTCAAATGCCCCATATTTATGCGAAAGGGTTTATATATAATGAGCAAACCCGAGATCAGCTCCTGTCTTCACTTTATGAATTGATCAGAGAGCGCGATCTTGAAGATGACAAAGAAAAACTGCAGTTCAAACCGCATTTTGTATTTGTCATCACGAACCAGCAGCTGATCTCAGAGCACGTCATTCTCGAATATTTAGAAGGACAGCATGAGCATCTGGGCATCTCTACAATTGTCGCTGCGGAAACAAAGGAAAGCTTGTCGGAAAACATTACGACTCTTGTCCGCTACATCAATGAGCATGAAGGCGACATTTTAATACAGAAGAAAAAAGCGGTAAGAATTCCGTTCCGCCTTGATCATCATCAACGCGGGGACAATGAACGGTTCTCACGCACACTGCGGACGCTGAATCACCAGGTCGGCATTACAAATTCCATTCCGGAAACGGTATCGTTCCTGGAGCTTTTCCATGCCAAGGAAGTAAAAGAAATCGGCATTCAGCAAAGATGGCTGACGAGTGAATCGTCGAAGTCGCTGTCAGTGCCGATCGGCTATAAAGGAAAAGATGACATTGTGTATCTGAACCTTCACGAAAAAGCCCACGGTCCGCACGGGTTGCTTGCGGGGACAACGGGGTCAGGGAAAAGTGAATTTCTCCAGACCTACATCCTGTCACTTGCGGTGCATTTTCACCCGCATGAAGCGGCTTTCTTATTAATTGACTATAAGGGCGGGGGGATGGCGCAGCCGTTTCGCAACATTCCTCACCTGCTCGGCACGATCACAAATATTGAAGGCAGCAAAAACTTCAGTATGCGTGCGCTTGCTTCCATTAAAAGTGAGCTGAAAAAAAGGCAGCGCCTGTTTGACCAATATCAAGTCAATCACATCAATGACTATACAAAGCTGTACAAGCAGGGGAAAGCAGAAGTGGCGATGCCTCACTTGTTCTTAATTTCTGATGAGTTCGCCGAGCTGAAAAGCGAGGAGCCTGATTTTATCAGGGAGCTTGTCAGCGCCGCGCGTATTGGGCGAAGCCTCGGCGTTCATTTGATTTTGGCGACACAGAAGCCGGGCGGCATCATTGACGACCAGATCTGGAGTAACTCACGCTTTAAAGTAGCGCTGAAGGTTCAGGATGCCACCGACAGTAAAGAAATTTTGAAAAACAGCGATGCCGCAAACATTACCGTGACAGGACGCGGGTATTTGCAGGTCGGAAACAATGAAGTGTATGAGCTGTTCCAATCCGCCTGGAGCGGGGCTCCTTACTTAGAGGAAGTCTACGGAACAGAGGATGAAATTGCGATCGTCACGGATACGGGTCTGATCCCGCTTTCTGAAGTGGATACCGAAGACATCGCGAAAAAAGACGTTCAAACAGAAATCGAAGCTGTAGTTGACGAAATTGAACGTATCCAAGATGAAATGGGAATCGAGAAGCTGTCAAGCCCTTGGCTGCCGCCGCTCGCGGAACGTATCCCGCGCACTCTTTTCCCTTCAGAGGAAAAAGACCATTTCCACTTCGCGTATGTCGATGAACCTGATCTGCAAAGACAGGCGCCGATTGCTTATAAGATGATGGAAGACGGAAATATCGGCATATTCGGCTCTTCCGGCTATGGAAAATCCATTACAGCTGCAACGTTCCTGATGAGCTTTGCGGACGTATACAAACCAGAAGAGCTTCATGTCTATATCTTTGATTTCGGAAACGGAACGCTTCTGCCATTAGCGAAGCTCCCGCATACCGCGGATTACTTCCTGATGGACCAATCAAGAAAAATCGAAAAGTTCATGATTCGAATCAAAGAAGAAATTGACCGCCGTAAACGTCTGTTCAGGGAAAAAGAAATCAGCCACATCAAAATGTACAATGCGCTGAGCGAAGAAGAGCTTCCGTTCATTTTCATCACCATTGACAACTTTGACATTGTCAAGGATGAGATGCATGAGCTTGAATCGGAATTTGTCCAGCTTTCCAGAGACGGGCAGAGCTTAGGCATCTACTTCATGCTGACAGCGACGCGGGTTAATGCGGTCCGCCAGTCATTATTAAATAACCTGAAAACTAAGGTTGTCCATTATCTCATGGATCAATCTGAGGGATATTCCATTTACGGGCGGCCGAAGTTCAATCTTGAACCGATTCCGGGGCGCGTCATCATTCAAAAGGAAGAGCTTTATTTCGCGCAAATGTTCCTGCCTGTTGACGCGGACGATGATATCAGCATGTTCAACGGACTGAAATCAGACGTTCAGCATCTTCAGGAGCGCTTTGCTTCAATGGAGCAGCCCGCACCAATTCCAATGCTGCCTGAGAGCCTGTCGACGAGAGAATTTTCTCTCCGCTTCAAGCTGGAACGCAAGCCTTTATCTGTACCGATCGGGCTTCATGAAGAAACAGTCAGCCCAGTCTATTTTGATTTAGGCAAGCACAAGCACTGCCTGATTTTAGGCCAGACCCAGCGCGGGAAAACAAACGTCTTAAAAGTAATGCTTGAACATCTGATTGATGATGAAACCGAAATGATTGGCCTGTTTGACTCGATTGACCGCGGATTATCCCAATATGCGAAGGAATCGGATGTCTCATATTTGGAAACGAAAGAAGATATTGAGCAGTGGATCGAAGCAGCAGAAGACATTTTCAAAACAAGAGAAGCCATGTATGTAGAAGCCGTCCGCCAGGGAGACGCGCAAAATCTGCGATTCTCACAAGTGGTGCTGATGATTGACGGGATTACGAGATTCCAGCAGACGATTGATACGAGAATACAAGACCGTCTCGCAAACTTCATGAAATCATACGCGCATCTTGGGTTCAGCTTTATCCCGGGCGGAAATCACAGCGAATTCTCAAAAGGCTATGACTCCTTGACGACAGAGATGAAGCAGATCCGCCACGCAATTCTGCTGATGAAAAAATCTGAGCAAAATGTCATTCCTCTCCCGTACCAAAGACAAGAGCCTGAGATTCAGCCGGGCTTCGGATATGTTGTGGAAAACGGGAAGGAGCAAAAAGTTCAAATTCCTTTATGTTCTGCTGAAAGGGAGAGTGCTAGATGACAGAACAACGAAAAAGCTTGATCAAGTTAATATCCGCCGTCATCATCATTTTGCTACTGCCGGTTTTGTTTTTCCGCTTTATCGGAGACGATCCGACGAAGAAAGCAGTCAATTCCACGCGGCAAATCGCGGTGGTGAATGAAGACACAGGCGTATTGAGTGATGAGGTAAAATCTGATGAAGAGGACAAATCCGCCCAGTTCGGCAAGGAAGTAGCGGCCTTTCTGGGTGAACGTCCTAATTATTCATGGACGGTCGTAAACCGAAGCGCGGCCGAGACTGGTCTCGCATCAAAGAAATACGATGCGATCGTCTACATTCCCTCAGATTTCTCAAAAAACATTTTGAGCTATGACAAAGATCATCCTCAAAAAGCAACGCTCGAATTCAGCATTCAAGATAACCTGAATGCGGTCAACAAAGAAAAAGTTCAGCGTGAGCTTGAGGATGCGCAAAAGACAATGAACAAAAAAATGTCGGCCTTATACTGGAACTTTGTTTCACAAAAAGTGGACAACATCAGAGGAGAATTTGACAAAATCGTCAATAAAGAATCTGAATTCCAGAATGTCATGTACAACTTTTACAAACCAAGCTCTAATGATTTAGCAGGTGAAATCAAACAGCAAAAAGACTTAATCGATGAGCTGAAGAAATCAATGAACGAAGCGCAGGGTACGACAAAAGAAAAAGCTTCAACAGCGGAGGAAGCCAAAAACACGCTGAAAGAATTCATTGATACCGTTGAAAGATACAAAGAATATCAAGAAAATCAGAAAAAACTGCTTTTGGCAGCCCAGGATTCAACTCAGCAGCAAATCCAGACAGGTCTGGATGCAATCGCAGCACAGCAAAAGGCAAATCAGTTCAGCGAACGCATGAGCGGACTGGTAACTGGGATCAGCCAAGCGAAAACACAGCTTGCACAAACAAGTACAGTGTTGGCAAATGCCCAGCAACTTAGGGAGGGTCAAGTGCCTCAGCAGGAACTTGGTATGGCGAAGATACAAAGCGATTTAATTAATCAATACCAGGTCGCATCAAAACAGACAGCATTAAATCAGGTTTATGAACTGCTTGTCCCAGCGCGTAAGGCACTGACAGTTGCGAAAGGGGACGATCCAGTCAAAGATGATGGCTCTGACAACAATGATCAAGATAAAGACCCAAAAGAAGAAGATCCTGAAGAACTGAAAATTGATCTTGAAAAACAGCGTGAAGAACTGAAAAACATCGCTGCTGATATTCAGGATATCTCAGACAATCTGAAGGAGCCTGAAAAAGAGGACCCTACTCCAGAGCCGGATACAAATTCCGGAAATAATGATGGAGACGGGACGATTCCAAATGATCAAAATGATAATTCTGGAGAAGACAATAACAGCAGTGATAACGGGACTGACGGACAAACGGACGGCGATACTCAGGATCAAGACCAGCAGCAGGGAACAGGCGGTCAGGAGCAGAACGGCGATGCCTCTAATGGTGAGTCAGACAGCGGACAAACCGAAACGGGTACATCTGCCGAACAGACTGCTTCATCTGACTCAGCCCTTCAATTTATCAAGCTGGCAAATGAAGGCGGAACCGGAGATTCAGGAGATACTGGAGGCGACGGTGGCGCGACTCAGCCTGAGGACGAAGGTCAAACAGGAAACGATGAGATTTCTGATATCGCCAAAGCAAAAGAACAGCTCAGCAAAGCGTCTGAGCGAATCAAGCAAATTGAAGAAGAGCTCAAAGAAAAAGAAACTGCCCATAATGAAGAGCTAGATAAGAAATTAAAAGAATTGCAAGAGAAAATAGACAACCTAGATGATGAAATACTTAAATTGAAGAAACAAGTAAATGATTTAGAAGATCAGTTAAAAGATATGCATGAACAGGTGTATAATAGTGGCATTTATAAAATGATTCGGGAGCTAGAAAATAAAGACCAGCTACAATATCAAAAAGAATTTCAAGGAGAAATCAATACAGAGAACATTAACGCTTTAATGAAATACTATAAATATCTATCTGTTTATGACTCTGTATTATCCGGAACGATAGACAGCGCTGCGAAAACCAATGCAATTAAAGACCAGCAGGGCAACGTCAAATCAGTCCTGGCTCTCTCACCTGCAGAAACAGCCAGCTGGGAAGATCTGAAAAACAACACGATGCAAACCGATGAAGACATTAACAGCTTCATCGACGGCATGACCAAATTTACGGAGGACTACAGCGGCTTCATCCGTGACTCTCAAGCAGGTGTTCTTGACGAACTGACGAAAATCTCTGAAAGTGCCGCAAAAGCGTCAGAACAGCTAGTAACAGGTACAACGCAAGAAGCTGCGACGTTCAGTAACGACGGGCTGTCTGGCACAATGGCATTGAGTGTCCAAGATACGGTCGGCCAGGAAGTGCTGCAAATGTCAGACATGATGGGGTCATTGTCTGATCGCCAGTCAGGCATTATTGATTACACGACGAATATGCAGCAAAGCGTCAATGATGTTCAGGCGAAAGCTGACACCTTAAACAACAACTGGGGGAAAAATGTCGCTTCCACGAAACTCGTGCGCAATGACGTATACGGCATACTCGGAAATACATTAGTAGACGGGCAAAACAACAGCTATGTATATGATTACTTGGCGAATCCGCTTAAAATCAGCGGAGAGGTACCGGAAGAAAAAACTCAGACGGTGCCGCCGGTTGTCATCCTTGTCATTGTATTGATCAGCAGTCTGTTAATCGGCTATTTCAGCTCGTATTACCAAAACGCGCCGCTTCTCGTCAAAGGAGCGCTATTCGGAATTCTGAATATCCTTGTCGGACTCATGATCAGCTTGTTCGGTTTGAATATTTATTCATTGCCGGACGATCAGACGATTAAGTGGTCGGTGTTTACGATTCTATTGCTAGTCGCAAGCTCTGCCTTCATCCGGACAGCATTCAGATTCGGGTCGATCCCTGGATGGGTTGCTTCAGCGGCAATGATTCTATTCTACGTCGCACCGCTTATTGATTTGATTATGCCGAACTTTACATTTGAAGATCCGGTTTCGAAAGTATATATCGACATCCAGTACGGTACAGGACACTTGTTTACAATGGGAATAACGGTTCTGCTGATCATTACGGTGATTGCCGCGGCTCTGCCGCTGATCATCCGGATGATGGCCGAACACACAGCAGAAAGCGATGAAACGTATGAAGCGTAATCGCATCATGGAAAAGGGGATCATGATTTGTATGCTCTCCTTTTCCCTTTTCATACCCTCTGCCGTAGCAGCCGAAACCGAGGAAAACACAGATGTCGCGCCAAACCAGTATGAGAAAAAAGACATCGAAATTGATACGAATTATTTGCATGAAGATACCTACTATGAAGAGAAAACAGAACTGCCTGAGGAACAGAAGGATATCACTTTTGATAAGCCCGAGGACAAGGACGCCGAGCTGATAAAAGATTTGTTTACATCAACAAATACCGAGGAATCCAACACGATTGCGGCCCAGTCGAAACAGCTCGGGATTACGTTTGCTGAAAAACCAATGACAAAGACGTCATCCACGGAAACAGAAGAAGGACAAGAAACATCTTCATTGCTGCTTCCGATTATGTATGTTGTGCTGATCCTGCTCGGAATTGCAGGCATTGTGTTTCTCATCCCAAAAGTCACAGCGCAGGAGAACAAAAAGGCATAGGCCCTGTGCTTGTGTTGTGCAAAAGCGGTACCGTACAATAGGAATGGAAGGAGGAGGTTTCCAATGGAACTTTATATCATCACCGGAGCGTCAAAAGGACTGGGTGAAGCCATTGCATTACAGGCTTTAGAGAAGGGTCATGAAGTCCATGCCTTATCCAGAACGAAAGCGGATGTCTCTCACGAAAAACTGACGCAGCATCAAATAAACCTCATCAATCTCGCAGAAACTGAACAGCAATTTGAAACATTGCTTTCATCCATTAATCCAGATCGTTATTCAGGTATTATCCTGATCAATAACGCCGGAATGGTAACGCCGATCAAACGCGCCGGCGAAGCGTCTCTTGACGAGCTTCAGCGCCATTATCAGCTGAACCTGACTGCGCCCGTCCTTTTGAGTCAGCTGTTTACAAAACGGTTTGCTTTATACAGCGGCAAAAAGACGGTTGTCAACATCACGTCAGGCGCCGCCAAAAATCCATATAAGGGATGGAGCGCGTATTGCAGCTCAAAAGCCGGACTCGACATGTTTACGAGGACATTCGGATTTGAACAAGAAGATGAAGAACTGCCAGTGAACATGATTTCTTTCTCACCAGGTGTTATGGACACTGAGATGCAAGCTGTCATCCGTTCTTCATCGAAAAAGGATTTCCACGACATTGAACGTTTCCAGAAATTAAATGAAACAGGAAGCCTTCGCAGTCCGTCCTTTATTGCCGGCACACTGCTTTCTTTATTAGAAACAGGGACAGAAAACGGACGCATTTACGATATTAAAGAGTTTTTGTAGAGCAGACATTTTCTGCTCTTTTTTTTATAAAAAAGTCAATCGCCCTCGCATTCTGTTGAACAGCCGCATATACTGACTGAAACTCTGCTTTTAGGGTATAACAATGATGATTAGAAGACAAAATGATGTGACATAAGAATTGAGTTTCTCTGCAAATTATGTTAGGATTCTAAAAATATCTAAAGGAGGGGTTTCCATGAGAAAGGTTACATTAATGGATGTTTTCACCCATCCAATTGCACAAAAATATCTACAGCGTTCCGGCGTGGCACATGCGATTGCCTGCGCTTACCATGCGTACAGGCTGTCTATAAAGGCTGACATCAACCCTGATTTAGCTGCAAAAGCGGCGCTGCTGCATGACATCGGCCATTATGAATGGTATACAGACGGAAAGTGGGATTATGAGAAATACAAAAGAAATGACATTCATGCCATTAAAGGGGCGGAACGGGCTCATAAGCTTCTGATTCGGCTTGGCGAGGAACCGAAAGCGGCAAAAGAGATTGCCCTTGCCATTTTGCTTCATACCGATTCCTATTTACCTGAAGGCGAATTAGATAAAAACACGCTGCAGCAGATTGTCAAAAAAGCGGACGAACTTGATGAAGAGCCGGGAGGCCACCATCATTACCGCCAAATCGATCCTTCAACTGCACGTAAAAAAATAGAAAAGCTGGACCGATTAATCGACCAAGCCCAGGCATCCATGATAAAGCCTGTATAAGTCCCGTTTTTTCACGGAACAGCGCCAGCTCTCTTCGCTGTCTCCGCTTCATCACCATTTCCTTTACACCCGCTTCCAAACATATTCTCCTAAAATCCCCGCGTTCCTGGTTTTATCAGGTAAGCCTGTGTCATTATCCATAATTGCGGCATAAACTGAGATAAAACATCAAAAGGGGATTGAAGTATGGTCAACCAAGGTAGTCCGCAACTGGTCTCTTTAGTCGATCCTTATGTCTATCAGACCATTAAAAAGCTCATCGGCTCAAGGTTCGTGATACAGACAGTACGAGATACGGTCAGAGGCAGACTGATCGATGTAAAACCTGACCATATCACCATTGAAGGAGCCCGAAATTCTGTTTGTTTGATCAGAATGCAGCACATGATACCGTTACGCCAGATTATAGTGAGCGGGTTTAACAGTGCTTGCGCATGAAAAATAGGCGTACACCGGGACGTCCTATTTTTCAGTTAAGCGCTGTAAAAAAGCACTATGATACAATGTATCGTCAAGGTCAAAATCGGCAAATTCTTGATAGTCACCATCTGAAAAACAAAAAGTGACGCCGTACACTGTATAGCAGGAACGGACTGAAGCATGCTGGCGGACACGAAAATGATAACCATCTGAATCTTTTACATATAGCCTGGATTTCCCGGCAAATGGGGCACAGAGCAGTGCTGCCTCACCAAAACATTCGAATCCGGCAATTTTGCCGTCTTGGCTGATATCCAGCAGGATGCAATCATTGACTCTAAGCTCCTCAGACCGTACATTCCTGCTCTATTTTGGAGGAAGAACATAGATATAAGCCAGTGAATCTCTGTCGTATGTGACTGCCTGCATCATCAATACTCCTTTCATTATACTAAGAGTTCTGATATGAGTTCATTTTTGTTACAATGATGGGGTATAAGTCCTTTTATCTGACAGACAAAGAAAAACTAGGAGGAACAAAGCTTGTTGAAATCAAAAGTCCATTTTTGGACATTGCAGATTTTATTTGTTTTGCTGATTATTTACGTAGCAACAAAGGTTTCATTTGTATTTCAGCCGTTTATTGTTTTTATCTCGACATTGTTTTTCCCGATGCTGATTGCGGGAATTTTGTATTTCATTTTTAATCCGGTCGTCCGCCTGCTTGAGAAAAAAATTCCGCGGACATTATCCATTCTATTGATCTATTTACTATTTATCGGTTTGCTGGCCTTCGTTTCGGCGTCAGTCGGACCTGTCATAACATCGCAAGTGACCGGGCTGTTTAACAATCTTCCTGATTATATAAAACAGATTCAGTCGCTCACAAAAGATATGTCCCATTCCCAATGGTTTACCTGGATGATGAATCAGGATTATGTATCGATATCAAAAATTGAACAGTCGTTGACAAGCTTTCTCCAAAACCTGCCGCAAAATATCACGTCCAGTTTATCTGCGGTGTTTGGTGTCGTGACAAACATCACGCTTGTTATTATCACTGTTCCATTTATCCTTTTTTATATGCTGAAAGACGGACACCGCTTTCCGCATCTGGCGGTAAAAATTCTTCCGGCTTCCTATCGGACAGAAGGCTTAAAGATTTTTAAAGATTTATCCGATACGCTTGCGGCTTATTTTCAGGGACAGCTGTTGATCTGTCTTTTTGTCGGAACAGCGTGTTTTATCGGCTACTTAATTGCCGGGCTGCCGTATGCCTTAATTCTTGGGATTGTCATGGCGATTACCAATATCATTCCTTATGTCGGGCCTTTCCTCGGTGCTGCGCCGGCTGTCATTGTTGGTTTTATGGACTCTCCGGCCAAAGCACTGTTTGCGATTATTGTGGTTGTCATCGTTCAGCAGCTCGACGGGAACCTGCTGTCTCCTCTCGTGATCGGAAAGCGGCTGAATACGCATCCGCTTACGATTATTTTGCTGTTGATCGGAGCTGGAAGCTTCGGCGGAATTCTCGGCATGATTTTAGCAGTGCCGGTCTACGCGGTAGTGAAGGCATTCTTCCTGAATATTGTCCGCTTGATCAAGCTGCGCCAGCGGTCACGCCTTGAAGAAAACGCCAAGTCCGCTGAATAGGCGGGCACCATTTGCGCCTCTTTGCATATGATGCTGTAAATCAATGCGGGAGGTGGGGAAATGCCTGCGATTGTAGGTCCGATTTATATTATGTCCATATCAGGTGATGCAGCGGCCAGCTTTGGAGATGTGTTTGCGATTTCGCCAAAGAGCGTTGATCACACAGGCGCAGGATCGGGTGCGTTTCAATTAGGTGATTATATGAAGGTCAATAATGAACACAGTAAAACGATTTTCAAAGATGCCGATATCATTGATGAAACAGTTTCGTTTAACGGGTAACAGCCTTTTCAGGAGAGGCTGTTGCTTTTTTATTGTATAATATGGGTAGTCTTTGAATAGAGAGGTCATGTTATGAAAATCAGAAAAGCGAATATCAATACGCAAACCGGAATGATCACGGACGTGTATCTGCATGAAAACAGAAAAGAACTGCGCACGTTAGTAGCGGTTCCGCAGCTGGAGTGGAGTACGATCATTTCTTATGAAGAAGATAAAGCATCTCTGCCTGAACGGCTGGAAGCTTCTTTGCGCCGGCATACAGAGGAAGAACCGGCTGGTGAGCTGGCCAAAAAAATCATTCATTGGGTAACAGAAATGTAAACCGCCCTTGAAAGTTTAGCTCCTGCCTGATCAGGTGATAATGAAGACAAACAAGACGGGAGGACAAGCTTTTGAGTGATGAAAAAATGGATCTCTATTTGCAGCAAGGAATGTACGGGCCCTTGGAGACAAAGCCTGACGAGCGCCATTTGTTTTTAGGCTCATTAAGGGAAAGAGTGCTTTTGGCATTGACGAAAGGGCAGGTGCTCAGAAGCAAACCGTATGAAGAAGCGGAGCAGGCGCTGAAAAACAGCAAAAACATAACCCTTTTGATTAATGGAGAGCTTCAGTATCAGTCGTACTCTCCCTATATCCAAATGGCGAACCGGAACGGAGTGCACTTCAAGATCGTATCAGATCTTCAGTTTCATACGCCTTTAGGCCTTGTCATTGCGGCTGACATCGCTGTGAATCGTGAATTGATATATATTCAGGACGACATTTTTAACCGGTCAGTGCTGAAACCTTAAGAGACAAACGGACCGTTTGTCTTTTTATTCATGGCAATTCACTTACAACTGGAGATAAGATATAATGTTCTCATACTGATGGCGGGGAGGCCGGCTATGAAAAAAGCACTTATTTGTATTGATTATACGAATGATTTTGTGGCGAGTGACGGAAAATTGACCTGCGGGGAGCCCGGCAGAATGATTGAAGAGGCGATCGTCAATTTGACTGAAGAATTCATCACAAACGGTGATTACGTCGTATTAGCAGTAGATTCTCATGATGAAGGGGATCAATATCACCCTGAAACCCGTCTTTTTCCTCCGCATAATATTAAAGGCACGGATGGAAAAGATCTGTACGGAAAGCTTTTGCCTCTATATCAGAAACATGAACATGAACCAAATGTTTACTACATGGAAAAAACGAGATATTCTGCTTTTGCGGGAACTGATTTAGAGCTCAAACTCAGAGAGCGGCAGATTGACGAACTGCATCTTGCCGGTGTCTGCACAGATATTTGTGTGTTGCATACAGCGGTTGACGCTTACAACAAAGGTTTTCGGATTGTTGTGCACAAACAGGCTGTTGCCAGCTTTAATCAGGAGGGGCACACGTGGGCTCTTTCCCATTTTGCAAACAGCATCGGAGCGCAAGTGGCAGAGTAAGGAAGGGGAAAAACAGTGTTAGAGTATGGATTTAAAGATGACAGCCTGTCATTACATACAGACCTTTATCAAATCAATATGGCAGAAACTTACTGGAGAGACGGCATTCATGAAAAGAAAGCCATTTTTGAGCTTTTTTTCAGAAGGCTTCCGTTTGAAAATGGTTATGCGGTGTTTGCGGGCTTAGAAAAAGCCATCGAATACCTGGAAAATTTTAAGTTCACGGATAGTGACCTGAATTATTTACAGGAAGAACTCGGGTATCATGAAGATTTTATTGAATATTTGCGTGGTTTAACGTTTACAGGTTCACTTTACTCCATGAAAGAAGGAGAGCTCGTATTTAACAATGAGCCGATTATGAGGGTGGAAGCCCCCCTTGTAGAAGCGCAGCTGATTGAAACGGCTTTGCTCAACATTGTGAACTACCAAACATTAATCGCAACAAAGGCTGCCCGGATTAAAGGCGTCATCGGCGATGAAGTCGCACTTGAATTCGGAACAAGACGGGCGCATGAAATGGATGCAGCCATGTGGGGAGCGAGAGCAGCCTTAATCGGCGGATTCAGCGCGACAAGCAATGTAAGAGCCGGAAAGCGCTTTAATATCCCGGTATCCGGCACGCATGCGCATGCGCTTGTGCAGGCTTACCGTGATGAATATACAGCTTTCAAAAAATACGCGGAAACGCATAAGGATTGCGTCTTCTTAGTCGACACGTATGACACGCTTCGCTCAGGCATGCCGAATGCGATTAGAGTGGCCAAGGAATTCGGAGACCGCATTAATTTCATCGGCATCCGCCTGGACAGCGGCGATTTGGCGTACCTGTCAAAAAAAGCCCGGAAAATGCTCGATGAAGCAGGATTTACAGATGCGAAAGTCATTGCTTCAAGCGATTTGGATGAGCATACCATTATGAATTTAAAGGCTCAGGGAGCGCGCATTGATGTCTGGGGTGTCGGTACGAAGCTGATCACGGCCTATGACCAGCCGGCTCTCGGCGCGGTTTACAAACTCGTTGCCATTGAAGAAGACGGGAAAATGGTCGACACAATCAAAATTTCGTCCAATCCTGAAAAAGTGACAACACCGGGCAGAAAGAAAGTGTACCGCATTATCAATCAGTCCAATCATCATTCTGAAGGCGACTATATTGCGCTATATGATGAGCAGGTGAATGATCAGAAGCGGCTCAGAATGTTCCACCCGGTTCATACATTTATCAGCAAATTTGTCACGAATTTTTATGCGAAGGATCTTCATGAGCTGATTTTTGAAAAGGGCATTCTTTGCTACCAAAACCCTGAGATCTCAGACATACAGCAGTATGTGCAGGATAACCTCAGCCTGCTGTGGGAGGAATATAAGAGAATCAGCAAGCCGGAGGAATATCCGGTAGATTTAAGCGAGGACTGCTGGAGCAATAAAATGCAGCGGATTCACGAAGTGAAAAGCAGACTTGATGAAGAGCTTGAGGAAGAATAAAGAAAACTGGCCTTTCGTTCGCGAAGGGCCAGTTTTCTTTTTGAATATATTATTTTTCATGTTTAGACAATTTTCGTCAAATTATTTGATATACTTAAGGGTGAAAGCTGCGCGTATTGTAAGGGGGATAAATCAATGAGGGTGTTTGTTGCAAGACAGCCTATTTTTAATAGAAAAGAACAGGTTGTTGCTTATGAACTGCTGTATAGAGAAAGCGAAGAGAATGTATATAGCGCGAAAGACGGCGATCAGGCAACAACAGATTTAGTAATCAACAGCTTTTTAAACATCGGAATTGAGAAGCTGACGGAAGGGAAACGCTGTTTTGTTAATTTTACGGAAAGCCTGATGTTTTCGAACCTTCCTACCTCCTTCAATCCGAAACAGCTTGTCATTGAAATCCTTGAAGATATACCGATCACGCCGGCCCTCATCTCAAGATGCAAAGAGCTGAAAAAAATGGGGTATATGCTGGCACTTGATGATTTTTATGCAATAAACCCGCAAAATGAAGGCTTATTGGAAAAGCTCATGAGCTATATTGATATATTGAAAATTGATTTTCTCAAAACAACACGAATGGAACGCAGAAAAATTTTGCAAACCTACGGCTGCAGAGGCTTGATTTTTTTAGCGGAAAAAGTAGAGACCCGAAAAGAATATAAACAAGCGGCACAAGACGGCTTTCAATTATTCCAGGGCTACTTTTTCAGCGAACCGCGCATCATCAGCGGGCATGATCTGTCGACTCATTTCTATTCTTACTATGAACTGCTTAACGAATTGAGCAAAGAACAGCCTAACATAAAGCGTGTGACCGAATACATAGAGCGGGATTTATCACTGTCCTATCAAATCCTAAAATTTTTAAACTCATCCCACAGCCGTTTGAGCCAGAAAATTGAAAGCATTCAACAGGCCATTATGCTGCTTGGGTTTAATGAAATCAAACGATGGATATACATTCTTTCCTTTAAGGATTTAAGCAGAAAAGGGCATTCCAGCAAGCACGAGATCATTAAGATTTCTTTGATGAGAGCAAAGCTTTGTGAGCTGCTGGCGAGAAAAACAGCCCGGCCGCAGCCTGCGTCTTATATGCTGATCGGAATGTTTTCTCTCATAGACACCCTGCTGCACCGAGAAATAGAGGAGATTATTCAAGAATTGCCTTTAAAAGATGAAGTTGGGCAAGCGTTATTAGGCCATCAAAACGACTATTACCAAATGCTTGAGCTTGTGAAATTAATTGAAAGCAACAACTGGGACACTTGCACAGAATTAGGCAAAGAACTGGATAAAGAAGAAGCGTATGAATGTTACCTTGAAGCTCTGGAGTGGTGTCATAATCTGATGGACGCAAAATGATTGCGGTCCTCTGACCACCGCAAAGCAAGAATCATTCGGCTTTGCGTCCCGATGAGGGTGATGTAGATGCCGTCGGGATTAAAGACCGTATCCACTTCATGCCGTACGCCCATTTGTTTGATTAGGCGCTTTACAGATTGTTTGTCTGACTGCTCGGCTGCGGTCAGAATGCGGTGCGAGAGCTCCCGCGAGCCCGCAATGCGACTGAGAACAAGCTGGGCATCGGCGAACAGCCCTGACGCCTCCCTCGCTGAACGGATAAAGACATCTGGATTGGCAGGAGAAGCTGGAGGGCGGCGAATCTCATACGGATAGGCGTAAAACCAAGGATAACGATAACTCATGGGAGCACCTCACACAAAAGGGATGTTTCTATATGTATAGATCCTTAATTGCCGAATATGACAAAGCGAAAAGGCCACAACTTTAGCGTTGCGGTCTTTTTCGGTGTTTGTCGGTCAGGATACGCCAAGAATCGCATATTCATTTTTGAAAATACAGTACCAAGGACTATAGTCTTGCTTAGTAAAAATGCGAAACCCGTTAAAATCAAGGAGATTAAGAATCTTTCTCAATTTCAGCACATATTAACGCTCTTCCGCATAGAAAGATAGTCCCGTTCTCGTTGTGATTCCTTTGAGCATAAGGACCTATTTAGATTTGCGGTGTCACGCAGGACTTTTTTGTATACTTTTCGGTGAAAAATAAGCCGAAAGCAGATACACTATTAGTAACAGATCAAATACCTAGGACTCGTTCACCATACACAATTCATTGATCTTTCAAAAAAAGGAGTGTGGAAACGATGGAAAAGAAACTTGAAGAAGTAAAACAATTGTTATTCCGACTCGAACTTGATATTAAAGAAACGACAGATTCATTACGAAACATTAACAAAAGCATTGATCAGCTCGATAAATACAATTACGCAATGAAAATTTCGTGAAAAAGACTTGGAAACAAGTCTTTTTTTTCGTTCTTCCCATACAATAAAAGGATAAAGTATTATATGATTGTTAAAAAACGAAAAACCTGCTGTCCTTTAAATGTCCCATTTAGTAAAATGGAATGGGAGGGGGGAAGTCGTTATTGAGCAGATATGTTTAGATTCTGTCCGAATCAAGGAGAAAATGAAGGAGATTGTAGATGAAAATATTTTAAATGAAGACTTAAAAACAAAACTTATATCTTTTATTGAAGAAAAAAAACAATTTTCATTTGCAGAATTAGCTTATCACCATTACATAGCATTTGACGGAAAAGATGTTACAGCAATTGAGTTGTTGGCTTCTGGTATAGAACTTTTAATTTTATCTGCTGACATTTTTGACGATATTGAGGATAAGGACAATCTTCAGGCTTCTTGGATGAAAATAGATCCTTCGATAGTGATTAACGCAGCAACTGCACTTTATACATTGAGTCTGCAAGTGATAAGTTCAGTCTCGAATAATCCAAAACTTTTAAGTCTTACTTTACAATATTCACTTCAATCTTTACAAGGGCAACATGCAGATTTAAATGTAACAGTCTCTTCAGAATCAGAGTATATTGAAATGATTAAACTTAAGTCAGGTTCTCTTGTAACATTGCCTAGTGTTCTTGGTGTATATTTGGCAACTGGAGAATTTAATGAAACAGTCGAGGAGTATTCACGTTATTTGGGCATAGTCGAGCAAATTGCGAATGATCACCATGGGCTATATTATCCTGACAATAATGACATAAAAACTAGACACAATCTTGCCTTCTACTATCTAAAAAATAAATATAACCAATCATCGATTGACTTATTAAATTTTTATGCGCAAGAAAATAATCAGATAAATAATATGGATGGATTGAAAAAGAAGTTACAAGAATCAGGTGTAATCCAATATTTGAATGTTATTAAAAATATAGCACTGGAAAATTTTAAAGAATCATTCAAAAAACTGAGATTAGATGAACAAAGAAAGAATAAACTACTTGATCAATTATTAAGGGGGAATATAAATTGAAACATATCGATAAAATCATAAGCCATCTAGTAAACAATCCGGAAGCTTTTGATCAATTTAAGAATGGGAACTTAACCTTGCTAAATATAAATGAAAAAGAAAAGAAAGCAATATTATATGCGTTTGAAGAAGGAGAGGCACCGAGAACAAGCAATTGGCCCCCAATAGAAACTATCAGTAGTTTTTTTGAGGATGATAAAAGAAAAAGTTTTATTTAATTATGGGATGATGAGATGCACAGAAATAATAACTTCTATAAATATTTGTCTCTAGCTTTTATAATTTTAAGTTTTGTTTATGTTATCTACCTCTCTTATATTTCTGTTTTTAATATCTTTGTAGGTGCGGATGTGAAGATTAATGAACAGGGTAAGTTAGAGGTTACCAAAGTTGTGGATTATACAGATGAATATTATTCAGGTGTAAAAAAGGGTGACATCATTCTTGAAGTTAATGGGCAAAAGGGAAGCGAAATCCAGTTAGAAAGCGGAAGATTGGTCAACGTAGAAAGCTTAACTGTTGAGAGAGATAATAAATCATTTCATTTACAAAATGTAAGCCTAATAAGTGAAGAAAATTTATTTATGTATCTCATTCCACTCATATCTTATTCAATCTGTTTATTTTGTATATTTTTTGTTTACAGAATAAATAAAGTAAGAAAATCACCTTCTGCTTTTGTTTTAATCTTATTTTTGTTATTTGTATCAGTAGCATATGTAAGTGCCTGCGGGGCAAGAAGAGGTGAAGAGGTCAGCACTTACCTGCTTGTCCTTACTTTAGTAAGTTGTCCAATTTTATATATACATTTCATATATAAATACTTTGCGGAATTGGGCACTAAGTTATTCAAAAAGAAGATTTTAATCATTATGTATATACTTCCACTCGTAAACCTGTTACTAGAAGCTGTTTTGAGTAATAGATTAAATTCTTCGGCTTTTTTGTCTAACTTGAACTTGATTTCCTTTTTTGTCCTAGTCCTTACTGTATGTATTCTTATCCATCAAGGGATTAGAAAAATCAAACAAAATGAGCAAAAGTCAATTTTAAAAATCCTTGCTTATATAAATATCCTGTCTTTTAGTCCCTTTATTATCTTTTTTGTTATTCCCTATGTGTTGTTTGATAAGTATCTTTCACCCTTTAGTTTGGCAGCTTTTACACTTGTTATACCTTTTTCTTTAGTGTATCAATTTATGACAAATAGACTTTATAATATTGACTTTGTTGTAGGACGGCTTAAGTACTATGGATTTTTAGCCATTACTCCTACTGTTATTGTGGTCACCATATTTAATTACATTCAAAAACCAGAAGATAACTTTTACTCCGTTAAACTAACAGTTGTAATATATTTGCTTATGTTTGCTGTCTTTTACTTTAAAGAAATCATTGATTTTCGTTTCAAGTTGAAAAGATTTACAGAGAAATTTAATTATCAAGATGGAATTTTTAAATTTACTCAGTTAATTAAGCAAGCATCATCGGTAGATCAAGTACTTAATCACTTTAAAAATACAATCCTAGAAGTATTAAACATAGATAATGCTTGCGTGTATGATAATTCTAAAGGGGAAATCACCCTCCTTAGTAAGAACAACTTTAAAGATATGACTTATAAAAATCATGAGCAATATGTGAAAAAATTTTCTGGTGATATCGGTAAAATTAAAGAGTTTAAACAAGGTTTTATTATTAAAATAGGTGAACGAGGAGACAGATCATTTTTAGTACTCTGTTTCTCAAGTTATAATACTTTTAAATTAACAAGAGATGAAATTGCTTGGCTTCAAACATTAGCGTTCTATACAAGTGTTTCATTGGAAAACGTCATGAAAATTGAAGAATTGATGATGCATCTTGAGGATTTAAAACAACAAGAATCAAACCCCGTCTGGCTCAAAAAACTCATGTACACGATCGAAGAAAAACAACGTTCTGATCTCGCCCGCGATCTCCACGATTCTGTTCTTCAGGATTTGATTTCATTAAAGCGCCAGTGTGAGCTGTTTTTGGCTGATTTTAAGAAGGATAATAATCCGTGTCAGGAAGAGGTACAGGACAAGCTTGTACAGATGAATGAGCAGATGTCTGATGTGATTTCGATGACGAGGGAGACGTGTCATGAGCTGCGGCCGCAGCTTCTGTATGATCTTGGGCTGGTGAAGGCGCTGTCCAAGCTGGTGGCGCAGCAGCAGGAGCGGGTTCCGTTTCATATCCGTTTAAATACCGGCAGATTTACGGCTTCGCTTGATCTGGATTCGCAGTTGAATTTGTACCGGATCATTCAAGAGTTTCTGTCTAATGCGGTCAAGCACTCCCAGGCGACGGATGTGCTGATTATGCTCATCAGTATTCAAAATAAAATCGTTCTTCATTATGAGGACGATGGCGTAGGGTTTGATCAAGAAAAAAATAATGAACATTCCATGAGTATGGGGCTTTCTGGCATTAAGGAGAGAGTCAGGGCTTTAGATGGACGCCTTCGGATTGAAACAAGTGAAGGAAAGGGCTTTAAGGCTGATATTGAAATCGAATTGTAATGGTTTTATAACGGAAACGACTTGGCACAAGCCAAGTCTTTTTTATAAAATGGAAATGAGTGAGTAAAAGGGAGGAAAACATGAAAAAGATACTAGTGATTGATGACCATCCGGCTGTCATGGAAGGCACCAAGACAATTTTGGAAACGGATTCGAATCTGTCTGTTGATTGTCTCAGTCCTGAACCGAGCGAACAGTTTATCAAGCAGCATGATTTCTCGTCATATGATCTCATTTTAATGGATCTGAATTTAGGCGGCGAGGTCAATGGGATGGAGCTTTCTAAACAGATATTACAAGAGAATCCTCATTGTAAAATTATCGTGTATACCGGTTATGAGGTTGAGGATTATTTTGAGGAAGCGATTCGTGCGGGACTGCACGGTGCCATCAGCAAAACGGAATCTAAAGAAAAGATCACCCAATACATATACCACGTACTCAATGGAGAAATTTTAGTCGATTTTGCTTACTTTAAACAGCTGATGACTCAGCAAAAAACAAAGCCGGCTCCTTCCTCTCAAAAAGAACAAGATGTGCTCACACCTAGAGAATGCCTGATTCTTCAAGAAGTTGAAAAGGGATTTACAAACCAAGAAATCGCAGATGCACTTCATTTAAGCAAGCGGTCCATTGAATACAGCCTGACATCGATTTTCAATAAGCTGAATGTCGGTTCCCGGACGGAAGCGGTTTTGATTGCGAAATCAGACGGTGTACTTTAAATAAGGGGGGATATGATGGATACGAAACACACATTGCTTGAAGCGCTTGGTATTGAGATTGTTGAAAACACAGCGGAACGATGCGTTGCAGTCATGCCAGTGGATCATCGGACGGTGCAGCCGTTCGGATATTTGCATGGAGGCGCTTCAGTGGCTCTGGCGGAAACCGCGGCGAGCGCAGGTGCGCAGAATCTGATTGATCACACAACACAAGCTTGTGTCGGTTTGGAAATTAACGCTAACCATTTAAAATCCGTAAAGGAAGGAACGGTAAAGGCAGTAGCCGAACCCGTTCATATAGGCAGAACGACTATTGTCTATCAAATCCATATTTATGACGAGCAAGAGAGGCTGATCTGTATCTCCAGATGCACGCTGGCTGTCATCAAAAAATAAAAAAACAGCCGGAACTCTGCCTGTCCGGCTGCTTATTTTTATAAGTAAGAATCCTCTTTTCGTTTAATCACAAAGTTTCTGATCCCGTTATAGTCATCCTGTACGCTTCTCTCATTAAGCTTGACGCCGGAGTTGTACGCGGCACGGCAGATCAAGTGTCCTCCGACAGGCGACGTAATAAAGATAAAGAGAATCCCGAGCAGAATTTTAGCGGAAATGTTCCCCGTCACAAACCACAAATAGAAGAAGACACCAAGCAGAATCATATTGACGCCCAACGTTGAGCCTTTAGATGCAGCATGAGAACGTGTAAACACATCAGGAAGGCGAATTACTCCTAATGAAGCAACGAGGCACACAAGTGCGCCAAGCAAAATGAATACAGACACAACGACCTTAGCGATTTCGATCATTTTCGATAATCTCTCCTTTCTCCAGGAACTTGGAAAATGCGATCGTTCCGATAAATGATAAAATCCCCAGCAGCAAAATAATATCCAGAAACGCACTTGTTTTCAGCAAAATGGAGACAAGCGCCGTGATCGCGATCAGATTGATGCCGATTGCATCCAGAGCCACGACCCGGTCAGGCACAGTCGGCCCTTTAATAACACGAATGACATACAAAAAGGTAGACACTGCCATAATGCCGAGCGCGAGTTGCAGAATCAGCGTAAACATCAGCGGCTCACCTCCTGTATGGCTTTTTCAAATGACTCCCGAATATCAAAAATGGCTTTTTCCGCATCCTCAATATCCATCGCGTGAATATAAAGAATCGTCCTGTCATCTGAAATGTCCATCACCAAGGTTCCCGGCGTTAATGTAATAAGCAATGACAGCAGGGTGATTTCCCAATCCGTCGTAAGCTCTGTTTTAAAAGCGAAAATGCCCGGTCTGATATTCAGCTTCGGCGATAGGACTGATTTCAGCACACTGACATTGGCAAGGTACAGTTCCTTTAAAAAAATCAAAAGGAGTTTGATGATAGAAAACATTTTCCATAGATAAAACTGGCGAGTAAAAAAGCGCCGGAAGAAAAAGAGAGAGAGCATCCCCAGAATATAGCCTGTGAAGAATCCTGCGGCGCTTGGACTATTGCTCAAGAACATCCAGCAAAAAGCGAGAAACACATTTAATAAAATTTGAAATGCCATGCGATCTACTCCTTCAAAACAGCTTCAATATATTTTTCCGGATTCAGCAACGTCTCGGCCGCTTGATCAACGTAAGGTGACACCCATTCTGTACCCAATCCGAAGAGAAGAGACAGTAAGAGAAAAATAGCTGCCGGATAAAGAAGTCCTTTAGCTGTTCTATGATTTGGTTTTGGTGTTTCTTTTTCTTCGCCCCAAAACGCATGTATAAAGATCCTCAGCACAGAGTAAAGTACGAGCAGACTCGAAAGCAGAATCAGCATGGAAATCGTAAATTCACCTTCTGTGAAGCCGCCCTCTGCAATTTTCAATTTGCCGACAAATCCGCTGAGAGGCGGGATGCCCGCAAGAGAAATAGCTGAAATGAAAAACATCCATCCTAGAACAGGATAGCGTTTGATCAGCCCGCCCATTTTGTGTAGGCTCGCTGTTCCAGTCAATGCGATCAGCGTCCCTGCCAGCATAAATAAAGCGCCTTTAATCAGCATATCGTGAATCAGATAATAAATCGCGCCTTGGATTGATGCGGGGGTATGAACTGCCACACCGAACAAAATCACGCCGACAGCAGTAATAATGTTGTAGATCACAATTTTCATGACATCCGAATAAGCGAGTGAACCGATAACACCGAAAATCACAGTCAGCGCCGCGAGCCAAATCATCAGCTGATGGGTAAAGGCTGTATCGTGAATAAAAATCAATGTGAAGACCCTAGTGATCGCGTATAAACCGACTTTTGTGAGCAATGCGCCGAACAACGCGGAGATTGCCGCCGGAGGCGCGTAATAAGAGCCTGGAAGCCAAAAGTAGAGGGGGAAGATTCCGCCCTTCATGCCAAATACCAAAAGCAGCAGGACACCAATCACAGTGATCAGCCCGGTTTGTCCTGATTCGCTGATTTTCACACTAAGATCGGCCATGTTTAACGTACCGGTTACAGCGTATAAAAAGCCGACGCCGATGACAAACAAGGCAGACGATACGATATTAAACACAATATATTTAAGGGACTCCCGCAGCTGAATTTTTGTGCCGCCTAATACAATCAGCATATAGGAAGCAATAAGCAGGAGCTCAAAAAACACGTACATATTAAATAAATCGCCTGTTAAAAACGCTCCGCTGACACCGGCAAGCAAAAACTGAACACCAGAGTAATAAAAGGAACGCTCCCGTTTTTCACCGACGGAACGGAAGGAATAAAGCACAACCAATAAACCAATTATCGATGTTGTGAGAACGAGCAGGCTGGCGAATTGGTCTGCGACCAGCACAATGCCGTACGGCGCTTTCCAGTCGCCCAAACTGAGTGTCTGGATACCATTTGTAAAGACAGTCTGTACGAGTATGCCACTGATCACAATCCCGATTGCCGATGCCGCAGTGCTGAAGATCCGCATGAGCATAAGATTCTTCGTCATGAAAATCAGCAGAATGGCCGACAGAAGCGGGATCAGGATTGGCAAAATAACAAAATTATTCATGTTGATCATTTCCCCTCATTTGATCCATATCGTCCGATTTCAATTCCTGATAAGCGCGAAAGGCCATGACGAGGATGAATGATGTAACGCCAAATGAAATGACAATTGCGGTCAAAATCAGGGCTTGCGGAAGCGGATCGACAAATGATTTGGCATGCTCGCTCAAAATCGGAGCGGCACCTTTCTTTAATCCTCCCATAGTCAAAAGCATTAAATGAACGCCATGGCTTAACAGTGCTGTTCCGATAATGACGCGAAGCAGGCTTTTAGACAGCAGCAAATACGTAGCAGCCATAAAAATAATACCGGCTAAAACAGCCATTAAGATTTCCATTATTCTTCCTCTCCAATCGTTTGAATAATGGTCATCGTAATGCCTACGACAACTAGATAAACGCCTAAATCAAATATCGTCGCCGTGGCGAGCTCCGTTTTCCCGAGGATCGGCAGCTGAAAGTATCCGAATGTGTGGGTTAAAAAAGGAGCCCCGAAGACAAAGGAGCCAACCCCGGTTAATACAGCGAGCAGAAGGCCGGCTCCCGCGATATAAATGAAATTAACCGGCAAAATGGAACGCACGGTTTTTAAATCATATGCCAAGAGCAATAGAACGATGGAAGAGGACGTGATCAGTCCGCCGACAAAGCCTCCTCCTGGTGCGTTATGCCCTGATAAAAATAAATAGAAAGAGAAAAGCAAAATGATAAAGGATACCAGCTTTGTCACGGTTTGAAGAATCAAGTCATTTGTTTTTTGTTCATTCACCGCTTTTCCCCTCCTCTTTTACTTTTGTTTTAATCATGCTGTAAATGCCAAGAGCGGCAATCGTTAACACCGTAATTTCAAACATTGTATCAAAGCCCCTGAAATCAACGAGGATGACATTGACGACATTATCCCCTCCGCCGAGATCGTGGCTGTGTTTTAAGAAGAAGGATGAAATGCTGTCTTTTGTCCGCTGGCTTGATGATGCGATACCAAGCAGGGTGACGATAATACCAACGCCTAAAGCAATGATAAAGTTCGTCAATCGGAACGTTCTCGTTTTCTTTTTCAGCCTCAGTTTCGGCAGATGATAGAAACAAAGCAGAAACAGTGCCACAGAAATGGTTTCAATGACAAGCTGGGTCAAGGCCAAGTCCGGCGCTCTGAAAATCACAAAAAACAATGCGAGCGCATAACCGACGACACCAAGTGAGATAATCGCCGTCAGTCTTGATCTGGCAAAAACAGTTGCCGCTGTGGCGCTGATCATCACAAGCGTCAAAATGATTTCGTATACGCCGATTTTAGCCATGCCTTCTGTTGTAAAGGAAAATCCGCCTTTGATGACAAAAGCTCCGCCCATCAGAATGATGAAACCAGCGAAGATATACAGCAAGTAATCCCTTAAAAACCCGGTCATATATTGCTTTGTGACTCGGTAAGACCCTTTCTCCATCAGCGTCACAAGCTTGTCGTATAACCGGTTGAGTGTGAGCTTCGAAGGAAACAGCTTATAGATTCCCTTCCACTTATTCAGCGACAAATATCCGATGGTGCCGATAACAATAATGCCTGCAGTCATCAGCACTTCTGTATTCAACCCGTGCCACTGTGAAATGTGAACATGGAATTTCTCATGGCTGTCCAGCAGTGTCGGATAGATCGAGTTCATCGCAGGCTCTATCAAGCTGTACGACAATATATTCGGGAAAAAGAAGAGACTGACAGCCAAAGCGACAAGAATGACAGGTGATACGAGCATGCCAATCGGCGCTTCGTGAGCCTGTTTTTTAAGCTGTTCAGGCTGGTAACTTCCTCTGAATGTTTTAAACAGCAATTTCATGCTGTAGATAAACGTAAATACGCTTCCGATCCAGGCGAGAACAGGGAATAGAATGCCCCATGTCTGTACGTTGAACAGATCGAAATGTGTCACGCGAAGCATGCTTGTGAAAAACATTTCTTTACTCAAAAACCCGTTAAACGGCGGAAGGCCGGCCATTGAAAATGTTCCGATTAAGGAAATCGTAAATGTAATCGGCATTATCGCCATCAGGCCGCCGAGCTTCCGGACATCCCGTGTGCCTGTTTCGTGATCGATAATCCCGACTGCCATAAACAAGCTTCCTTTAAAGGTAGCGTGATTGATTAAATGGAAAATGGCAGCCATGGCGGCAACTGTATAATATTCTGTATGGCCGTAATGAAGGGCCGCAGCACTGACTCCGAGCATGGAGATGATCATTCCGAGCTGGCTGACGGTTGAAAATGCCAAAATCGATTTTAAATCAGTTTGTTTCACGGCATGGAATGAACCCCAAACCATCGTAAAGAGCCCGACGAGGGAAACGATCCAAAACCACTGAGCAGAAAAAGCGAAAATAGGACTGAATCTCGCAATCACATAAATGCCGGCTTTGACCATAGTAGCTGAATGGAGATAAGCGCTGACAGGTGTCGGAGCTTCCATCGCATCAGGCAGCCAGATATAAAAAGGGAATTGCGCGGATTTCGTAAATGCCCCTAATAAAATGAGAATCATAGCTGGGATAAACAAGTCGTGGCCGGCAATTAATTGAACCTGATGAATCATCTCTCTAATACTGAAGGAATCCGTTATCAGATAAAGGAGAATAAATCCGCCGAGCATGCACAGCCCGCCGCTGACCGTTATCAAAAGTGATTTGGCGGCGCCGTAGCGCGACTTTTCACGTTTATACCAATAGCCGATCAGTAAAAAGGACGAAAGGCTGGTAAGCTCCCAAAACATGTAGAGAACCATGACATTGTCTACAAGAACGACACCGAGCATGGCGCCCATGAACATCAATAAGTAGACATAAAAGGGCCCAAGCTGTTCTTTTTCTTTCGATAAATAAAAAATGCTGTAAAGAGTGACCAAAGAGCCGATGCCTGTGATCAGTAAGGCGAATAATAATCCGAGACCGTCTATATAAACGGTAAAGTTAATGCCAAGTGAAGGAATCCACTCAAATACCGACCGCAGTGTTTCTCCAGATTGTGTCATCCTGATCATTGGGAGAAAGTATATAAACAGCAAGACGGGCAGGATCAACACAAACCAGCCCGTGTGCACTCTTTTTGCGTATTTTGCCAAAAAGGGAATGATAAAAGCAAATAAGAAAGGCGATAAAATAGCAAAATGTAAGAGCTGCAAAGTTAGACCTCCTTTTTCTCTTTCTCAATTGAAAAATGCGCTATGTATCAAATATACGGTCAAACGACCTAGTCCAAATTATATCGCACTTTTCTGCAAGCTGCCATGCTTCGAACTGCGCAATGAGATTTTATGAGTTCTTTTGACCTCAAAATAAGTCTAACAAAAATAATGTCATTTGTATATTTAAAATCATTCCTGATCAAGCTGAATGTAAGGAGCTGGTCATGTGAAAAGAAAGGTATTGATGTGCTCAGGTTTATTCTGCTCAGTATTTGCTGGGGCATTCATTTTGAATCAATATGACGGGCGCAGCGGTGCGGAGGCTAGTGAGGAGTGGGAGCTGTATTTATTGGAGCACCACCTGTCAGCCAGATTGAGTGAAATGGAATCAATGGATCTGCCGTTTGGCCCCCGAGAGTATATCCGGATTGTGAACAGATAAAAAAAGAGTTCCGCATATAACGGAACTCTTTTTCTGATTATGAAGTGAAAAAACGAAGCAGAACTGTCGCACAAATAACTGTACCTGCACCGCCGAGGCGGGTGGAAATTTGGGCGAACGGCATAAGGCCCATTCTTCCTGACGCTGATAAAATCGCAACATCACCAGTTCCGCCGAGACCGCTGTGGCAGCAGGTAACGATTGCAGATTCAACCGGGTACATGTTCATCAGCTTGCCCACAAAATATCCAGAAGCAATCATTGCGATAACAACTGAAATACAAATGATGACAAACGGAATAGAAATCACAGATGCCACGTCATCCAACGGAATAAAGAGGATGCCGAGACCGACCATCAGCGGCCATGTAAAGCTTGAAGAAATAAATTTATAAAGCTGGTAAGCGCCATCCTCCATTTTTTTCGGAAGAATATTTGCATATTTGACAGCCGCAGCTGAAATAATCATTAAGATCGCGCCCGGTATGAAGATGAATTTCTCCAATAATCCGCCGAAAATAAAGAATGTACACGCGAGCAGAACGCCGGCTCCCATCAATTTAAAATCAATTTTTGCTTCCGCTTCTTTTTGATTGAAAATCTCATTTGCTTTTTTAGATTTGACGAGGCGTCCGTTTCCATTTAGATCAGGCCGCTTATCGCCAAGCTTTTTCATTAAGGCAGCACAGATGATAGCAAAAACGTTTCCGATAATAGCAGCAGGGACCAGCTGAGACACATACACATCAGCGGATGAACCGAGTATTTGTGAATAAGCGATTGAGAGCGGTAAAATTCCTTCGCCTATTCCCCCGGCAATAATCGGAACAACAACAAAGAAAAAGGAATCGTAGGCACTGTAGCCAAAAATAAATCCGACAAGGATGCCGGCCGCAACTGCTGCGATCGTTCCTGCAACAAGCGGAACGAACATCCTGATAAACCCTTGTATTAAAACAGTTCTGTTCATTCCGAGGATACTTCCCACAACCAGACAAGCGATATAGAAATAAAGGAAGTTAGACGTTTTCATCAGATTGGTTACAGCGTCTAAAGATGTTGAATTCAGCACATTGTAAAAGACTAAAAATGAAGGAACAAACAAAGATAAAATGGCAGGGCCGCCAATATCCTTCAATATCGGTATGCGTTGGCCTATGTCTCCAAGAAACACACCAAGAATCATGATGATGGCAAACCCGCCAAGCATATTTGCCGGCAGCTCATTGTAATAGGCTGCAAGAATAATAATAACAGCTAATACTGTGTATAATGGCAGAGGAATCACACCGATTTCCCAAGACCAGATTTTTTGAAACAGGTTTTTCCCCTGTGGGTCTTTTTGCTCAGGTGAAATTGTCCCCGTTTTTGGAATTGCTCCCATGTCATACACCCCCATGTATTGTTTGTTACAGTCTACAAGAAAGCGTTAACACTTCATATTTTTTTAAGTTAAAAAACTGATAAACAATTAAATTAAGAGGGTCTTTTGGATTAGAAAAAAATCCCTGAGAAGCGTCTTCCCAGGGGAGAGTGTTTTATCTTTTTCCTTTAATATAAGGCACGCCATTGGCTTTTGGCGCATCAGCCCGCCCGATAAAGCCGGTTAAAGCGAGAATCGTTAAGACATAAGGGGCCATCAGCATATACACATTTGGTATGTCTTTAAAAATAGGGAGAAGCGATCCAATGATGCTTAAGCTTTGGGCGAATCCGAAAAACAGGGCGGCCCCCAGTGCTCCAATTGGATGCCATTTTCCGAATACAAGCGCTGCCAGTGCGATAAAGCCTTGTCCGGAGATGGTAGAGTGCGTGAAATCAAGCGCAATCGTGGAGGCATATACGCCGCCGCCGAGACCGCCGAACAATCCGCTGATCATCACGCCGATGTAGCGCATTTTATATACGTTGATTCCCATCGTATCGGCCGCCATCGGATGCTCTCCGACAGAACGGATACGAAGGCCGAACGGTGTTTTGAACAAGATAAACCAAGAAATAAAGGCCAATGCAATTGCAAGAATAGACGTATAATAGACATCCGAAAAGAAGATTTTTCCCAATACAGGAATGTCGCCCAAGCCGGGAATTTTCGTTTTATAAAAAGGCTCAGGGATTTTGTCTGTCTGCGCTTTGCCGTAGATCAGTTTTACAATAAATAAAGTTGCCCCGAGCGCCAGCATGTTAATGGCGACGCCGCTGACTGTCTGATCGGCGCGAAACGAAATGGCCGAAGCCGCGTGAATCAGTGAGAACAGCGCGCCTGCTGCCATGGCGGCAAGGAGTGAAAGCCAAGGCGCGGCGGCACCCAATTCCGGACCTAAAAATAAATTAAATAACACGCTGGTGAACGCCCCGATAATCATGAGGCCTTCAAGACCGATATTCACAACTCCTGATCTCTCGGAAAACACGCCGCCGAGAGCAGTTAAAATAAGCGGGGCGGCATAGACGAGTGTGGCTGGGACAATGATGGATAAAATCTGCACAAAGTCCACTTAGTTCGCCCCCTTTTTCTTCAATTTGTCCATGACAAAACGAATTGCGTAGCTTGAAGCCACAAACAGAATGATAATGGCAATCACAATATCGACAACCTCTGATGGAACGCCTGATTCAATCGGCATATTTAAAGCACCGATTTTCAGTCCGCCGAGCAGGCATGCAGCCAGCACAACACCGACAGCTGTGTTCCCCCCGAGAAGAGCGACAGCGATACCGTCAAAGCCTACGCCGGTAAATGCGCCTTTCACGGCTGCGTATTCGAAAGTCCCAAGCCCCTCCATGGCTCCTGCAAGACCTGCAAAAGCACCTGAGATGAGCATGGAGGTCATGATATTCTTCCGCACGCTCATACCGGCATACTGGGAAGCGTGCTGGTTGAATCCGACCGCTCGAAGCTCAAATCCCTTTGTTGTTTTGTTGATGATAAACCACATGACAACTGCTGCGAGAAGAGCAACGATGATCCCCCAATGCAGCCGTGAATAATCGGTTATCTGTTCAAGAAACGGCGAGCGAAGGGAGGCGGATTCGTGAATTTTCTCCGTCTTATCCTGACGATCTGTCAAGACGTTTGAAATGATGTAATTGGTCATATGCAGCGCGATATAATTCATCATAATGGTAACAATGACTTCATGAACGTAGAAGCGCGCTTTCAAAACACCGGGAATAAAACCCCATAATCCTCCTGCAGCCGCCGCTGTAATCAGTGCGAGCGGCATGTGAATATATGCCGGTCCGTCAAACGCTGTCCCGACCCAAACAGCTGCTGTCCAGCCGACGAGCAGCTGGCCCTCGACGCCGATATTAAAGAGTCCAGTTCGGAATGCAAAGGCGACAGCCAACCCCGATAAAATATAAGGTGTAATTTGCCGGATGGTTTCTCCGACATAATAGATTTCTCCGAATATCCCATTCCACAAAGCCGAATATCCGCTGATCACACTGTATCCGCTCGCAAGCATAATCAGCGCGCCGGCCGCAAGACCGAGGATGATTGCAATGAGGGGCACGAGTAAATGAGAGAGACGTTTAACCATTTGCTTTCCCCGCTTCCTTTTGCATGCTTCCTGCCATCAAGAGACCGAGTTCCTGCTCAGTGGTGTCCTGCGGATCGACGGTAGCGATAATATGTCCTTCAAAAATAACGGCGATTCTGTCACTGAGATTCATAATTTCTTCAAGCTCAAACGAGAGGAGAAGAACGGCTTTTCCAGCATCACGCTGCTCAATGAGCTTTTTATGGACAAATTCAATCGCTCCGACATCAAGGCCGCGAGTCGGCTGGGCGGCGATTAATAAATCAGGATTCCGGTCTACTTCCCGCCCGATAATCGCTTTTTGCTGGTTTCCGCCTGACAATGCCCGGGCGTGTGTATATTCATCCGGCGTTCTGACATCGTACTCGCTGATCAGGCTGCGTGCTTTTTTGTACATTTCGCCTTTATGTAATACGCCAAATGCTGCATACGGCTTTTTGTAATAGCTTTGCAGCACGATATTTTCTCCGATCGGAAAATCAAGGACGAGACCATGTTTATGGCGGTCCTGAGGAATATGCCCGATTCCGGATTCGGTCACTTTTCTTGGCGTCAGGTTTTGGATTTGTTTTCCGTTTAAGGTGATTGTTCCTGAATCTGTGTTGCGAAGGCCTGTTATTGCTTCAATCAGCTCCGACTGCCCGTTTCCGTCAACGCCGGCTATGCCGACAATTTCTCCTGCTTTGACAGAAAGCGATAAATCCCTGACTGTCTCTACTCCGCGGGTATCCTTTACAGTCATTCCGTCAATCGCAAGCACTTCCGCTCCCGGCTGAGCAGCCTTCTTTTCGGTTTTGAATGATACTTCGCGGCCGACCATAAGACTGGCGAGCTCGTCTTTGTTTGTATCACGGACATCAAGTGTTTTGATGCCTTTTCCTTTGCGGATAATGGTAACGCGGTCACAAACCCCCATAATCTCTTTCAGTTTATGGGTGATTAAGATAATTGATTTTCCCTCATTGACCAGATTCTTCATGATTTGCATCAGTTCTTTGATTTCATGAGGGGTCAATACAGCCGTCGGTTCATCAAAAATCAGAATGTCGGCCCCGCGGTAGAGGGTTTTTAATATTTCTGCACGCTGCTGCATGCCGACAGATATGTCAGCGACTTTTGCTCCGGGATGAATCTGAAGGCCGTATTGGTCGGAAATGTCCTGCACCTCTTGGACAGCACGCTTCCGGTCAATTCTGCCAAACTTTTTTGGCTCTTTGCCGAGAATAATGTTTTCAGCAACTGTAAAGGTGTCAACAAGCATAAAGTGCTGGTGTACCATCCCGATGCCAAGGTCATTCGCTTTGTTCGGGCTGTTGATGTGCACCTTCTCGCCGCGCACCCGAATTTCACCCCGCTCCGGCTGATATAGCCCGAAAAGGACATTCATCAACGTTGATTTCCCCGCTCCGTTTTCACCGAGCAACGCGTGTATTTCGCCTTTTTTGACCTGAAGATTGATATTGTCATTGGCGACAATACCAGGAAACTCCTTGCGGATATTGAGCATTTCAATGACATATTCCACTGATTTGACCGCTCCTTTAATCAAAATAAAAGAAAAACAAGGGATAAGGGCTCGACCTCCTTATCCCCGCGATTCTTATTCAGCTTTGAAGGTTTTCAGCTCTTTCTCAGTTGCCGGCACTTCCAATCCGTCGATGATTTTTTTCTTCCATTTATCAACCGCTTTGATCACATCATCCGATAGATTTTGTTGAGATGAGGAAATGCCGACCCCGTCCTGATCAAGGCCGTAGGTGAGTGTTTCGCCGCCCGGGAACTTTCCTTCGCGTGCTTTTTTCGTTAAATCTTCAACCGCTGTATCTACTTTTTTGACCATGGAAGTGAGGGTGACGTTATCATCTGTTCCTTCTACCTGGCCTTCTGCGTATTGGTCTTTATCGACACCGATGACCCAGACATCGCGTTTCGGATTTTCTTTTTTTAGGTTTTTCGCTTCAGTAAAGACACCTGTCCCAGTAGCGCCTGCAGAGTGATAAATAACATCTACGCCGGATTTATACATGCTTTCGGCGGTGGCTTTACCGACATCGGCTTTATCGAAACCGCCTGCGTATTTCACTTCGACAACGGCTTTAGGGTTTACAGCCTGCACGCCAGCACGGAAGCCGACCTCGAATTTTTTGATTAATTCTGATTCCATGCCGCCTACAAATCCGATTTTTCCTGATTTGCTTGATAGGGCTGCGGCCACTCCAACGAGAAATGAGCCTTCCTGTTCTTTAAACGTAATACTTGCGACGTTGTCTTTATCAACAACAGCATCTATGATCGCAAAGTTTGTATTTTTGCGCTGATCAGCAATTTCGCTGATTGAGTCCTCCATTAAGTAGCCAACCCCGTAAATCAAGTCGAAATTCTCGCGTGCTAATTTATTTAAGTTCGTTGTATAGTCTGCATCTGATTTTGATTGAAGGTAGTCGTAACCGTTTTTGCCTTTTTCCAGCCCGTTCTCTTTGCCGAAGGCTTGAATGCCTTCCCAGGCTGATTGGTTGAAGGATTTGTCATCTACTCCGCCTACGTCAGTAACCATCGCCACACTGAATTTATTTTTATCTTCGCTGGAGCCGCTGCTTTTTTCGCTGTTTCCGCATGCTCCTAATATGGTGCCTGCTGCGATCACAAGTGACATCGCCAATCCGATTTTTCGTTTATTCAAAGATATAACCCCCCAGAAAAATTTGGTTCAAAGCTGATCCGGCCAGTCATGTGATGGGCTGTCTGTACAATTTCTAAGAATCGATAAAATTTTCTGATAATAACAAATGGAATGCGCTGAGACAGTTCTGATCTTCCCTGAATAAGCGTGGTGTGAGTGTTTCCTTCGAAAGGAGGGGAAGAGAAGGATGCGGAAGGCGTTCCAGGCGGAAAACCGTGACATCTTTTTCTGAAGTGAGACTTATGACTTAGTTTTGGGATCAACTAACCAATCATAATTTATCATTTTACTCACAAGAAATAAATAGAATTTCGCATAATTTTTTTAAAAATATCTATTTTTAGAATTGTTTGCTCAAAAATGTAAAAAGGCTCTATATTATTCTTGTATAACTAATCACCAATAGAATCAAGCAGCTTGGCAAGAGATATGACAAAAAAAACGCACTGCTCGGAGTGAACAGTGCGTTTTTTTATAGATATTGCTTAATTCCATTAAGGTTTCCTGTGTTGACGTTGTACTGAAACACAGGTCTTCCGATTGTACCGTACGCCATTTCTACATTTAGAACCTGTATATCTTCAAGAAACTTCAAGTATTTTCGTATGGATACTTGAGAGATTTCTGTGTGCTTTGCCAGGTCTTCTGTTGTAAAAGATTCATTTTCAAATGACTGGATACTGGACCAAATCAGCTTCAGCGTGCTTTTTGTCAGGCCTTTAGGAAGCTGTACTTTTTCTGTTGCTTCTTTCTTTTGGAAAAGCTCGGCGTCCAGTTCTTTCTGGCTCATGTTGCGATGGGTTGAATATACCTTTTGTTTTCGTCTGTAATCAGACAGGGCAGTTTGGAAACGTTCAAATTCAAACGGTTTGATTAAATAATCGACAGCACCGTAACGAAGTGTTTTCTTGATAACGTCAAGCTCGCTGGCCGCCGAGATGACAATCACGTCAACCGCTTCATTTTGGGCCCGCAGTTCGGTTAGCAGTTCCAGCCCGTTTTTACCCGGCATATAAATATCGAGCAAAATAAGGTCGATGTGATGCTCTCCTAAAATATGCAGAGCGCTTTGAAAGGAAGAGGCGATGCCTTTCAGCTGAAAGCCTTCTATTTGGCTTAAGTATCGTTTATTTAATTCACCCACCATGGGGTCATCTTCAACTATTAGTACATTAATCATGATTTTCCTCCTTCGGTTCGTACGGGACGCGAAGACTGAATGTCGTTCCTTCATTCTCTTCGCTTGTGAGGATCATTTGGCCCTTTAAATTTTCGATGCTTTGCTGTGTAAAATAAAGGCCGAATCCCCGGTTTTTGCCCTTTGTTGAATAGCCTTGCTCAAATACTTTGGCTTGGTCTTCTTCAGACATGCCTGCTCCAGTATCGGTAATTTCAATGTCCAGTATGCTGTTATGAAAGCGCATGGACATGGTGATTTGTTTTTTCGGCATATCGGCAACGGCGTCTAGGGCATTGTTGATGAGATTTCCGATGATTGTAATGAGTTCATGGATGACAGAAGGGTCTGCCGCGTTCGGGATGACACCTTTGCATTCTATATCAAGATTTGCGCCCTGCTCCCGTATGAAGCTCTGTTTTCCGAGCAGAAAACCGGCCAGTACGGAGCTTTTGACATCGTTTATAATTTCGCTTGTTTCTGATTTTTGCTGAATGGCAATATCTTTAATATAATCTCCAAGATCGTCATACTCTTTCAGCTGGACGAGGCCTAATATCACATGCAGTTTGTTCATGAATTCATGAGACTGCGCTCTCAATGCGTTTGCATACATTTTAACACCGGAAAGCTGTTCAGCTAAATGTTTTACCTCGGTTTTGTCCCGGAATGTCGCAATCGCTCCGACGGTTTGTCCTTTCAGCTGAATGGGAACTTCATTAAACACAAGCTCTAATCCGTTAATGCGGACGTCTCTGTCTTGAAGCGGTTTTTTTGTCTCAATGACCTTTTTCAAGCGGCTTTTCGGCAAGATGTCATTTACATCCTGATCAACGGGATTTGTGTTGATGCCCATTTTCACGAATAGACGCTTTGCTTCCGCGTTGGCAAGTTTGATTTTACCGTGTTCATCGACAGCAAGTATTCCTTCCTTCGTCGATTCCAGCATCGCGCTCCGTTCTTCAAGAAGAGTGGCAATTTCATAAGGTTCAAGTCCGTACATGATATTCTTCACCGTACGTGCGACGATAACAGCCCCGATTACACCGACGAAAATGCTGACGCAGATAATAAAGTAGAGCGGCCGTAAGCTGTGGCTGATCACTTCATCAATTTCATTTACGGTGATGCCGACCGCGACTGCACCGACCTGTTTTCCATTCTCCGCGTAGACAGGGACGAATGCTCTTTGCGATTTCCCGAGCGTGCCAGAGGCAGTGCTGATGTGGACATGACCATTTAATACTTCCGATTCATCACCGCCCCTGAATTTTTTTCCGATTTTGTTCGGGTCGGGATGGGTTTTACGAATGCCGTCCATATCCATGACGACAACAAATTCCGTGCCCGTGATTTTCTGAACCCTCTTTGTGTAGCTTTGCAGTTCCTTCTGGTTTTTTCCGCTTTCTAAAGCAGAAGCTGTGATCGGCGCCTCGGCTACCATTTCAGCAGTCTGCAGCGCAGTGGCTTTTTCCTGATCTCTAATCCGTGTGGTGGTTTGGGCACCTACTGTAAAAAATGTAATGAGCAACGCGATTAACACAACGATACAAACAAATATGGTGAGTCTGGTTTGCAGTTTCAATGTTTTTTTCATATAAAACTTCCTTACGTTTTATGATTCCTGCGTACTACTTTACTCTCAAAATGCTGCTTTGTGAAGATTTGGGATCGTAATTCGTAAAAAGGAGAAAAAATGGAATAATTTATCTTGTCAATGTGTTTTAAGTCCTCCATAATAAATGAGGTAGATTATAGAAAGGGACTTTTTTATATGAAAAATACTTATTTGACAGGATACTTTCCGCTGATTGCGATCCTGCTTTTTAGTTCGTCGTTATCCATTTCAACTTCACTTTATGCGTTGAAGATGCTGTCCTCATTTGGAATGTATGATGGAATGCTCGATTATTTTTCAGAGAAAGGGATCAGGCTTGCGTTATTTGCTGCCTTTGCACTTTTATATTTTATGGTTCTGTCCGCTCTGAAATTAATTGCGAATACCATGACTGAGCTGTCATTGCTGTTTTTTGCTAATGATCCGGAAGGGAACAATCTGAAAAAAATCAGAATGGGTTCCATGATTTATTTAGGCGGCGGGATTTTATCCTTTGTGCTCTTGCAAAATGTCGTCTGGATTGTGATCTGGTTTGCGGTCGTCACGCTCGCTTACTTTGTGTTTATTGTATACCGGATTTATTCGACGCTTTCCCTCATGTCATTAGTCGGATTCATTCTATTGGAACTGCTGTTTTGGTTTACCTTTGTTATCGGTATTCTGTTCATATTTATCAAGCTTTATAATAGCATAATGGCTAGCTTACCTGTGTAAGCTAGCCATTTTTTCGTTTACGGTAAAAATCTTTTTTTGATAGAAGGGGAGGGGAGCATACATTCATTTTTTTTGCCAAACCACTTATAACGGTTCCTGGCAATGAAAGAATAGACCATATCTCTGAAAGGCTTCGGCACTGCGAAAAACAGGACGAAGAGGCGCCATAGGCCCCGCAGATGCCTGAAAACCTTAATGGCTGCAGTTGACTTTGTGTACACTTGGCCGTCTTCAATAAAGACAAAGCTGTCAAACTGATCAGTCGGAAGCCCGCTTTTTTTCAGCAGGCTCTGTCCTGTTTCCGACTGCAACGATGTAAAAGAAATCAGTCCGTCTGGATCACGTTTAATGATAAATTGCACGGCGCCATTGCATAAATTGCACACGCCGTCAAACAGCAAAACGCGATTTGGAATTTGTTCTGATGCCACGCCAGATCCCCTCCGATCCTTTAATAAGCCGCTTGCAGCGTTCCTTTAAAGATGGAAAGCTGAGGGCTGATGCTGTGAAGATATTCAACGCTGCTCGGTGTATCTTTTCCGACCCAGACACCCATTGTGTACGTATCTGTCAGGCCGACAAACCACATATCGTGATAATCATTTGATGTTCCTGTTTTACCGCCGATGTAAGGCGCTTTAAAATATCCTTTTTTCCCTGTCCCGCTTTTCATAACGGAAGACATTAGTTTTTTCAGCTGCATGTTTGTGCGGACACTGAATATTTGAGTCGATTTATCATTCCATTTATAAAGCGTTTTTCCTTTAAGGTCTGTCACCTTTGTAATCGCATGGCTCGGCGTATAGCTTCCGCTGTTGCCGAATGTCGTATACGCCTTTGTCATCTCAAGAGGCGTCATGCCGTTTGTAAATCCGCCAAGCGCGGCCGGGAGAAGATAGTCGCTGTCGACAAGTTTGGCAAAATGATACGGCTCAATATAACTGAATGCTTTTTGGATGCCGACACGGTCCAGCATTCTGATGGCCGGTGTATTATATGAATTTTTAAATGCCGTGTCGAGCGTCACTGTCCCGTACGTACGGTTATTGTAGTTTTGCGGACAGTAATCTCTGCTGCAAAACTTGCTGGCATCAATGGTGCTGCTTGCTGTCGCGCCGGTCTGTTCAATATAAGGACCGTAATCAAGAAGCGGCTTAATGGATGAACCCGGCTGTCTGTATGCCTGGTAGGCGCGGTTAAAGTCATATTTTTGATAGTTTTTCCCGCCGGATAGAGCGATGATTTGATGCGTCTGGTGATTAATCACAGCCGCTCCGCCCTGTACGTCCGCATACGGGAGCTTGGCATTCATTTGTGCCACAACCTGATTTTGCATGTACGGATTAAGTGCAGTATAAATTTTCACGCCGTCTTTCATCAGAGTGCTGACTCTTGCGGACAGCTCGTTTTCGATTTTTTCTTTTTGTTTCCCTGACGCTTTTTGAAGACGTTTATCATAGCCTTCTGATTCAGACACCAGTTGAGTGAATTCATCATTGACATAGGAAACGTAGTCCGGATATTTGTCTTCTCTCTTTTCAACATCCAGCTTGATTTTTTGTTTGACGGCTTTTTTCAGCTCTTTATCCGTAATGACCCCGGCATCTTTTAACCCTTTAAGCAAACGTTCTTGACGGCTTTTCGTGTAGTCAAAATGCTTGAGAGGATCATATAATGTAGGGTTATTAGGTATAGCACAGATAAAAGCCATTTCTCCCACTGTGAGAAATTTCAGCGGTTTGCTGAAATAGAATTCAGCCGCTGAACCGACACCGTAAACGCCATTGTTAAAGTAAATGGTATTTAAGTAAGCTTCAAGAATTTCATTTTTCGTATACTTTTTCTCTAGCTGATAAGAATACGCGAGCTCAGTCAGCTTACGGCTGAAGGAGCGTTCGTGGCTTAAATACAAGTTTCTTGAAAGCTGCTGTGTGATAGTGCTTGCGCCCTGATCAATTTTCTTGTCTTTTACGTTAGAAGCGGTTGCCCGCACCATTCCCATAAAGTCAAAACCTTTATGCTCGTAAAAATGCCGGTCCTCAGACGTTAAGAAAATCTGTTTGACTTCCTCGGGAATCTTGTCAAATGGAACGAGTACGCGGTTTTCATGATCGCTGACGATTTCCGAGACCAAGGAGCCGTCCCTGTCATACATGTAGCTGTTCTGAACAAGGCTGATATCTTTCAGATTAATATTTTTATCAAGCACCTGATCGAGGGACTTCATTTGTTTTACTTCTTTTCCGGAAGCGATAACTGTAAATGCAAACAATGGGATTATGCAAAGGAGCAAAATCCATCCGATTATTTTTCGTAACATGGTCACTCTCTTTTCTCCTAAATTCTAGCCATATCGTACCATTCTTTTGAGTTTACGAGAAGGTTAAATTTAGAAGATTCCTCAGTTTTTTCTGAGAATCAGCTTGCTTTGGCATAAGAATCTTTCCGGAATTTCTGCATGATCCAAAGCATGCAGGCGCCGGCGAAAAAGAGAAACGCTGTGACATAAAAGGCGGCTGAAATTGTAAAATGGCTCGATATGATTCCGCCCAGAAGAGGCCCGAGCACGTTTCCTAAAAAGCGAAAGCTGACATTGTAGCCGAGTACTTCTCCTTGAATGCTGCCGGGAGCCTGAACGCGGATCGCTGCCGTGATGCATGGCAGCAAACCGCCCATCGCCATTCCGAATAAAAATCTGAAAACAAGGAGCACGTTGAGTGAGGACGCGAGCGCCTGCGGAATAAAAAAGAAAGAGGCGACAAGTAAAAGTCCAATTAAAATGCGGCGGTGGCCGTAGCGGTCGCCCAGATCACCCCATTTTCTAGCCAGCAGCAAACTTCCGAGTCCAGTTGCTGAAAATGCCATGCCGGAGAAAAAGGCCAGGTTGACAGGTCCGTGCAGCTCATTTACATATAAAGCGAGCAGCGGCTGGATACTGAAATTGCCTGTTTGAATCAGCATGGTTAACAGCATCATGACCCAAAGCGCCGGCTGGTGAAAAATATAGGAGAGCACTTCTTTTCTCGTGTAAGACGTACGTTTGGCTGTCTTCTCTGCAAGGGGTTTTTCTTTGACACCGAATAACACGAGAAGAACAGATAAGAAAATCACAAAGGATGTGATAAAAAAGGTATACGTAAAGCCGAAATTATCAGCAAGCATGCCTCCCAAAAGCGGGCCGAACAAGCTTCCGGACACTTGCCCCATTTGCAGCGTGCCGAGTGTTTTACCGGCTGAGCTCTTCGGAGTCTGTGCCGAAATCATCGCAAGAGATGTCGGGATGAATCCGGTTACAAGCCCCATTACCATACGCAGAAAAAACAATTGGTACACCGATGTAACAAAGCCCATTAATAAAATGCTGAGGGCTATGCCCGTTCCGGTTGCCATAAGAATTTTCTTGTATCCGCGTTTGTCTCCGAACCGCCCCCAAAACGGGGATACCAAAAACGCCATGAGAAATGTAATGCCGAACACATAGCCGCTCCACCTTTGCACAAAGCCGTTTGAAAAAGTGCTGAGCGTCTCAATATATAAGGAGAGAAAAGGAACGATCATCGTTGTGCTGGCAGAGACAAAAAAGTTGGCCAGCCACACAATGACAAAGTTTTTCTTACGGATAGAAATAACATCACCTTCTTATTATTTCGGGTTCCTTACTAATTATAAAGAAACGATTCACAATTTAAAAGAAACAAAGCGGCTGGGAAAATTCATTATTTTTAGAAAATGAAGAAAGGTCGAGAAGGGAAATAGATATACTATAAAGATAGCATTTTCTGATCGGAGGAAAGGCAGGTGTAAAAAGGTGACGACAAACAGCTTACTCATTATTGATTTCGAATTTACGATGCCCGAAGGAAAGTACAGCCCGCAAAACTTTTTCCCGGAAATCATTGAAGCAGGAATTGTAAAGTCGGTTGATGATGAAGTAGTTGAGACGTTTTCTAGCTATATCAAACCGAAAAAATTCCCGAAGCTGACGAAACGCTGTAAATCATTTTTAAAAATAACTCAAAAGCAGGTAGACGAGGGGATGAGGTTCGAAGATTTTATCCGTAAACTAAACGAGCTTGATCCTGAGAAAAACAGCACGATTATTACGTGGGGAAACATGGACATGAAAGTTCTGAAGCAAAATTGTATGTTTAACCATATTCCTTTCCCATTTAAAGGAGAAATGAGAGATTTATCGCTTGAATACAAAAACTTTTTTGGAGACCGCACGCTCACGGGTTTATGGAAAGCTGCCGAAGAGTATGGAGATACCGGAACCGGCACCCATCATAAAGCGCTTGATGACGCCCTCACTGCTTATAAGCTTTTTAAGCTTGTCGAGCAGGATAAGCAGTATCTCGAAAAGCCAAAACCTCCGACAATCGGCGAAAGAATCGATTTATCCGAACTGTTCAAGCGCGCAACATAAAAAACCCAATCTTTTGTCAGACTGGGCTATGGCCGGTTAAAATATTCTTTTTCTAAAACGTCCAGATTATTCAGGGAGCGCTTTGCCCACTCCGAACCATCCTCATTCAATTTGGCTCTCAGTTGTGCTGCCGCCTCCCGCAGAGACTCGGTATAATCCGGCACTTCACCGTCATATGGCTTCACCATATGATGGGGGATATTGGTCTGTTCGCCGTATGCGAGCGCTTTTCTCTCATGAAAAAAAGGCACATCAGCCTGTTTTGGATGATGAAGGTCTCCTTGAGTGGGATGGGTGAGAACCGCTTTGATTTTCACTAAATAATGCTGTGGCCTGCAAGCAGTAATTTCTCCTATGTATACACCTGTTTTGTAAAATCCTTTAACGATAGAGCCAGTTTCAAACGTGCTCATCTTTCATCACCTCGCATTTATTCTATAAAAGTTCCAATCGATTTGCTAGTGAGGAAGATCAGCGGGAAGCTTAATTGTCACCGTGGTGCCTCTTTGGAAGCTGCTGTTAAAAGAAATGGTCCCGTGATGATGTTCAATAATTGAAAAGGTCACAGTAAGCCCGAGTCCCGTTCCGTTCGTTTTTAATGAGTAATAAGGTTCGCCGAGTTTTTGCATTTGATTGTCTGTCATGCCGACTCCATTATCTGAGATGTTAATCGTAATCGTATGGCCGCTTCTTTTGGCTGATATGTGGATCAACCCCTTCCCGTGGGGAACGGCTTCAATGCTGTTTTTCATCAGGTTGATGACAGCCTGCTTCAGCTTTGTTGCATCTCCGTATATAAAAAGATCCGGCTCTGCTTCAGCCTCGACGGTTACAGACTTGTAATTGGCATACGACACCATAAGGGAGCTTGTCTCTTTGATAAGAGCTGATAAATCAAAGACCTCTTTTTCGTACAATTGCTGTTTGGCCATATCGAGATAGTTTGTAATAATGTCTTGCGCCCGATCAAGCTCTGACAGTACAAGCTTTTTGTAATCCGCACTCGACTTGTTCTGAAGGGTTTCGTCATTAAAAAGCAGCTGGACAAACCCGCGGACAACTGTCAGTGGATTCCTGACTTCATGAGCGACGCTCGCTGCCAGTTCACTCACAATCGTCATTTTTTCTGAATGGATAAGCTGTGAACGCAGGGCGATATTTTCGGCGATGCTTTCTATAATATAGATGCTTAAAAGAAGAACGCTGGAGCGGAACAGCCCTGAGACAGCTGCCTCACAAAGTAAAATTCCTGATTTTTGAAAATTTAAAATATTCAAGGCGGAAAAAATCCAGCTGGAGGCGAAAAATAAGAAGATCTCCAAGCAGCTGATCAACAAAGACAGCAGCAGTTTTTTCGCTTTGGACATGAATGGCCATTTTTTCTGAAATAAGATTGGGATGATGATAAGAAAAGGCAGCAAAGTGAAAACAAACATTGCGGAAGGTTCGTAAAACAGCAGTTCAAAACATAAGACAGCTGCGGCGACTGTAAGGCCGGAAGCAGTACTAATGTAAAATAAACAAATGATAACGGGAATCATCTGAAGGCCGTATTGTATGTAGTCCATTTCATGAATAGGGAATATAATGCATAAAACAGAGGCGCCGCAGGCGAATAACGTGACCAACCCGCTGTTTATTTTGGGCACAAGGATCGCCGGCTTTCCAAGCCAAAACACTTGGTAGAGAAGAATAGGAAACAAAATAAAGCAGATATGCAGGAGATAGTCTTTTAGAATTTCCATTCGTGTGAAATCCTTTCGTATAAAATATGAATCTATTATAACACTAAATATTAGAAGTAAAATATAAAATTCCTTTATAAAGAACGCCTTTACGAATGTAGACGTAAAGGCGTTTAATAGGCTATATTTTACGCTAAGGCTGCTTTGATGCGGCGCAGGCCGTCCTGCAAGGTTGCGAGAGAGCATCCCGCGTTTAGGCGCATAAATCCTTCTCCGCCAGGCCCGTATTTCGTTCCGGGCTCTAAAATAACTTTTCCTTTTTTCAGCATCCTTTGCTGAAGCTCCGCGTCGGACAAGCCGTAAGCGCTGAAGTCGAGCCAGATCAGGTAAGATGCGTCCGGCTTCATCATTTTGACTTTCGGCAGCTCGGTGCTCAAAAAGGCTTCAGCTTCGTTCATGTTTTTCTCAAGGTAAGAGATCAATTCATCGAGCCATGGTCCGCCTTTTGAGTAAGCAGCTTCGATCGCTGTGACTGCAAATGCGTTCAGTCCACCTAAACCATTGCGCTGCAGGCTTGCGGAAAACTTGGCGCGCTTCAGCCGGTCCGGAATAATGATGGCCGACGCCTGCAATCCGGCGATATTAAATGTTTTGCTTGGTGCAGCACATGTCACAGATATCTCCGCGAAATCGTCAGAGAGAGAAGCGAACGGCGTGTGTTTATGTCCGTACAGCATGAGGTCGGAATGGATTTCATCCGACACAACTGTAACCCCATGCTCAAGACACAATTCGCCGAGCTTCAGTAAATCTTCCCGTCCCCATGAACGTCCTGAAGGGTTATGAGGATTGCATAAAATAAACAATTTGACGCTTGGATCACTAAGCTTCGTCTCCAAATCTTCAAAATCCATTGCATACGTGCCGTCTTTTTTTTGCAGCGGATTATGTAAAATGCGCCGGCCGTTTTTCTCAATCATATGGTAAAAAGGTGTATAAACAGGAGGCTGGACAACCACTTGGTCTTCAGGCTCTGTGAAAGCTTGTACCGCCATGCCCAAAGCTGTGACAACGCCCGGGCTGAATGTGATGCTTTCTGGGTTCACCTTCCAGCCGTGCCTGTTTTGCATCCATCCGCACACAGCATCCTTCGTTTTTTGATCTGGAGCCGTATAACCGAAAATCCCGTGGTCAAGGCGCTCTTTTAATGCTTCAGTTATCGCTTCCGGCGCGCGAAAATCCATATCCGCCACCCACATCGGGAGTGCGTCTGTCACGCCGAATAATTCGCCTGCTTTGTCCCATTTGACCGATTGGGTGCCAAGGCGTTCTTCTCGTTTATCAAAGTTCATTCTGTTACCCCCTCATGTATGTTTATTCTTCTTAACGTAACTATGATAAAATTGAACTGCAAATTTTATTATAAGCGGTGATAAATATGGAAGAAAGTCAAGCAGTCAGGGAAATGATCAAGATCATTGCCAAATGGGACCCGTTTAAATATGGAGAAGAGTTTTACGAAACGGAGGCTGTTGATGTCGTGCAGGCTGTCTATGATGAAGACGATCCCGACGTGCTGGCAAAAAGCATTCAGCATATATTTGAAGCTTCTTTTGAACAAACGCTGCCGATTGACAGTTGCCGGGAAGTGGCTGGCCAGCTTTTATTCATTAAAGACAGCAGCTCCTGCACGCCTTAAAAAACCGGTTCAGCACCGGTTTTTTGTTATTTGATAAACTCTGCAATGTGTTCGGAAACGAATTCAGGCCGTTCCTCAGGCACCAGATGTCCAGTCTGACCTAGTGAGTACAGCACGGAATCGGGCAAATCTCCGTGCAGCCGTTTACCAATCTCCACAGGGACGATTCGGTCCTCCTCGCCCCAAATCAATAAAGCAGGCTTGTTCATTTTCTTTAATTGCTCGGCTTCTAAATCTCCTTCTCTATGACGGATAAACCTTGTCATGGCTTTGAAAATCTGCTCGTCTTGAAACGGCCTGCCATAGCCGTCAATCATTTCTTCATCGATCAGCGATTTGTCATGCACAACATTTAATAAATTTTTCATCACGCCTTCTTTCGAAAGCCAGCGCTTGATATAAAGATGAAAATACGGGAGGTGGGTCCCGAAAATGATCGATGGGTGCGAACGTTTTAAATACCCTGAACTGCAAAGCAGCACAACCTTTGAAAAAAGCTCCGGCTTTTGGAGAGCAGCGGCCAGCGAAATCTGTCCGCCCATAGAATGGCCGACAAGCGCAGCCTGCTTGACTTGCAAGTGTTCCAAAATCCCAATGACAAGCTTAGCGAGGTTTTGATAGGTATAGATAAAAGTTCTTGATTTTTCAGATTGGCCGAAAGGAGGCAGATCAAGCGCGATGATGTCGTACCTGTCCCGAAGGAGAGGGATGACTTTTCTGAAGCTGAAAGCAGACGATAAAAAACCATGTATGCAAACCAGCGTTTGCCTGCCCGGATTTTGATAATGTTCGTAGTATACATTTACGCCATCGACTGTAAGCCGCCTTGTTGGTGAAACCGCCTCCATTCTATGTCACTCCCTTTCATGTGATGTCTGTATTGTGCCCTGAAATTGTCAATTCTAGCGGAAGTTTCTCCTCGTTTTTTCTTAGCATTCGTCAAAAAACGTGATATAATGTCATGAGATTTCTTGACATTGCAAAGGTGTGAAACGAATGAAATTGACAGAAAAAGAAACAGAAATATTAGAAATTTTAGACGAAAACAGCCGCGCCGATTTAGAAACAATCGCAAAGATGGCGGGTATCCCTGTAAATGAAGTACAAACAATTATTGACAAGCTGGAAAAAGAAAAGGTTATCATCGATTATTCCGCTATGATTGACTGGCGAAAAGTCGACGGACATGAAGGCGTCACAGCCATGATTGACGTTAAAGTAACGCCGAAGCGGGGAGTCGGTTTTGATGAAGTGGCGGAACGGATTTACCGGTTCCAAGAGGTTGAATCAGTTTACCTGATGTCAGGCGTGTACGATTTGTCTGTCGTGATTCGCGGCAATTCGATGTCTGACGTAGCGCGTTTTGTTTCAGATAAATTATCCACGCTTGAATCAGTTGTATCTACGACAACCCATTTTATCCTGAAAAAATACAAGCATGACGGCAAAGTGTTTGAAACAGGAGACGACGACAAAAGAATCGTGGTGTCACCGTAAATGACTTCGTATTTATCTGACTATGTACAACAAATAAAGCCGTCCGGCATCCGCAAATTCTTTGATTTGGCGGCAACGATGGAAGGCGTCATTTCTTTAGGCGTCGGCGAACCTGATTTTGTTACCGCATGGAATGTCCGCGAAGCAAGCATTCTCTCCCTTGAACAAGGATATACGTCATACACTGCAAATGCCGGCTTATACTCATTGCGAGAAGAAATCAGCCGTTATTTGAGCAGCAGGTTTGACCTTAGCTATTCGCCAGACAATGAACTGATTGTGACAGTAGGAGCAAGTCAGGCTTTGGATATTGCGATCCGCGCCATTGTGAATCCAGGTGAGGAAGTCATCATTCCTGAGCCGTGTTTTGTGGCGTACGATGCGCTTGTTTCCTTGGCAGGAGGCATCCCGGTTCACGTTCATACAACGGCAGACAAAGGATTTAAAGCAACGGCTGCGGATTTTGAAGCGGCAGTCACTGAAAAAACAAAAGCCATTCTCATCTGCTCGCCATCGAATCCGACAGGTTCGGTTTATTCGAAGGAAGAGCTGAATGAGATTGCTGAGTTTGCCAAAAAACATGATGTCATCGTCTTAGCCGACGAGATCTACGCGGAGCTGACATATGATGAGGAATTTACAAGCATAGCGGCTTTACCGGGAATGAAGGAACGGACGGTTGTCATCTCAGGCTTTTCAAAAGCGTTTGCGATGACGGGCTGGAGGCTCGGTTTTGCCGCAGCACCACCTGTGCTTCGGGATGCAATGCTTAAAATTCACCAGTATGCGATGATGTGCGCGCCGGCAATGGCGCAGTTTGCCGCCCTTGAAGGCTTGAAGAACGGCATGGAAGACGTAGAAAAAATGAAAAAAAGCTACCGAAGAAGACGGAATTTGTTTGTGGAAACGCTCAATGAAATCGGCCTCAGCTGTCATCATCCGGGCGGCGCTTTCTATGCTTTTCCATCCATCAAAAGCACGGGAATGAGCTCGGAGCAGTTTGCCGAAGAGCTTCTGACGCAGGAAAAAGTGGCTGTTGTTCCGGGAAGTGTGTTTGGTCCGAGCGGTGAAGGGTATATCCGCTGTTCATACGCAACCTCGATCGAACAGCTTCAAGAAGCGTTAGTCAGAATGAAACGCTTCCTGCATAAAACAACATAAAAAAAGATACGAACCTTTTGTTCGCATCCAATAAAAGGGGGGAATACTAGAAAGCCTTTGGTATTTTCAGTTTACCCCCTTTTTGCTGTGCATAAACCTAATTTTTTAATAAAAAGTTTTCTTTGCGGAAATAAGACATGTGTGATATAATTTTAAATTGCGTATAAACAGATATTTAATTTAACTTAGGAGTTGTTATGAATGGCAGCAAAATTTGAAGTGGGCAGTGTTTACACTGGTAAAGTTACAGGATTACAAGCGTATGGTGCGTTTGTTGCATTAGATGAAGAAACTCAAGGTTTAGTACACATTTCTGAAGTGACTCACGGTTTCGTAAAAGATATCAACGAGCACCTTTCAGTTGGCGACGAAGTACAAGTAAAAGTACTTGCTGTTGATGAAGAAAAAGGAAAAATCAGCCTTTCAATTCGTGCGACACAAGCTGCGCCTGAGAAAAAAGAAAGCAAACCAAGAAAACCTAAAGCCGCGCAAGTAAGCGAAGAAGCTTCTACACCACAAGGTTTCAACACATTAAAAGATAAGCTTGAAGAGTGGATCGAAATGTCCAACCGCAAAGACCTTATCAAAAAGTAAGCATGAAAAAAGCACCGGGCAGGAATGTCCGGTGCTTTTGTTTCTTTTTTCAGCGTGATTGTAAACCTTTGAAGTCTAGGAAGGGCGAGCATTGGAGCACAGCGAATGTACAATTCGTGAGCACCGACGCACAGACCTGACAACGAATGCGAAGGTTTGTCAACTCGCTGAAGCACCGGACAGGAATGTTCGGTGCTTTTTTATCCTATCGCATTTCAGGATTTGCTGCCTCTTCACGTGATCTTTCCTCGTTTGGTTTAAACAGCAGACCGAGGTTGATTAAGCCGGCGATTCCGACAAGTCCGTAAATGATGCGGGAAAGGGCTGACCCTTGGCCGCCGAAGATGGCCGCTACTAAGTCAAATTGGAAAAATCCGATCAGTCCCCAGTTAATAGCGCCAATAATCGTTAAAACAAGACAAATTCTTTGGATGGTACTCATGTTTTGCAACCTCCTCCATGAATTATTAAAACAGTTATAGATTGTGACATATTGGAGAATCTATACATGCATTCTCCATATTGAGGGAAACCGGTCTGCCCTCACCTATATCAATTTCTTTCCCAGCATCTTGCCATATAAAACCATGCCATATGTTGGCCGGTGAGAGCTGATTGCTTTACATGTAGTGAGGACATTCTGCATAATAAAAAATCTAAGGAGGAGATGTCATGCAAAACTTTACATACTGGAATCCGACCAAATTAATTTTCGGGCGCGGAGAAGTGGAAAGACTGCCAGAGGAACTCAAACCGTACGGGAAAAACGTATTGCTTGTCTACGGAGGCGGAAGCATTAAACGCAGCGGTCTGTATGACCAAGTGATTGAACAGCTGAATAAAGCCGGAGTGACCGTGCATGAATTAGCAGGTGTAGAACCGAATCCGCGTGTGTCGACTGTTAATAAGGGTGTTGCCATCTGCAAAGAACATAACATTGATTTCTTGCTGGCTGTCGGCGGCGGAAGTGTCATCGACTGTACAAAAGCGATTGCCGCAGGAGCGAAGTATGATGGTGATGCGTGGGATATCGTCACGAAAAAACATCAGCCGAAGGATGCTTTGCCATTCGGAACCGTATTGACTCTTGCTGCAACTGGTTCTGAAATGAACTCAGGCTCGGTTATTACAAACTGGGAAACAAAAGAAAAATACGGCTGGGGCAGCCCGCTCGTATTCCCTAAATTCTCGATTCTTGATCCGGTGAATACGTTCACCGTTCCTAAAAATCACACGATCTATGGTATGGTTGACATGATGAGCCACGTATTCGAACAATACTTCCATCATGTATCAAACACGCCGTATCAGGACCGTATGTGTGAATCACTTCTGCGCACAGTCATTGAAACAGCGCCTAAGCTGATCAATGATCTCGAAAATTACGAATTGCGTGAGACGATCCTGTACACAGGAACAATTGCATTAAACGGCATGCTTTCTATGGGTGCAAGAGGGGATTGGGCAACTCATAATATTGAACATGCAGTATCAGCCGTTTATGATATTCCTCATGCCGGCGGACTGGCGATTCTGTTCCCGAACTGGATGAGACACACATTGTCTGAAAACCCTGCCCGCATGAAACAGCTTGCAGTTCGCGTGTTTGGAGTAGAAGAAGCTGGTAAAACAGATGAGGAAATCGCACTTGAAGGTATCGATAAGCTGTCTGCGTTCTGGACAAGCCTTGGCGCTCCGAATCGTCTTGCTGATTATGATATCAATGATGAGCAGCTTGACACAATTGCTGACAAGGCTATGGCGAACGGTACATTCGGCCAATTTAAATTGCTCAACAAAGAAGATGTGCTTGCCATTTTGAAAGCATCTCTATAAAAAAAAGGGGAAACAGCCGTTTGGCTGCTTCCCTTTTTCTTTTTGCCTGCTTATGTTACAATGGAAAATCTGTTTTTTTACCAGCATTATTTGGAGGTTTTACAATGGAAAATTTCACTTATTATAATCCGACGAAGCTGATCTTCGGAAAAGGTCAGATTGAACATTTAAGAAAAGAATTAAAACAATACGGCAATTCCGGCAAGAAGGTGCTGCTTGTCTACGGAGGCGGCAGCATTAAACGCAACGGTCTCTATGATCAAGTTACAGGCATTTTAAAAGAAGAAGGCGCTATTGTTCATGAGCTGTCAGGTGTAGAGCCGAACCCGCGTCTTGCAACAGTGGAAAAAGGCATCGCCCTATGCAGAGAGCATGACATTGATTTTCTGCTTGCTGTCGGCGGCGGAAGTGTCATTGACTGCACAAAAGCGATTGCTGCCGGCGTCAAATACGACGGCGACGCTTGGGATATTTTCAGCAAAAAAGTAACAGCAGAAGATGCGCTGCCGTTCGGCACTGTTTTAACTCTTGCTGCGACAGGTTCTGAAATGAACCCTGATTCCGTAATTACAAACTGGGAAACAAACGAGAAATATGTTTGGGGCAGCAATGTGACTCATCCGCGTTTCTCGATTTTAGATCCTGAAAATACGTTCACTGTTCCAGAAAATCAAACAGTATACGGCATGGTTGACATGATGAGCCACGTATTTGAACAATACTTCCATAATGTTGAAAATACGCCGCTTCAGGATAGAATGTGTTTTGCGGTTCTGCAGACGGTCATCGAAACAGCTCCTAAGCTTCTTGAAGACCTGGAAAACTACGAACATCGTGAAACGATTTTGTATGCAGGTACAATCGCTTTAAACGGCACGCTCCAAATGGGCTACTTCGGCGACTGGGCTTCTCATACAATGGAACACGCTGTTTCAGCTGTGTATGATATTCCGCATGCGGGCGGACTTGCGATTCTGTTCCCGAACTGGATGAGATACACGCTTGATACAAATGTCGGCCGCTTTAAAAACCTCATGCTCAACATGTTTGACATTGATACTGAAGGCAAAACAGATAAAGAAATTGCGCTTGAAGGCATCGATAAGCTGTCTGCATTCTGGACAAGCCTCGGCGCGCCTTCCCGACTTGCCGATTACAATATCGGAGAAGAAAAGCTTGAGCTGATTGCTGATATCGCAGCCAAAGAAATGGAACACGGCGGCTTCGGCAACTTCCAAAAACTGAACAAAGATGACGTGCTCGCCATCCTTCGCGCGTCTCTATAAACCCAGAGGGCGGAATACAGTCATTCCGCCCTTTCTTCTTGACTTGATTTCACAGATAAGTTCATATAAAGTGAAAGATGAAAACATTATACCGTTATGGAGGGACAAGCAATGACGCATGTACGCTTTGACTACTCAAAAGCGTTGACTTTCTTCAACGAACATGAACTTACATACCTGCGGGACTTTGTAAAAACAGCACACCATAATATTCATGAAAAAACAGGCGCGGGCAGCGATTTTCTAGGCTGGGTGGACCTCCCTGAACATTATGATAAAGAAGAATTCGCGCGCATTAAAAAAAGCGCGGAAAAAATCAAATCTGACTCTGATGTATTGCTTGTTGTCGGCATCGGCGGTTCTTACCTTGGGGCGCGGGCAGCGATTGAAGCGCTTAATCACGCGTTTTACAACACCTTGCCAAAAGCAAAACGCGGCAATCCGCAAGTTATTTTCATCGGAAACAACATCAGTTCATCTTATATGAGAGATGTCATGGATCTTCTTGAAGATGTTGACTTCTCTATTAATGTGATTTCTAAATCAGGTACGACAACTGAACCTGCAATCGCTTTCCGTATTTTCCGCAAGCTTCTTGAAGAGAAATACGGCAAAGAAGAAGCGAAAGCGCGGATTTACGCGACAACTGATAAAGAGCGCGGCGCATTAAAAACGCTATCTAACGAAGAAGGCTTCGAATCATTTGTCATTCCTGATGATGTCGGCGGCCGTTATTCTGTATTAACAGCTGTAGGCCTCTTGCCGATTGCTGTCAGCGGCGTCAACATTGACGACATGATGAAAGGCGCACTGGATGCGAGCAAGGATTTTGCAACATCTGAATTGGAAGAAAACCCTGCATACCAATATGCGGTCGTTCGCAATGTGCTTTATAATAAGGGCAAAACAATCGAAATGCTCATCAACTACGAACCAGCGCTTCAATACTTTGCAGAATGGTGGAAGCAGCTGTTCGGAGAAAGTGAAGGGAAAGATGAGAAGGGCATTTATCCTTCTTCAGCTAACTATTCAACAGACCTTCATTCATTAGGCCAGTATGTACAAGAAGGCCGCAGAGATTTATTCGAAACGGTACTGAATGTAGAGAAACCTAAACATGAGCTGACAATCGAGGAAGCGGATAACGATCTTGACGGCTTAAACTATTTAGCCGGAAAAACGGTAGATTTCGTTAACAAGAAAGCGTTCCAGGGCACGATGCTTGCTCATACAGACGGAAATGTTCCGAACTTAATCGTCAACATTCCTGAGCTGAATGCATATACTTTTGGATACCTTGTATACTTCTTCGAAAAAGCCTGCGCGATGAGCGGTTATCTCCTTGGCGTCAATCCGTTTGACCAGCCTGGAGTAGAGGCATATAAAGTCAATATGTTTGCATTGCTTGGCAAACCTGGCTTTGAAGAGAAAAAAGCTGAGCTTGAAAAACGTCTGGAAGATTAATGTGAGAAAGCTGACTGGCATTTGCCGGTCGGCTTTTTATAAAATCAGAAAGGTGCTGATGTTCATGAAACAAATGGTTAAACATCTCATCATTGCCGGTTTTTCTGCGGCTGTTCTAAGTATCCTCATCTCCTTCGATGCCGTGTATACAGAGTTTTCTTCAAACTTTGGCGGCACGTTATCACACTTCTTCATCCACGCCTTTCTTCTTATTGGTTTGCCGCTTGCGCTTTTTACCGATGCGGTACACCGGATGATGCAGTTAAAACGATCTCATACTCTTTTCACTAAATTAGGACTCTATGCCGCAGTTGTTTATGTTTCATGGGAATCTGCTGCAGGGCTTGCAGCGGCAATGGCTGTTTACTTTTTAATTGAATGCGCTTTCTTTTCTGTTAGCCGCACCAAAGAAACAACGATTTCCATGTAGTGCGCCTCTGAATGAAGTCTTGTTCGGCAGGACAGGATAAGTGAAAAAGGGGCATTTTGATGATACCAATACCTTCCGCGATAGATGGGCAGTCTTTTCTGCTTCAAGAATTGGAACAAGTAATGAAGCCGCTCGGTTATGTGATAAACGGCGGTTGGGAATACGATCACGGCTACTTTGATTATAAAATTGATGATACAAATGGCTATTTGTTTTTAAGGATTCCAGTCAATGCGGTACAGGGCAGTCTCGATGAACGCGGGGCGGCCGTTCGGATCGGAACGCCGTTTATGCTGAGGCAGGTGTTTCAGGCGGATCTTGACGATTATGCCGAGGGAGGTCCTTTCCAATCACTCTTTAATCAATTTTCCGAGCCGGAAAGGCGCGACGCGGAAATTGATCCGGCGTATTTGGATATCGGCGCCTCCCTTGTGAAAGAATTGGAGGATGTTCTGCTACATTAGATCGCAAGAAATTGGTCTGTTTCGAGCATCTTGTATGTAAGAGGAGGGGAAATCATCGGCCCTTCCTCTTTTTGTACGCCGATAATTGTCGTGTTGTGATCAAGGAAATAGAGGACACACGTTTTGTAAGCGGCTCCCCTTAGATCGTCAGGAACAGGAAGAAGCTTCACATGCTGATCAAGTGTCAAATTGATTCCATTCTGCTGTTTAGACGGCCGTAATTTGATTTGGTAATGCTGCAGCATCGCCCGGCTGATAAATTCTGAAGTTCCGATGATTTGATTAGCGCCTGCCCGCTCTGCATTGGTGACAAACCGGTCAGTCAAAATCTCGACGATGCAGTAAGCAAGGGGGTTAAGCCCTTTAACTGATAAAAGAATCAGCACTGACAGCATATCTGCTTCAGTTTCACTTTTATACTGATCGGCTGTAATCATCACTGATTCCGCTTCAGTAATATTGGCCCGTTTCAGTGTCTCATCATCGGCTGCGTGCCCGCGTATGAAATGGACGTTTTCGATAAGCGGGCCTTCTTTTAAAGATTCATCGATCAGTACAACCGTTTTGGAAGGGGCCGTAAACTGCAGGTCCTTCAGAAGCCGGTTTGTTTTTTCATTCCACCCGATCAGAATGATGTGGCCGCGCCCTTTGTAAGCAACTTTTCCTTCGATGTAACGGTGCTGTCTGCTGAATGCGGCCGCTGATAACGTGGCGAAATATGCAGTGACAAAGCTTGCCCCGCTCAAAATCAGCAGTATTCCGGCCGCCTGTCCCAGCGGCGTGTGCGGCACATAATCTCCATAGCCAACTGTCGAAACGGTAACGACAGCCCACCAAATGCCCTCAAAAACCGAAGTGAACTGCTTCGGCTCAAGAATATAAATGATTTGGCCAAACAAAAGAATCAGAAATAAAATAATAACCCCGATTCGGATAAATAACGGCCATTTGAGCCATGAAATAAATATCCGATTTGATTTCATTCTTTTTCTCCTTCTTCAGATAATGAGATGGATAAAATCTGTTTAATAATCGTATTTAATTTCTCGTTTAGCTTTTCCTGGCCGTACATATCTCGGGCCTGCTTCATTAAATCGGCTGTATCATCATCAAGCTGAATAAGCGGCTCATCGATTTCCGATTCATTATAAAGCTGAATAAATGCGTCCAGACCTTCATTCATTCGGTCGATTGCTGTGCTCAGCTGTTCCTTTTCCTCACTCGTCACTTTCATGGCTTCCATCACACCCGTGCTTTTTTCTAACAGTATGTCCCACTTCCGGTGATGTTTTTCAAAAAATGAACAAAACATATAAAACGGATTTCTCCATAAACTAAAACAAAAAGGATGAAAAAAGATGACGATCATTCAAAGAACGATCGTGGTTTTGATCGGTACGCAGCTGGCGGCATCCGCGGTGATTTTGTTTATTTTCGATTTGAATTCATATAATCACTTTTCCGGCAGCTTCTCCTGGCTTCGCTTTCTGAAAGAGCTTGTCGGCAGCTTTGCCTTTTATTTGTTTTCAGCAGGCCTGCTCTTTCTGCTGATTGGAATGTGTGCACCGAGCCGGAAGAAGAAGCGCTTTTCTGTACACGAGAAAGAAAACTCATTAAAATAATTGTAATAAAGAAAGATTTGATTATGGAAAAAGGATGATGAAAAATGCTGTTTATATTTTTAACAATAGCCGCATTGGGATTGTCGTTTTGGGCACAATTTAAAGTGAAGAGCAACTTTGAAAAATATTCAAAAGTGGAAGCCTCAAGCGGACGTACAGGGGCAGAAACGGCAAGACGGATTTTAGATATAAACGGTCTTTACGACGTGCCGGTCGAACCGGTAAGAGGCACTTTAACAGACCATTACGACCCGACAAGACGGGTGGTGCGTTTATCTGAGCCGGTCTATTATGGCCGCTCAATTTCCGCCATCTCCGTAGCTTCCCATGAAGTCGGACATGCCTTGCAGCATCAGGAGTCATACGGTGCGCTTGTGCTGAGACATAAAATCTTCCCAGTCGTGAATTTTGCATCCGGTGTAGCTCCTATGCTTTTCTTAGGAGGTATGCTTCTCGGCAGCCTGAATTTGATCGGGCTTGGCATCATTCTATTTTCAGCCGCTGTCTTTTTCCAGCTGATTACATTGCCTGTCGAATTCAATGCAAGTTCACGCGCGAAGCAAATTATTGTGTCAGAAGGATTCATCCGGAACAATGAAGAGAATGGGGTAAATAAAGTGCTGAGCGCCGCCGCTTTAACGTATGTGGCCGCCGCCTTGGTTTCCCTGTTTGAACTTCTTCGCTTTGTGATGATCTTCTTAAACGGTCGTAATGAGAATTAACGTTAAGGAGGTGGCCCCTTACCATTTATGGTAAGGGTTTATTTTTGCTTATATTACAATTGATCGCCATTTTTGTTTTGATCGGCATTACGGCTGTTTTCGTTGCAGCGGAATTTGCAATCGTCAAAATCAGAGGTTCAAAAATCAATCAGCTCATCGAAAGCGGTGACAGCCGGGCGCTTGCCGCACATAAAATCATCTCCAATCTTGACGAGTATTTATCAGCCTGCCAGCTCGGGATTACGATTACAGCCCTCGGCCTTGGATGGCTTGGTGAACCGACATTTGAACGCATTCTTCATCCCTTATTTACAGCGACAGGCATACCGGAACCGTTTAACCACATTGTCACATTTGTAATTGCATTTATCATCGTCACTTTTTTGCATGTGGTAATGGGTGAGCTTGCCCCGAAAACGGTTTCCATTCAAAAGGCTGAAGCGGTCAGTTTATGGATTGCAAAGCCGCTGATCTGGTTTTATAAAATCACGTATCCGTTTATTAAAGCATTGAACGGCTCTGCAAGTTTTCTTGTGAAATTGTTTGGCTTTCATTCAGTGAAGGAGCATGAGGTTGTCATAAGCGAGGAGGAACTGAGGCTGATCCTTTCAGAAAGCTATGAAAAGGGAGAAATCAATCAGTCTGAATTCCGCTATGTGAATAAGATTTTTGAATTCGACAACCGTGTAGCAAGAGAGATTATGATTCCGCGGACAGAAATTGCGGTCATCTCTCTGGAGCAGTCGCTTGAAGAAGCGATTCATCACATCATTAATGAACGGTATACACGTTACCCTGTCATTAAAGAAGACAAAGATCATATTTTAGGGATCATCAACAGCAAAGATATGTTTAAAGCTTATTTTCTCGGACAGCCGATTAAGCTGAAGCAGATTATGAGGCCTGTCATCAGAGTCATTGAAAGCATCCCTGTTCAGCAGCTTTTGATTCGCATGCAGAAGGAGCGGATTCACATGGCCATTCTCGTAGATGAATACGGGGGAACGGCTGGGCTTGTCACTGTCGAGGATATTATCGAGGAAATCGTCGGGGAAATCCGCGATGAATATGATCAGGATGAAACGCCGCATATTTTGAAAAAAGGCGAGCATCATTATGTAATGGATGGAAAAGCGTTAATAGACGAAGTAAACGATCTGTTCGACATTGCGATTGAAAACGAAGAAATTGATACGATTGCAGGCTGGCTTCTGACGCAAAAAATGGAGCTGAAAGCAGGAGATGTGATACACGCGGAGGGGTGTGAATTTAAAATCCTCGACGCCGAAGATCATCACATCCGTTTTGTAGAAATTAAAAAAACCGACTTTTTATAAAAAGCAGCCGGAGATTGAACGGCTGTTTTTTTTATGACGGCTGGCGGTTTTCAGAAAAAGCAATGCTGTAAAGCCTTTTTTCTACATAAGATATATAGACCACACACTTAGAAGGGAGTGGCTGTATGAAAAAGGCTTGGTGGAAGGAATCGGTTGTCTACCAAATTTACCCCCGCAGTTTTAAAGATTCAAATGGCGACGGAATCGGGGATATTCAAGGAATCAGATCCAAGCTTGATTACATAAAAGAGCTGGGCGCTGACGTCATCTGGATTTGCCCGCTGTATGATTCGCCCAATGCGGATAACGGCTATGATATCAAGGATTACAAAAACATATTAAGCGATTTCGGCACCATGGCGGATTTCGACCAGCTGCTTGGTGACATTCATGAGCTGGGCATGAAGCTGATTATGGATCTTGTCGTGAACCATACAAGCGACGAACATCCATGGTTTATCGAATCCCGTTCATCCATACACTCCGAAAAGCGTGACTGGTATATTTGGAAGGACGGCAAAAACGGAAAAGCGCCGAACAATTGGGAAAGCATTTTCGGCGGACCGTCATGGCAGTATGATCAAAAGACTAGCCAGTATTATCTTCACCTTTTTGATAAAAAACAGCCTGATTTGAATTGGGAGAATGAAAAGGTGAGAAATGCCGTTTACGACATGATTAATTGGTGGCTTGATAAAGGAATTGACGGATTTCGGGTGGACGCCATTACGCATATTAAGAAAAAAGAAGGGCTTCCCGATATGCCGAATCCAAAAGGGCTGGACTGCGTTCCTTCCTTCCCCTATCATATGAATGCTGACGGCATAATGGATTTACTAAGAGAGCTGAAAGAAAACACATTTTCCCGCTATCCGATTATGACAGTCGGTGAGGCAAACGGTGTCGCTGCAAAGGAAGCGGCAGATTGGGTTGGAGAAAAAAACGGCATCTTCAGCATGATTTTTCAATTTGAGCATCTCGGCCTGTGGGATGTAGAGATCAATGAAAGCATTGATATCGCTTCCTTCAAACGAATTCTAACTGACTGGCAGGACAGTCTTGAAGGGATCGGCTGGAATGCTTTGTTTATGGAAAATCACGACCAGCCCCGTTCTGTTTCTGTGTGGGGAGATGACGGAGTGTACCTGAAGGAAAGTGCAAAAGCGCTTGCCACTGTCTATTTTCTCATGAAAGGCACACCGTTTATTTATCAGGGGCAGGAACTCGGCATGACAAACGTGGCATTTCCGTCTATTGAGGACTATGATGATGTCGCAATGAAACGCCTATATGAAATAGAAACGGCGAAAGGCGCATCACACGAGGACGTGATGAAGATTGTCTGGAAAAAGGGAAGGGACAATTCACGAACGCCGATGCAATGGAATGCTGATCCATACGCCGGATTTTCTGAAGCCGAGCCGTGGATCGGAACCAATGAGAATTACAAATGGCTGAACGCCGAGGCGCAAATAAACGAGAAAACATCTGTATACCACTTTTACAAGAGCCTGATCAAGCTGCGCCAAACATACGATGTTTTTATCAATGGGACATATACGCTCATTTTACCGGAAGATCAGCAAATCTTTGCATATCTTCGGAAAAACGATAGACATACTGCACTGATTGCAGCCAATCTGACAGGAACGCCGGCCTTATTCAAGCACCCCGGATTGCCATTGTCATCAGGCGCACTCGTATTGTCAAATGTGGAAACAGACCCGCATAAGCACATGACATCAGTACTGTTAAAGCCGTATGAAGCAAGAATATATCTATGGCGCTAAACTCCAGCCAGAGACTGGAGTTTTTTATTTTTTATCAGGTTTATGAGAGCGGTTTAACAGGAAAAAAAGAACACAGAACGAATTAGCAAATAGAGCGGACAAATGAAAGGAGAAACAAATGCTGAAAACACTGCAAATCAACACGAGCAAACGAGATGAAATGATTGAAATCACCAGCGAGGTGGAAGCGTTTCTTCAAGAAACAGGTGTAACGAGCGGCGCGGCGCTGATTTACTGTCCTCATACGACAGCGGGCATTACAATTAATGAAAATGCCGATCCGGATGTCAAAACAGATATGCTCAGAAGGTTTGATGAGGTGTATCCGTGGGAACACGAGCTGGACCGCCACATGGAGGGCAATACTGCTGCGCACATGAAGTCGAGTACGGTGGGAGCTTCACAGCATGTCATTATTGAAAACGGCCGGCTGATTCTAGGAACATGGCAGGGCATTTATTTCTGTGAATTTGACGGCCCGCGTACACGGACTTGTTATATCAAAATCATGGGGTAACAGGAGGGTTTCCATGACGGAATGGATGAAAGTATTATCGCTGACAAAACCTGTCATCCAGGCGCCAATGGCCGGGGGGCTTGTCACGCCCGTCCTGGCAGCCGCTGTGTCAAATGAAGGCGCGCTTGGAAGTCTGGCATCCGGATATCTCAGTCCCGACATGCTCGAAAAGCAAATCATTGAGATGCAGCAGCTGACTGATCGAGTATTTCAGGTGAATGTGTTTGTTCCAGAAAGCAGAAAAGAACCGGATGAGGACATCGTTCAAACTTGGAAAAATAAGATTCCGTGCGCCGAACAGGCTCCTTCATTCTCTTCAGAGGAAGAAGAATGGGACGACTTCCATAAAAAAATGAACATCATTCTCAAACACAATGTAAAAGCCTGTTCATTTACGTTTGGCATTCCGCCGGATGAAAGCATTCAAGCGTTAAAGAAAAATGGCTGCTGTCTCATCGGGACAGCTACGACTCCGCAGGAAGCCGTTCTGCTTGAAGAATGCGGAATGGACATCATTGTACTGCAAGGTAGCGAAGCGGGCGGCCACCGCGGGTCTTTTCTGCCGGTCAGCGGAGAATCGACACTTGGCCTCATGTCGCTCATTCCCCAAGCGGCAGACGCCGTTTCCGTTCCAGTGGTCGCGGCAGGCGGAATTGCCGACCGGCGCGGTGTCCAGGCCGCTCATTGTCTTGGAGCTCAAGGCGTACAGATCGGGACGCCGTTTCTCATGTGTGAGGAATGCGAAGTATCTGAAGCGTACAGGCGCGAATTAAAAAAAGCGCAAGGAACAGACACACGCCTCACCGCATTGTTTTCAGGTAAGCCTGCAAGGGGTATAGTCAATCAATGGATGAAAGAGCAGCAGGCTGAGGAGGCAAACGTGCTGCCTTATCCATTGCAAAACACGTTAACAAAGCCGATGAGAAAACACGCAGCCAAAGAAAAAGATTCCGGGTACATGTCTTTGTGGGCTGGGCAATCTGTCGGAATGCTGAACATGCCCGCTGATGTGAAAACGCTGTTAGCCGAGCTTTGCCGAACGTAACTTGATAAACAGAGGTGACAGATGATGAACATTCTTCAATATTCTTATAAAAAAAGAGGGAAAATTGAGTTTGTATTTGAAGGCTGGCCTCACTCAAAAGTTACAATGGCTCCTATCAAAGGCTACTATTTTGTCCGCTTTATCAAATGGAGCAGTCTAGATCCAATTGTGACAAGACATGACCTTGAAAAAATGGAGTGGGCTGCGAACCAGTTTTTCGGCACAGCCCCTTTTTATCGAAAACGAAAAGCATTTGAAACCCCATCGTCTCGAAAATAGGCGATGGGGTTTTTAGCGGACGATGCGGTAAAGAGACGGAACATCCAGTCTGGTCGCCTGAGACAGAAGGTAGGCTGGCTGTATGGCTCCTTTTCTTCTAAAAGAATTCAGCTTATCGATAATTTGCTGTCCGCTTAAGATTCCGAGGCCATGGGCGAAATATTTATCTTCTCCCAGTAAAATCACATTTTCGCCTCTCCACTGGGCTTTTTGCGGATCAAATTCAGGATTTTTAAAATACAAACAATCTCCGAGAAAAAAGTGATGTCCTGTTTCCGTATATATCGGCAATTTCTCATAATGCCAGTCATATAAAATAATTCTGTTAAAGGTGGCATCAAATTTTTCTTCCCCGATGGTATCGATCAAGGCCAAGTAATAAATGACAACAATTGCGGTCGCACATTCAAACGCGTAAAACGGGCCGTTTTCAGCTATGTCCCGAATCGCTTTTGAAGGCGGCATTCTGTATTTCAGCTCTAAGGCGCCTTCCGGTGAAACCCTCCAATACGCTGTATTCCCGTATGTTTTTAAAAAAGTGGCAAACTTCGCCCCGCTTTTGTGCAGCGTTTTAGCAGCTGCAACGATATTCATCCGCAGTTTAAGCTCAAACATCAGTTCTGCAATTGAATGATAATCAAACTGAACAGGCGTCTCAATCATCTCTTTTAACAGAGGATTTAGATTCTCATCAATCTGCCAGTTTTCAATATCTTGGGGACGGAGCAATTGTCCGGATACAATAATCATCTTTAGCCCCCCTTGTTTTTTATAAGATATGCAAAGGGCTTGGGCAATGAAAGTTAAAAAGACAGAAGACAGCCGAAAAAGAACTTCTTCCATTTTTTATTTTAAAACTTTTTTAAGCAGCCGATATATACTGTATCAAACCTGAAGGAGAAACTGGACATGAAGACTTTTATCAATTGGCTGAAGAAACCGTCTATCTCAAGAAAATTAATCGTCTCATTTATTGCGATTCTCATTATCCCTATTCTTATATTGGAATTTAGTTCTTATCGAAGCGCAAGCGGAAAGCTGGAACAGGAAATTATGGGAAATGCGAAAAGCAGTGTCGATACATTTAATACAACCGTTACAAATGATCTGGGAACAAAAGTGACAGCGGTCACCTTTTTCAGTGAAACTCTTAAAAGCTCCGCATTCAAAGGAAAGTCTAATCAAGAAGAGCTCAAGGCCAAATTTTCACAATACGTATCTATCAATCAAGGGGTAGCCAGAATTTATGGAGGCGCAGAAAACGGCACCTACGTACAAGCACCCAAAGAACAATTGCCGGATGGATACGATCCGAGACAACGCCCTTGGTACCAAGATGCGATGAAGGCAGGCGGTGAAATTGTCGTGACAGATCCTTACGTGGCAGCGAGTGACGGAAGTATGGTCATTACCATTGCCCAGAAGCTGAAGGACGGATCTGGCGTTGTCGCCATGGATATCACCATTGATAAATTGTTAGAACAGATGAAACAAATCAAGGTCGGAAAAGAAGGCTATGTTTTCATTGCAACGAAAAACAAAACCTATGTTGCCCACCAGAACCATAAGGCTGGAGAAAAGCTGTCAGGAGACTGGGTTGCCAAAATGTATGCCGATAACAGCGGTGAACTCCAATACACTCTGGGTAACGAAGATAAAAAGATGACCTATACAACAAATGAACTGACTGGGTGGAAAATAGCCGGCACAATGTATATGGATGAAATAAAGGATGCCTCAAAGTCTGTGCTCATAACAGGCATGATCGTGCTGATCGCTTCCATTGTGGCAGGCGGGTTTTTAATTCTGTTTATCGTTCGTTCGATTACAAAACCGTTAAAACGTCTCGTTCAATCATCGAAAACGATCAGCAGCGGGGATCTGACAGAAACGATCGAAATCCGTTCAAAAGATGAGCTTGGAGAGCTTGGGGTGAGCTTCAATGAAATGGGACAATCTCTCCGCTCACTGATCAGTGCTATTCAGGACTCGGTAAACAATGTGGCTGCATCGTCCGAACAGCTTACTGCATCTGCCGGACAAACAAGTAAAGCCACCGAGCATATCACGATGGCGATTGAGCAGTTCTCAAACGGAAACGAGGAGCAAAGCGAAAAGGTTGAATCCAGCTCTCATCAGCTGAACTTAATGAATGAAGGGCTCCAGCAAGTCTCACAAACATCATCAGACATTACAAAGGCGTCTATCCAATCAACGGAAATCGCCGGAACGGGTGAAAAGTTTGTCCAGCAGACAGTCGGACAAATGTACTCGATTAATCAATCGGTTCAGCAGGCTGAAGCTGTTGTCAAAGGCTTAGAAGGAAAATCAAAAGACATTACAAGCATTTTGAGAGTCATAAACGGCATCGCTGACCAAACAAACCTGCTGGCATTAAACGCAGCCATTGAAGCTGCGCGTGCTGGAGAATCAGGACGCGGCTTCTCTGTCGTTGCGGAGGAAGTGCGCAAACTGGCTGTTCAATCAGCCGATTCAGCAAAAGAAATCGAAAAGCTGATCCAAGAAATTGTAGCAGAAATCGAAACTTCTCTTCACATGTTTAAAGAGGTCAATCAGGAAGTACAGTCTGGACTTGTTGTCACAGACAATACAAAAGAAAGCTTCCAGAGCATTTTCAGCATGACAAACGAAATCGCGGGCAAATTGCAGACGATGAATTCCACCGTCGAACAGCTGTCAGGCCGTTCACAGCATGTTTCAGCAGCAGTCAGCGGCATTGCCGATGTGTCGAAAGAAAGCTCGGCAAGCATCCAAGACATTGCCGCATCAGCCGAGGAGCAGCTTGCCTCTATGGAAGAAATCAGTTCATCAGCGACCACTCTTGCGCAGATGGCAGAAGAGCTTCGTGATCTGACGAAGCAATTCAAAATCGAATAAAAGCAGAAAAACAGCGCTTATCAAGGCGCTGTTTTTTCGTGAAGGAATTAATCTTAAAGACCTAATATTCACGGTGATATTAGAACTATTTTTCATTTTTACCTTCAATTTCAATGTAATATAAAGGAAGAACCGCCGATATAATTTGTAAATTATTGAAAGAAGGTTCAATAGGATGAAAAAAACACTCACCACTATTCGCAGGTCATCAATTGCCAGGAGACTTATTATTTCTTTCCTGCTGATCTTAATTGTTCCCATTACCGTCCTTTCGGTAAGCGCTTATCAATCAGCAGTTGCCTCTCTTGATATACAGATGACGCAAAGCGCAAAGGAAAATGTTCAAATATTAGATCATATCATTGATGATAAAATCAGCACGACTGAAAAAAGCCTCGCGTTTTTCAGCGATTGGGCTGCAGCAGATAAGTTTAAGGATAAAAAGAAAACAGAGATGAAACAGGAATTCAAACAATTTATCCAAATGAATGACAATGTAGCTGCGGTATTTTCCAGCAGTAAAGACGGAGAATTCACACGTTATCCGTACGCAGACATGCCGAGTGACTTTAATGCTTTAGAACGAGATTGGTACAAAGAAGCAATGGCTAATAAAGGCAAAACAATCGTCACTGAGCCTTATGAATCTATTTCATCAGGAAAAATGGTCGTCACCATTGCCCGACAGACGGAGGATGGATCAGGCGTTGTCGCTATTGATATGAAAATTGATGATCTGGTCACAACTGCTAAAGGAATCAATATCGGCAAAGAAGGCTATGCTTTTATCTTAAGCCCAAATAAAAAAGTCATTGCCTACTCCGGAGAAAAAGCGGGAACAGAGTTAAAAGGGGACTGGGTTGATAAGCTCTACAAGAATAAAAGCGGCGACTTTGAATATACGTACCAAGGCAAAGAGAAGAAAATAGCGTTTGCCACAAGCGAAACAACAGGCTGGAAAATCAGCGGAACGATGTATACGGATGAGATCCGCGATGCTGCAAGCAAAGTTCTGACCATGGCTTCAATCGTTCTGGCGATTGCCATCGCAGCTGGAATTACGGCAATTTATTTTGTAATTCGGTCGATCACAAAGCCATTAAGACGCATTGTCACATCAGCTGAAAAAATCAGTGAAGGCGATCTAACCGAAACGATTGAAATCAATTCAAAAGATGAACTCGGTGTTCTGAGCCAGAGCTTCAATCATATGGCCCACTCGCTTCGCTCACTCATTCACGGCATAAAAGATTCAGTAGAACACGTTGCTTCATCATCAGAAGAATTGACTGCATCCGCTGACCAGACAAGCAGAGCTACTGAGCATATTACGATGGCCATCGAGCAATTTTCAAACGGCACCGAAAGCCAAAGCGACAAAATTGAGACAACAACCGGGCAAATTAATGAAATGAACGATGGATTGGCTGAACTGGCGCGGGCTGCCGCAGTGATTACAGAAACATCCGCAAATTCCACAGAAGCATCAAGCGAGGGTGAGACACTTGTACAGAAAACAGCCGGCCAAATGAATACGATTGACCACTCAGTAAAAGAAGCGGAACAAGTGGTGAAGGGGCTGGAAGTCAAATCAAAGGATATCACGAATATTTTGCGGGTTATCAACGGCATTGCAGATCAAACCAATCTTTTGGCTTTAAATGCCGCCATCGAAGCGGCCAGAGCGGGAGAATACGGCCGGGGCTTCTCCGTCGTCGCTGAGGAAGTGAGAAAACTCGCGGTACAATCAGCTGACTCGGCAAAGGAAATTGAATCACTGATCAGCGAAATTGTGAAAGAAATTCACACATCATTGAACGTGCTTCAGTCCGTAAACAAAGAAGTTGAAACAGGGCTTGTCATGACAGGTGAAACAAAACAAAGCTTCAAACATATATCTCACATGACCAATCAAATTGCTTCCGAACTGCAAAACATGAATGCGACGGTTGAGGAGCTGTCAGCAGGAGCTCAAGAAATTTCCGCTGCTTCAAATGATATCACAGCCATTTCTAAGGAAAGCTCGGACGGCATCCAAGATATAGCCGCTTCAGCCGAGGAACAGCTGGCATCCATGGAGGAAATCAGTTCATCGGCACAGACGCTTGAAAGAATGTCTGAAGAACTCCGTGATCTGACAAAACGATTTAAAGTGGATAAGGAATAGGTCTAAATAACTATCTATTTATGGGAAATTAGTTACTTTCGTTAAATTTCTTCTTTTTTACTGTATATATTTACCCATTTCCTGCCGATATGAAGGGTAGCATAAAAAAGGAGAAATGAATGATGAAAAAAATACTCCAACTAATAAAACAAAGATCTATTACACGGAAGCTACTCGTTTCCTTTCTGTCGATTCTCATCATACCGGTTGTCATATTGGCTGCCATTGCGTATCAATCGGCAAGCAGCTCGCTCGACAGACAGATGATGGGGAGCGCATTAGAAAATGTACAGCAATTAAACGAAATCATTAACACCAGCATCGGTGAAAAAGAAAACAGCGCTGCTTACTTCAGCGAATGGCTGACAAAAGAGAGATATAATGCAAAAAGCAATGCAAGTATTAAAGAGAAATTCTCACAATATATCAGCATAAACAAAGATGTAGAATCCATTTACACAAGTGACAAAAACGGGCGCTTTACCCGTTACCCGGATCTTCAGATGCCGAGCGATTATAACCCGGTCGAACGCGACTGGTACAAAAAAGCGGTTGCGAATAAAGGGAAAGTCGTGGTTACAGACCCGTATAAAACAGCCTCTACGAACACAATGGTTGTGACAATCGCTCAACAGACAAAAGATGGTTCAGGCGTTATCGCAATCAACATGACGATTGAAAATCTGCTGAAAACAACTAAAAAAGTCAACATCGGCAAACAAGGCTACGCATTTATCATGACGAAGGACAATAAGGTTGTCGCCCATCCTAATGAAACCTCAGGAACTGAATTGAAAGGCGACTGGACCGATAAAATGCTAAATGCTGATAAAGGCGATTTTCAATATACCATGGACGGCGATAAGAAAAAAATGGCCTTTGACACAAACAAGTTAACGGGTTGGAAAATTGGCGGCACCATGTATTTGGATGAAATCCATGAGGCAGCCCAGCCTGTCCTTCATCTTGCTTTAATTGTCTTGGCCGCAGCTATTATCATAGGAATTATTGTCATGACACTGATCATTCGGTCGATTACAACGCCGCTGAAACAGCTTGTCGGTTCCTCTAAGCGGATCAGCGAGGGAGATTTGACTGAAACCATTGATATCCGTTCAAAAGATGAATTGGGCGAACTCGGCAAAAGCTTTAACAATATGGCGTCGTCACTTCGTTCTCTCATCCACGCTATCCAGGATTCCGTGGACAATGTTGCTGCTTCCTCTGAGGAGCTGACCGCATCAGCCGCGCAAACGAGCAAGGCAACAGAGCACATTACATTGGCGATTGAACAATTTTCTAACGGCAATGAAAAACAAAACGAAAACATTGAAACTGCAGCAGAGCACATTTATCAAATGAATGACGGATTGACGAATATGGCTCAAGCTTCTGAAGTCATCACAGATTCATCTGTCCAGTCAACTGAAATTGCAAGCGAAGGCGGCAAGCTTGTTCATCAAACCGTGGGCCAAATGAACGTCATTGACAAGTCTGTAAAAGAAGCAGAACAAGTCGTACGCGGATTGGAAACGAAATCGAAAGACATTACCAATATTTTGCGTGTGATTAACGGTATCGCAGACCAGACGAACCTGCTTGCCTTAAACGCAGCAATTGAAGCGGCGCGCGCAGGCGAGTACGGCCGCGGCTTCTCTGTTGTAGCGGAAGAAGTAAGAAAACTGGCAGTTCAGTCAGCAGATTCAGCAAAAGAGATTGAAGCATTAATCATCGAAATTGTGAAGGAAATCAATACATCTCTCGGCATGTTCCAGTCTGTCAATCAAGAGGTGCAAACAGGCCTTGATATCACAGATAAAACAGAAATAAGCTTTAAACGCATTTCTGAAATGACGAACCAAATCGCCGGTGAACTGCAAAACATGAGTGCGACGGTTCAGCAGCTTTCTGCCAGCTCCGAGGAAGTTTCTGGAGCGTCCGAGCACATTGCATCGATTTCAAAAGAAAGCTCAGCTCATATACAAGATATCGCGGCGTCAGCCGAAGAGCAGCTTGCTTCCATGGAAGAAATCAGCTCGTCAGCAGAAACCCTTTCGTCGATGGCGGAAGAGCTTCGCGATATGACAAAACGATTCAAAATCGAATAGTAAGCCAAAACACCCGGGCCTGTACGCTCGGGTGTTTTTTTTAGTTTTTTTATTAAACCTTTTATCCTAGTTTGACGATATTAGATTTAGCTTAAAGGAGGAGTCAACTAGAATGGGAAAAATGATACAATGGATCAAACAGCCATCGATCAGCAAACCGCTTATCGCTGCGTTTCTGGCAGTGCTTATTTTGCCGGTTGGGGTTTTAGCATATTTCAGTTATCAATCAGCTTGGAACGCACTGGACAGGGAACTTACGAGTAGTGCAATGGGGAACGTTGAAGAGCTCAACAGCACCCTGCAAAACAAATTGAATAATAAAGTAAAAGCAATTGATTATTACAGTGAGACGATCGATAAAGATCTATTACAAGGAAAAAATAAAACCTCACTGAATGAGAAATTTAAGCAGTATACAACATTGAATGCCGATGTAGGCGCAATCTATGTTGCTTCAGAAGATAAGAAGCTTTACAAATATCCGGATAGCGGCGTTCCTAAAGGCTTCGATCCGACAGGGCGTGACTGGTACAAACAAGCTGTTGCGAAAAAAGGACAGGCTGTTTTCTCAGAACCGTATACTGATGAAGCAACAGGGGATATGGTTGTCACAATTTCAAAACAATTAAAAGACGGTTCAGGGGTTATAGCACTTGATTTAAATCTGGATGAAGTGCTTTCCGCTTCACAGAGAATCAAAATCGGCAAAAACGGCTTTGCCTTTATTACAACGGGCAACAAAAAATATATCGCCCATCCGACGATTAAGCCTGGGACAACTGGATCCGGCGACTGGACAAACCAAGTATATTCCAAAGGAGAAGGCTCATTTGAATATACTTTCGAAGGCAAAGAAAAGAAAATGGCCTTTACGACAAATAAACTGACAGGCTGGAAAATCGCGGGTACGTACTTTGTCAGTGAATTGCAAGATGCTTCAAGCCCGGTTCTGAACACAGCGATTATCATTCTATGCGTGTCACTTGTCATCGGCGGCATACTTATTCTCTTTATTATCAGTGCCATTACCAAGCCGTTAAGAAAACTGGTTTCTACATCCGCGAAAATCAGCAGCGGAGATCTGACAGAAGTCATTGATATTCACTCGAAAAACGAGTTTGGACAGCTTGGCGATAGCTTTAACGAAATGTCTGCCTCATTGCGTTCTGTGATCGGGGTTATTCAAACGTCTGTAGAAAACGTCGCTTCATCTTCTGAAGAGTTGACGGCAAGTGCAGCCCAAACGAGCAAGGCAACCGAACATATCACACTTGCCATCGAACAGTTCTCAGATGGCAACGAGGCGCAAAGCGAGAAACTGGAAACAAGTTCAAACCATCTTTCTCAAATGAACGATGGGATTTCAAAAGTGGCTCAGGCCTCTTCAACGATTACGAAGTCATCGATCCAGTCCTCCGAGGCAGCAGGCAGCGGAGAAAAACTGGTGGAGCACACAGTCGGTCAAATGAAAACAATCGATCAATCCGTTCAAAAAGCGGAAGCGGTGGTGAAGGGTCTTGAAACAAAATCGCAAGACATCACAAGTATCTTGAATGTGATTAACGGCATTGCTGATCAAACCAACCTGCTGGCATTAAATGCTGCGATTGAGGCGGCAAGAGCGGGAGAATACGGAAGAGGCTTCTCAGTAGTTGCGGAAGAGGTCAGAAAACTTGCCGTACAATCAGCAGGCTCTGCCAAGGAAATTGAAGGGTTAATTCAAGAGATTGTCAGAGAAATCAGCACTTCGCTTGCGATGTTCCAATCTGTGAATCATGAAGTGAAGGAAGGCTTGCAGATTACTGACCAAACAGCGGAAAGCTTTAAACAAATCTACGAGATGACAACCCAAATTTCTGGTGAATTGCAAAACCTAAACGCAACGGTTGAACAGCTGTCAGTTGGATCACAGGAAGTGACAAGTGCGGTTGAAGATATTTCTGAAGTGTCGAAAGAAAGCTCAGCAGGCATTCAGGACATCGCAGCTTCGGCTGAAGAACAGCTTGCTTCCATGGAAGAAATCAGCTCTTCAGCTGAAACGTTGGCAAACATGGCGGAAGAACTTCAGGACATCACGAAGAAATTTAAAATTGAATCATAATAATGGAAAGAGAAAGCGGCATCAGCTGCTTTCTTTTTTTATTGAAAACAAAAATAAACAAAAACAATTCAAAAATAAACAAAGATCATATATAATGAAAACGGATACAAATAAAAGGGACGGAGGAATATCAAATATGGTGAAACATGTATGGGATTCAGAGCGTGCTGCACAGCTGCCGAAAGGTGTAGAGGAATTGGTGTACAGGTCCAATCTGATCGGGTCAGATCGCACTGTCTGCAACTGGGGCGGCGGGAATACGTCTATGAAAACAACGGAAAAGGATTTCAGAGGCCGTGAAACAGAAGTCATGTGGGTGAAAGGAAGCGGTTCAGATTTGGCAACAATGACAGCGCATAACTTTACCGGTTTAAAATTAGCTGACATCCGCCCGCTGATTGAAAGGGACCACATGTCAGATGAAGAAATGGTAGACTACTTGTCTCATTGTATGATAGACAGCAAACATCCCCGTCCTTCAATTGAAACGCTGTTACACGCTTTTCTGCCATACAATCATGTTGACCATACCCACCCCGATGCGATTATCAGCATTTGTTGCGCTGATAATGGAAAACAAATTGCAGAAGACATTTACGGAAACCGGTTTGTATGGGTGCCATACGTCCGCCCTGGATTTACTTTGTCTAAAATGATCGCTGAAGGCGTAGCGAACAATCCCAACGCCGAGCTTGTGTTAATGGAGAAACACGGCTTAGTCACTTGGGGAGAGACGTCTGAAGCATGTTATGAAAAAACGATATCCATCATTCAAGAAGCCGAGCAGTATATTAACGACCGGATCAATCCAAATAAGATATTCGGAGGCAAAAGATATCAGCCGCTGCCGGAAGATCAAAGAAAACAAATCTTGGCAGGCATCATGCCTGTGATCAGAGGCGCTGTAAGTGAAGAAAAGAAAATGATCCTTTCCCATGATGATCATGACGACGTCTTGGAATTTGTAAACAGTGTTCAAGCGCCAGTGCTCTCGCAAATCGGTGCGGCATGCCCGGATCACCTAGTTCACACAAAACGGGTTCCGCTGTACATTGAGTGGAATCCGGAAACTCAAGATGTGCGCAAGCTTGTAGAACTGGTCAAGTCAGGAGTCGAGCATTTTGCATCAGAATATCATGCTTACTTTACACGCAATCAGCAGGAGGGGGATCAAATCTTTGAATCAGCCCCGCGGGTGATATTGATTCCTGGCATCGGAATGGTGAATACGGGAAAAAGTTATGCCATGTCTAAAGTGAGCGGCGCTTTATACCGGAGAGCCATCGCCGTTATGAAAGGGTCAACAGCTCTTGGTCACTTTGTTTCTTTAAATGAAAATGAATCCTACCATGTCGAATATTGGCCGCTCGAATTATATAAGCTCACGCTAGCCCCGCCGGAAGCAGAATTTTCCCGTAAAGTAGCGTTGATAACAGGAGGAGCCGGCGGAATCGGCAGTGCAGCATGCCGCCGCTTTGCAGCTGAAGGAGGGCACGTGATCGCTGCTGATCTTAATATAGAGGGTGCACAGAAAATTGCCGGGGAAATAAACGATGCATATGGAGAAGGACGGGCAATGGCTGTCAAAATGGATGTGACAAAGGAAGAGGAAGTACGGTCAGCCTTTGAACAAGCGGCGCTTGCTTACGGCGGCATTGATATCGTCGTCAATAATGCCGGACTGGCCACATCAAGCCCATTTGACGAAACAAGTCTAAAAGAATGGAATCTTAATATGAATGTATTAGGAACTGGCTATTTCCTTGTGGCCCGTGAAGCGTTTAAACAAATGAAACAGCAAAGCAGAGGCGGAAGCATGGTATTTGTCGGATCGAAAAATTCGGTTTATGCGGGAAAAAACGCCTCTGCCTACAGCTCGGTAAAAGCGCTTGAAACCCATTTGGCGAGATGTATCGCAGCAGAGGGTGGAGAATTCGGCATTCGGGTCAACTCCGTTTTGCCTGATGCGGTTCTTCAAGGATCGGCAATCTGGGGGTCAAGCTGGCGGGAGGAACGGGCCGCGGCGTACGGGATTGAACCAGATCAGCTGGAGGAACATTATCGGAAACGAACGGCGCTGCTCGTCAATATTTACCCGCAGGATATTGCCGAAGCCATTGCATTCTTCGCTTCTTCTAAAGCCGAAAAAACAACGGGCTGCATGATCACGGTAGACGGCGGCGTCCCGGCTGCTTTTACGCGTTAGAAATATGCTATGATAGAAAAACAATAAGACGGATTATGATATGGAAGGGCGTTACCAATGCTAGTAGCAGAACGGCAGCAAAAAATAGTGGAAATAGTGAATATGCGTTCAAGTATCCGTGTATCCGAATTAAGTGACATATTTTCTGTCACAGAGGAAACCATTCGGCGCGACCTTGAGAAGCTTGAGAAAGAACATAAACTGAGCCGGAGCCACGGAGGAGCGGTCAGTATTCAGCAGCAGGAATCAGAAGTTCATTTTTCTGAACGGGAAATTACAAATGTCGTAGAAAAAAAAGCCATCGCTCATGAAGCGGCCAAATATGTAAAGAGCGGAGACCGAATCATTCTCGATGCAAGCACCACCGCCTGGTACATGGCGAAAATACTCCCTGATATTGAGCTCACCGTCATTACAAATTCAATGAAGGCAGCCTTTGAGCTCAGCAATAAAGAAAACATATCAGTCATTTCGACAGGCGGCATTTTGCTGGCAAAATCATTATCGTTTGCCGGCCCGTTAGCAGAGCGTTCACTTGAGACCTATCACGTCAACAAAACCTTTCTGTCATGTAAAGGCTTTGACATAAACAACGGGATGAGCGACTCAAACGAGTGGCAGGCGCTGCTCAAAAAACGGATGATCGAAAGGTCTGATCAAACCATTTTGATGGCCGATTCAAGCAAATGGGGGAACCGCGAATTTTCACATATCGCCTCGCTGCAAAATATCAGCCGCCTTATTACTGATACTGGACTTGATCCGGTATCGGTAAAAGCTCTTGAAGACAAAAAGGTGAAAGTGACAGCTGTTCCCCTTCCGAAGAGAGGGTGAAAGAATGATTTATACTGCCATTGATATAGGCGCATCAAGCGGGAGGGTCATGGTAGGTGAACTGAAGGAAGGGAAGCTCGATATACAGGAGATTCACAGATTCGCTAACGGCTTTATTCAAAAAGACGGACATTGCTTTTGGGATATTGATCATGTGCTAAAACAAATCCTGCAAGGGCTGCAAAAGGTGAAAGCGCTTGGGCATGAACGCTGCACTGTGGGCATTGATACATGGGCAGTTGATTATGTCTTACTGGACGAAAAAGGGAATCGTTTGCGGGAAGTGATGTCCTACCGGGATAGAAGAACAGATCACACAATAGACAAACTGGAACATACCCTCTCAAAAGCCGCAATTTATCAAAAAACAGGAATACAATTTCAGCCTTTTAACACGATTTATCAATTGTATGAAGAAAAACGTGAGCTGCTGAAAAAAACAGATAAAGTTATGATGGTTCCTGATTATTTAGGCTATTGTTTAACCGGAAAAGCCGTAACAGAAATCACAAATGCATCCACAACACAGCTTTTAAACGTCTCAACCGGAAAGCTTGACCCTGAATTGCTTGAAGCTGTGTCTGTTCAGGAACAGCAATTTGCGCCGCTGACTGAACCGGGGCGTGAGCTCGGGATGCTGAGAAATGATTGGTTCCCGGATTATGATCTGCCGACTTGCAAGGTGATGACAGTCGCAACGCATGATACTGCCTCGGCCGTCATCGCGGCCCCAGGTGTAAACGATAGCTGGGCGTATATCAGCAGCGGAACATGGTCGTTAATCGGAGTTGAAAACAAAACGCCGATATTAACCGACCTGGCTTTAAAAAACAACTATACAAATGAACGCGGCGCAAACAACACCATTCGTTTTCTCAAAAACATCATCGGCATGTGGGTGATACAAGAAGTAAGACGGCAATTACAAGCAGATTACTCTTTTCAGCAGCTTGCAGAAGCAGCCCGAAAAACAGAACCATTTCAGCAGTTTATAAACTTAAATGATGAACGTTTCCTGAATCCAGACAGCATGATAGAGGAAATAGAACATTATTGCAGAGAAACCCGCCAAAAGATTCCCCACACTGCAGGCGAACTTGCCTGTTGCATCTACAGCAATTTAGCCATCATCTATGCGATAGCCATCAAAGAGCTGGAAACGATCACAGAAAAACCGATTGAGCAGCTTCATATCATCGGCGGCGGAGCCCGAAATGATTTCTTAAATCAATTAACAGCAGACATGAGCGGAAAAGCGGTATACGCAGGGCCCATAGAGGCAACCGCCATCGGAAATCTGCTGATGCAAATGATTGCTGCCAAAGAAGTCAAAGACATAAAAGAAGCCCGGCAAGCCGTCAGAAATTCCTTTCCGATCAAAGTGTTTACACCTAAAGACATTGACAGAAGCACAATCATTCAATCATTTCATCAAACTGTTTTGAAAGCGCTATCTAAAAGGTGAAGAGGTGATCAGGTTTGATTAGAAAAGCCAGTATCATGTTTGTCCATCAAGACAAGTACGAAGAATACAAACAGCGGCATGATGACATTTGGCCTGAAATGGCAGAAGCACTCAAAGCTCATGGAGCGCACCATTATTCCATTTTTTTAGACGAGGAAACAGGCCGGCTTTTTGCTTATTTAGAAATAGAGGATGAAGAGAAGTGGAGAAAGATGGGAGACACAGAAGTTTGCCGGAGATGGTGGAAATCGATGTCGCCATTAATGAAAACAAATCCAGATTTCAGTCCTGTTTCGATAGATCTTAAGGAAGTTTTTTATTTGGATTAAAAAACTGAAAAAGGGAGAGAGCCGCATGACTATAAAAACCAATTATGACAGTGCAAAACAGGCATATGAAAAATGGGGAATTGATGTTGAAGAGGCGCTTCGGCAATTAGAGCAAGTGCCCATTTCAATCCACTGCTGGCAGGGTGATGACATTGAGGGCTTTGAAGTAAATAAGGGTGAGCTTTCAGGCGGAATTGACGTGACCGGCAATTATCCCGGAAAAGCGCAAACCCCTGAAGAATTAAGAAGAGATTTGGAGAAGGCTCTTTCTCTCATTCCTGGAAAGCACCGCGTAAACCTGCATGCGATATACGCAGAAACAAACGGGGAAGCGGTAGAACGGGACAAATTGAAGCCGCATCATTTTGAAAACTGGGTGAAATGGGCAAAAGACCTCGGTCTCGGTTTAGATTTTAATCCGACCTTGTTTTCGCATGAGAAAGCGGCTGACGGACTCACCCTTTCACACCCCGATCCGACCATCAGGGAATTTTGGATCAGGCATTGCATCGCTTGCCGCCGTATTGGAGAATACTTCGGGAAAGAATTAGGCACACCTTGCTTGACGAATATTTGGATTCCTGACGGCTATAAGGATATCCCGAGTGACAGGCTGACACCGCGTAAAAGACTAAAAGAATCACTTGATCGGATCTTCGCAGAGGAGATCAATGAACAACACAATCTTGATTCGGTCGAGAGCAAGCTGTTCGGGCTTGGTTCTGAATCATATGTTGTCGGATCTCATGAATTTTATTTAGCTTACGCTTTGACGAATCATAAGCTTTGTTTACTTGATACAGGTCATTACCACCCGACTGAAACGGTATCAAACAAGATCTCGTCGATGCTGCTTTACACAGACAAACTCGCCTTGCATGTGTCCCGGCCTGTTCGCTGGGATAGCGATCATGTTGTGGTTTTAGACGATGAATTGAGAGAAATCGCTCTTGAAATTGTACGCAATCAGGCTCTCGAGAAGGTCGCCATCGGCCTGGATTTTTTCGATGCCAGCATTAACCGTGTTGCCGCCTGGACCATTGGAACGAGAAATATGATTAAAGCTTTATTGTATGCATTGCTTCTCCCGACCGGCTATTTAAAACAATTGCAGGAAGAGGGCCGCTATACAGAAAGGCTGGCGCTGATGGAGGAATTCAAAACATATCCTTTCGGGGCCATCTGGGATTCCTACTGTGGGAAAATGGGCGTGCCGGTAAAAGAGGCATGGCTTCATGACATAAAAGAGTATGAACAAGAGGTGCTTTTAAAGAGGAAGGCATCTTCTCCGATTGTCTAATAAAAAAATCCGCCGCGGCATTTGCACGCGGGCGGATTTTTTAGGCTTGATCAGCAGGGTACACAATCCCCATTTGCTTTCTTGCTTCTTCCATGATTTTTGCAGTGATCATTGATCGTTCAAATGTATTTTCTTCAGATTCCTGCTTGTTCTCTTTTATGAGCGTGACAAATTCTTCCGCTTCGTAGAACATCGCCGGTTTAGGATCGTGAATCGAAATGTTTTCCAGACGGCCATCGCGATAGCGGATTTCCACTCGTTCTGGCCGGTGAATCGTATCGATTACAATCGTCCCGTCTTCACCCTGGATTTCCGCCGGGGCATAGGAAGTTGAGATTTTAGAATGCATCAGAACGGCTTCGAACCCGTCGTAAGACAGAATGACGGTTCCTTCCCCATCCACTCCGGAAGATAAAGCGTACCCGTTCGCTTTCACATCCTGCGGCTCACCAAACAGCACGACGGCAGGATAAATACAATAGATTCCGATATCCATTAATGACCCATTGGAAAGCTCAGGCTGAAACGCATTCAAGACGGTACCGTTTCTGAACGCGTCATACCGTGAGGAGTACTGGCAGTAGCTCGCGGTAAATCTGCGGACAGCGCCGATTTTATGTAGGTGGTTTTTCAGCTCTTTAAAATTCGGCAGGAAAGTGGTCTTCATCGCTTCCATGAGGACAACGCCGTTTGCCTTAGCCGCTGAAATCATCTCTTCCGTTTCTTTTGTATTCGAAGCAAACGGCTTTTCGCAAAGCACATGCTTGCCATGGTTCATATAGAGAACGGCTTGTTCCTTGTGAAAGGCATTCGGACTGGCTATGTATACGGCATCAAAGCAATCGCTTGCCGCCATTTCCTGAAGGTCTGAGAAAGTGTGTTCAGCGTTATGTTTAGCAGCAAACTCGGCAGCGCGGTCAGCCGATCTTGAATAAACAGCTGTCAGCTGAAAATCTTCTATCTCCGCTGCTGATTCAAGAAAGCGGTCTGTAATCCAGTTGGTTCCTATTATTGCAAAACGTATCACTCTTATCGCTCCTTTTGCATGATATAGCTAAATTATAGCTTAAAAAGGAGAAAAGCACATGATAGATCAAATCACATTTTTAAAGCAAGGAAGTTTTTCCAGCAATTAACGGTTTTTATTTTTCATTATAGGGACGATAGTGTACAATTTAATTAAACTATATATGACGGAGGAACGATAGTGGAGACGTTGCAAACATGGAGCGGCAGATTCAAGCGATTCTTCTTGGACAATAAGTTTGTTTTATTTTTGCTTGTGCTGCTGCTGATTGGTTTAAATATTCTCGTTTTTACAAAAACATCATTTATTTTCACCCCGATTATTGTTCTTCTCAAAACGATTTCACTGCCGATTATTTTAACAGGCATTGTTTATTATCTGTTAAACCCAGTCGTCGATTTCCTTGAGAGAAGAAGAATTAGAAGAATCTATTCTATTTTGCTGTTATATCTATTGATTATCGGGCTGATCACGATCACGATCGTGTCCATCATTCCCTTTTTAAAAGAACAAATTATGAGTTTGATTGACAACATACCGAGATATGTGGATGTCGTTGAAGATCAGACGAAACAGCTGATCGGCAGTAACTTCGTCAATCAGGCCCAGCAAACAATGAACATCAATATATCTGATCTCGCAACAAAGGTTTCAGATCAGGCAGCGACGATTGTGAACAGCACCTTTACCGGCGTTGGGAATTTTATCGGCGCTCTGACTGAGATTATCATTTCAATCGTTACGGTTCCGTTTATTCTTTTCTATTTATTAAAAGATGGAAAGAAATTGCCGGTCTACATACTAAAGTTTGTGCCGACTCGATTGAAAGAACAGACATACACAGTCTTAAGCGAAATGAATCATCGGTTAAGCTCTTATATCAGAGGCCAGATCATTGTCAGCTTCTGTATCGGCTTTTTGCTGTTTATCGGTTATTTGATAATCGGGCTGGATTATGCTTCATTGCTTGCCGTCATTGCGGCTTGTACAAGCATCGTTCCGTATTTAGGGCCGACGATTGCCATTACGCCAGCGATTATCATCGCCATAGTGACATCGCCGCTCATGCTGCTCAAGCTGGTGATCGTTTGGACCATTGTTCAGCTGATTGAAGGGAAGCTGATTTCGCCGCAAATTATGGGAAAAAACCTTCATATCCACCCAATTACGATTATTTTTCTGCTGTTAACAGCCGGCAAGCTGTTTGGCGTTGTTGGAATCATTCTAGCAATTCCGGGCTATGCAGTTGCCAAAGTCATTACGACACATTTATTTGACTGGTTTAAAATGCGGTCACATTTATACGACGAAGAAAAAAATGAAAATACGTCAGGTCATAAAGTGTGATTTTCGTTTATAGTTATATAAGACGGGCTTTCCATTTATGGAAAGCTCCCGTTGTGTAAAAAAATAAATGTCTAATGGGGAGAATCAAAATCATGACTCTATGGGAATTGTTTGTAGCTGCCATTTTAGGAATCGTAGAAGGATTAACAGAGTACGCGCCGGTTTCTTCGACAGGACATATGATCATAGTAGACGATATCTGGCTTAAATCAAGCAATCTGATGTCAGCAGAAGCTGCTAACTCATTCAAAGTGGTTATTCAGCTAGGCTCCATTTTAGCAGTAGTTATCGTGTTTAAAGATCGGATTTTGAATTTGCTCGGCTTGAAAAAGAATATTACAAGCGACCAAAAGCAGGGACATAAATTAAGCATTGCCCAAATTGCCGTAGGGCTCGTGCCTGCAGCTGTTCTAGGCTTTTTGTTTGAAGATTACATTGATGAATATTTATTTTCCGTAAAAACTGTTGCCTTCGGTTTAATCGCCGGAGCAGTCCTGATGCTTTTTGCTGATTGGGTAAATAAACGGAAAGCAGCGACAGATACCCTCGACCGCATTTCCTATAAGCAGGCGATAGGGGTCGGCTTATTCCAATGTCTTGCCCTTTGGCCTGGTTTCTCGCGTTCCGGTTCAACCATTTCCGGAGGCGTTATTCTTGGTTTGAATCATCGCGCGGCAGCTGACTTTACGTTTATTATGGCAATGCCGATCATGATGGGAGCAAGCTTTCTAAGCCTTGTGAAGCATTGGGACAGCTTAAGCTCGGATCTGATGCCGTTTTTCATCGTCGGCTTTATCTGTGCCTTTGTTGTCGCGCTGTTTGTCGTCCGTTTCTTCCTAAAACTGATTAACAAAATCAAACTCGTCCCATTTGCAATCTATCGAATCATTCTCGGTGTGATTTTACTTTTGATCATGATGTAAGTTAAAAAAAGGCTCTTTTCGGAGCCTTATTTTTTCTGTCGATTTAAGAGGAAACAGCTTGTTTTTCAAAAAAAAATCATCTATAATAAATTTGACGTTACATACGGGGCCATAGCTCAGCTGGGAGAGCGCTACGCTGGCAGCGTAGAGGTCAGGGGTTCGAGCCCCCTTGGCTCCATACTAATAAAGCTTGATTTAAAGCCATTCTTGAGACTTTCAAGGATGGTTTTTTATTTGTTCTAATCTGTATTGGCAACAAAACGGCAACATTTGTGTCTGAGTTTTTAAAGTGGCAATATGGTGTCTCATTTTAAGAAAAAAACGAAAAAAAATAACCCCCATCATAGGAGGTCACAGTTTTATTGATTGCTGCAGGTTATCTATAAGCTTCTTCTTAGTTTTAGACATAATGTGTACATAGGTGTCATAAGTAAAGCTCGATTTTGCATGTCCAAGTCTTTCTGATATCTCTTTAATATCATGTCCGAAATAAAGCATTAGGGAGGCGTGTACGTGTGTTAAATCTTGGAATGTTATCTTAAGGAACCCCAGCCTTTTTCATAAGCTTAGCTTGCTTTCTAAGAACGTTTCTAGCGTTAATTGGATTACCGAGCTCTGTACATATTACTAAGTCCTGATCCTGATAATCGTCTCCAAACTTTTCTTTCTCACTTTCAATTATCTTTTTTTGCTCTCTAAATTGATCTGCTAATTATTCACTAAATTCGATTATCAATTGTGAGAGTAGCGCAGAATTAAGGCCTATTAATATGTGGAATGTCTCAATCTTAAAATAGAAAATAAGTAACGAAGTTATATAGAATTTGATTCTTAATATTCATTTTTTTGGAAAAAGAGTTTGTGTTAACCTAATTAAAGAGGTGATGAAAATGGCAAAAAGAAAATTAACTATCGAACAAATGAAAAAGAATTTCACAACATGGGTTAGAAGTTTACCTCTAATTACGACAGGAATGTCAGTGGTGTTTGTTCTTGGACAACTGTTAATAGGTTATTTAAAAGGCAAGCCAGTATTTACCGTTGAGTTTCTTATTTTCTCAATTGGATTTGTGATCTTTGGAATTGCTTTAGGGTTTACTTTAAAATACTTCTATTCAAAGATTGGAGATGTTTGGATAGATGATAGTAAGGATTAAAATACGTTTTTGCGTATTTTAAATATATTAATGGAAAGGAAGGAAAGCGTATGAAAAGGTTTGTGCTGATGTTTTTAATTGCTATAGTATCTATCATGCCAATAAATACTTTAGCGATTGGCAATGGAAGTAATGCCAAAACAGAATGTACAACTTGTTCGAAAGAGAGAGACAGAGAACAAATCATCGAGGAAATTAAAGATGTTTACAATATCGAAACTGAAGTACTGAGTGAGCAAGAGGTAAAAAATGTAGAGCAAATAGCTCTAGATAAGAAAGAACCGTTTAAAAAGTACATTGAAGAATACAAAAATGCCGGATACAAAAAAGTAGATTTAAAGGATAAGAGTCTTTTATTCAAAGGCGCTCAAATTGACAAAGAAGGTACAAAATCTGATTTAGAATTTGTTTATGGCGCTTATAAAAATGAAGAAGGCGACTCCATAATTTATACTTTGGGTTATAGCAAAGAGACTAAAGAATTTTTTAATTTTAGCTTATTAGGAATACCTAAAGATTTTAGCGGCGATTCTGATGAACTTGATGTATTGATCCAAGATAATGATAACTCTTTTAAAATTTATGGGAAAAATTTAGATGGTCTTCAGGAGGGTGACTTCCACACAAATGGGTTTAGTGTTTGGGGAAAGAACTTTGCCTGTGGAGCGCTAGGTTTATTGGCTTGTGTCAACTATTGTGGGGTTATTGGTTTGATTAATCTTCCAGCTGGTGCAACTTGTGGAGTTGTTTGTGATTTAGCAATGATTGCTGCATGTGCATAGGATATTAGCTTTGAGGGATGTACAAATTGTCTATCCTTTTTTTGGTTTAGTTAGTATGCGGCAGGGGGATATATAGCTTATACATCCTTAAAGTAAATTAATATTCAAATTGTCAACTAATACGGAAATTAGTAAAATTACTCTAAAGGACGAATGGTTCATTCAGACATAAGTCCGAGAGAACGATGATGGAGTAACGGAATGGGATGCCGTCGTATTTGGGCAGTGGTCCATACCGAAATGTCATTTTGCCATTCTGCCAAACATCAATCATGTTATAATGATTTCAACAGCAAGTGCTGCATTTTGCGATGTCAGGCAGAAATAAAAATGGCAACAAAATTTTTAAAAAATCCCGATTATAAAGGATTACGAGAAAGAACTAAAAAGGATTAAAGAGACTATAAAGCTTGATAAATCAACGTTTCAAGGGTATGTCAGAATATCAGAAAGTACGCAAGGATAACGCTGGCAGCGTAGAGGTCAGGGGTTCGAGCCCCCTTGGCTCCATACCTTTAAACCCTTATTCTATAAGGGTTTTTTTGTTTGTGAGGAAAAGGCCATTCGCTGAACCCTTTTGTTGTTCAGAAATCAAAGTAAAGCAGTTCACCTGTAAATCATGAATTTTCCAATACACCCCTTTGTTCCTCAAAGACCGTCATGTCTTCCAAAGGGGGTGAGTAGACATGAAGAGACACCATTCGTTCGGACGTAGGATTGGACATTTTGTGAATTAAACCTTTGGTTGAAATAAGGCATTCTCCTTCGTGGACAAAGTATGAATTAGAGAGTTCTGCGTGTTCGCCGGTTGAGCGATAAATTGAATTAAGAAGCTTTCCTTCTAGCACCATTGCACAACCAATGGATTGGCCATGATCGTGGACTGCTGTCTCCTTGTTTGGGGGAATGTTAATAACGATAATTTCCAATTCGTTGTTTCTATAGATGGCATTTCGGCCGTAAGCGTACTGGTCTGGTTCCTTAATATACGGTTGACTCAATTTTGATGCGTTTGGAATTTGTTTTAAAGAAGTTGCCAAATCTTTAACCGATGGATTTTTCAAGCCGCTAAAAATGTCTTGGATGCACTCATACAGTTCCATTCGTTTTTGCCTCCCGGATTATTTAAAATTGACAAACATTGGTATTTCACAGATTAATTCATGGTATTTACCTATACACAATTTAGAGGCGGCAAACGCCCAGTGAACAAAAAAAATTGTGCGGCCAAATGTTGTCTTATCACCAATTTATTCGAGTTTATTAGTGGGAATAGGGAATTGAAAGGGTTAAAGCCGCCTTGTCTCCAAAATACGATATCGGTCAAAAGCTGTTCAGGCTTTTATTTTTTTGCTTGAAATTTGCGCCATTGACAAATCATAATCGATTTGGAATAATGTTTGAATATATGCTCATTTGTTCACATAATTATAATAAAATAATATCATTTCCCAAGATAGGGAGAGTATTAGAATGAAAGCTAATGGCATGCAAAATCTATTAGCTTCTTTTGTTTTCAAAAAATGATGTGTTTCGTATGTATTCATTTAGGAAGGAATGACAACATGAAGACAAAACACTACTGGGTGATTTCTTTGCTCGCCGTTTTAGCGGTCGGGCCGGGATTGATGTCTAACACGGCATTGTCGTCAGTTCAAGGCCTTGTTCAGAAGACGGTTGGAACAAGTGACTTCACATCGGTGAATCCAATATTGATCGGCAATATGGCCTTTGCTTTATTAGTCCCGGCAGGACCGCTGTTGAGGAAAAAATTCGGTGCCCGTCCAATCTATCTGGCTTCATTACCCGTTTTTATACTTGGCTCACTGCTTTTCGCATTTTCCAGCGATATTGCATGGATGGCGGCAGGGCGCTTTTTACAGGGGGCGGCTACAGGTGTCATGCTGATGATTATGATTCCAATGCTTGTCCTGTCATTTCCGATTGACCGCAGGAACTACGCACTGCTGGTGCTAATCGGGGGATTTTATGGCTCTGTTATCATCGGCACGATTCTGGGAACGATTGCAACAAGCTACGGGCATTGGAGATGGCTGTTTTACATCTTTGGCGCGCTGTCACTGATCGGTGTCGCGGTGAGCTATTTCTTTCTTCATGATGAGCATCATGGATCGGCAGAACAAGAACAGCCGCTAGATCGTGCAGGAATCATTTTATCTGTGTGCCTTGCTGCAGCCTCAGCGGTTACATTCATTTTTCTGCAAAAATGGGGACTTTCATCAGGTTATGTATGGACTGGTTTTGGGATGACGTTATGTTTGCTCCTTGTTCTATTGATTGTGGAATATAAAGTGAGAAATCCTTTCATTTCTATTAAACTGATGCTGCTGCCAAAACCGGTGCTCGGTTTATTCATTATAGCTGCTGGAACGATAACGGTAGCTGTCAGCCTTTCTGCTTTTCAGGGATTGCTCCGTCAAATGTATGATATTTCTCAGGAGCATCTCATTCTTTTAAACTTAACTCTTTTAATCGGAGTGGCGATCGCCGCCATTGTGAGCGCTTTGTTTTATGATAAAGTCGGGCCCGGGGTGCTCGGTATTATAGGTGCTCTTATTCTCGTGTTTGTGAATTTTCAATGGCTGCATATGCAGGATCAATCGTCTCTCTATATGTTTGCAGTGCTGTTTATCATGCTTGCCGCTGGAACGGGACTGACAGTGGCCGCAGGGCTGATGGGAGCTGCTATGGGCGGCCCGCTGCCTGATTTGGTCAAGAGAATGACAGCTGTTCAGTTTTTAAGATTGTTTGTCTATATGGGAGTTCCAATCCTCATCGGCTTTTTCACGAAAAAAGATGCTGCCAGACAAAGCGGTTCGATGCAGGATTCTATGATGACTGCTTATCATGATCTCTTTTTCATTTCTTTTATTCTGAGTGTGCTGCTCGTTTGCCTGTCATTCTGTATGAACGCTACAGGTAAGGGGCACAAGTTGGCACATAAAACGCATGATAAAGCGAAAACAGTTCCGAAAGAACCAGCCGTTTCAACACAAGGACTATCAAAAGCTGCTGTTACATCACATAAAGTGATACATGATACAGAATACCGTAATGTACTCAGAAATTTACAAAAATAGATACACGATCAAAACCTTTTCCTTCAGGGAAAGGTTTTTTGTTTGCAATCTTTTCCCAACTTTGTCCCTAAAGAATTGAAAAATATTAGAAGTGCAAGTAAAATTCTAAAAGGTAGATTCTTTTACATTCGTAATCTTTTAACTCGAAGGAAGGTTTTCATGGCCCGTAAAAAACTGAAAAAACGTAGACTCTTCATTTCACTATTTTTCATTGTATCGATTCCGCTAGCCCTGTTTGTTTTAGCGACAACGTTATCAAAACCGATAGAAACATCCAAAGAACCCGAAGAAATTGATGAACAGCAGGTATTTATAGACAGCCTGTCCGGACATGCACAAATTTTGTATGAGAAATATCATGTCCTCCCCAGCATCACGATCGCTCAGGCCATTCTCGAATCCGACTGGGGGAACAGCGAGCTTGCTGCTCAGGCCAACAACCTTTTTGGCATAAAAGGAAATTATAAAGGCCATCATGTCACGATGGAAACGGACGAATTTGAAAAAGGGAAAAGAAAAACCATTCGAGCGAAGTTTCGAAAATACAGCACGTTTTTTGAATCTATGGATGACCACGCCCAATTGTTTGTCCGCGGCACATCGTGGAATAAAAAGAAGTATAAACCGGTGCTTGAGGCCGGAGATTATAAGGAAGCGGCAACTGCATTGCAAACATCAGGATATGCTACAGACCCTGACTACGCTGATAAAATCAGCGCTATTGTGGAAAAATACGATTTAGATGAGTACGATGAGGTAAATCCATCGCTCAAATCAGTGGATTTAAAAGCCGCCATTAAAGACAGTGCCGTTCAAGACATATGGTCCAAGCCTTCTACTGATGATCGGTCCATAAAGCTCACCTCTGCCCAATCTTACGTCGGCAAAGACATAAAGGTTGTATCTAAAAAGCAGAAAGGCCAGTCCGTATGGTACCAATTTCAAATCAATGATAAACTCATCGGCTGGATTGATGATTCAGCTGTTGAAATAAAGGAAGCAACCTGAGCCCTTTCTCCTGGTATATTTAATTCTTTGTTCCATTCAGGGGAATTTGAGGTATAATATTCCACGGAAGTTATCACTTATTGACTATGCTTTCAGGAGGGAACAAAGGTGCAGAAATATAGACGGAGAAACACGGTTGCCTTTACAGTACTAGCTTATTTCACTTTTTTTGCGGGAGTATTTTTGTTTAGTATCGGACTCTATAATGCTGATAATCTGGAACTCAATGAAAAAGGCTATTACATCGCTGTTATGATACTTGTAGCGGTCGGTGCGATTCTTACACAAAAAGTGACCCGTGATAATGCAGAGGATAACGAAATCATCGCGGAACAGGAAAAAAGACAAAATCAATCTCATATCGAATCATAAAAAATCCGGCGCCTAAATCGCCGGATTTTTTGTTATTACCCCGTAAACACCTCGCCGTCAGGGTAACGAATATTTGATTTCTCTGTTTTCGCAAATGAAAACACGAACGTCAAAGGACCAATTCTTCCGATGAACATGATGACAATAATGATACATTTCCCCGCTTCTGTAAGTTCAGGAGTCAATCCCATCGATAAACCGACAGTTCCGAATGCGGAAAAAGTTTCAAACACAATTTGAATAAACGGCGCTTGCTCTGTGATCGTCAGGGCGAATATCCCTAAAAACACGATGAACAAACCGGTGACGCTCACAGCTAAAGCTTTAATGATAATCGGATATTTGATGGAGCGGCGGAAAATAACCGTTTCTTTTTTACCTCGCAAATAAGCGATCACAGACATTAAAATCACGATGAACGTAGTCAGCTTAATGCCGCTCGCCGTTGAAGCACTGCCTGCTCCGATAAACATTAATAATAAAGTAAATACAATCGTTCCTTCTCTCATACTTCCAATATCAAGAGAATTGAAGCCAGCGGTTCTTGGCGTCACAGCTTGAAAATAGGAAGCCCATAGTTTATCTCCTATATGCAGGTGGCCGAGCGTGCCGGGATTGCTGTACTCTAAAATAAAGATCACAAGCATAGCGACCGCATTCAGAATCAGGGTTCCTGTCAGCATGATTTTCGTATGTAGAGAAAAGGCTTTAAATCGCCGATTTTTCATAATGTCAAACAGAACGGTAAATCCGATTCCTCCTGTGATAAATAAGAAAGTAATCACTAGGTTAACTGTAGGATCGCCAACGTAGCTCATCAAATTATCCGGCCACAACGAAAACCCGGCATTGTTAAAAGCAGATATTGAGTGAAACAGACTGGCAAACAAGCCGGATGCCCAACCATACTGGGGCACAAGCCTGATGGATAAGATGAGTGCTGCTATCAACTCAATACTGATGGAAAACAGAAACAGGACTTTGACAAGGCCTATGACGCCGCCGATTGTCGGCTGGTTTAAGGCTTCCTGAACCAGCATTCGTTCTTTTAATCCGATTTTTTTCCCTAATATCATGACGATCAAAACAGCAAAAGTCATAAATCCAAGCCCGCCGATCTGAATCAGCCCCATGATGACAGTTTGCCCGAAAAGTGTAAATTCTGTACCGGTATCGACAACTGCAAGCCCTGTAACAGTTGTAGCCGAAGCTGCAGTAAAAAGGGCATCTATCCATGACAATGGCTTCATTGTAGAAATCGGAAGCTTTAACAGCACAGCCCCGATGATAATGGTAAGAAAAAAACCAATTGCAAGCACTTGAGGCGGTGTAAAACGAACCCATTTGATCACTTTATCCTTTTGAAGTGTCACCTATGTCTACATCCCTTCGTTTTCAAAACGTTTAATATCCTTTTTGTGCCCCATGATCACCAGGCAATCCTGTTCGTGTATGATGTCTTCAGGTGCTGGAGAAAGACGGATATCTCCATGATGTTTAATGGCCAGGATCGTGCAGCCGTACTTCGCTCTTACATTCAGATCAATAATCGATTTTGAATCAAGCTTGTGTGTTGCCAGCAGCTCGACAATACTGTAATCATCAGATAAATCAATGTAATTCAAAACGTTCTCATCAGAAAGGCTTTGTGCGATCTTGACGCCCATATCCTTTTCAGGATGAATAATGCGGTCAGCGCCGATTTTTTCAAGCACCTTATGATGATAATGGTTTTGAGCCTTCACCCAAATATGTGGAATGTTAAACTCCTTTAATAATAGGGTGGTCAGGGTACTCGCTTGAATATTCGCTCCGATTGCAACGATCACATATTCAAAATTGCGTATTCCTAACGATAGCAATTCGTTTTCTTCGGTGGCGTTGGCGATCACCGCATGAGTTGCGTAAGAAGCGTATGCATTTACCTTTTCTTCGTTGATATCAATCGCAAGGACCTCATGGCCCATTCTGTGAAGCTCTTTGCAAATGCTTCCACCAAACCTGCCCAGTCCGATCACGGCAAATTGCTTATTTTTTATTCTTCCCAATGTTCATAACTCCCTTAGTTAAATTAACGTTTTTGAAGCAAAAAAGACCATTTCGAAGAATGGCCGCTAATAGACCTCCTCTCTGTAAACGCCTACGAGGTTAGCTGTCGGATTAGGGATTCAGAGTACCCCCTCTTACTTAGTAAGATTCACCCCAAGGCTGTTAAAAAACAGCCAATCGTTGGTTCCCCCGTTCGTATTTGATTAAGCGGTAAAAGAGACTGTATGAAATTGAACACTCAAGAATTTACTCCTGTTTCTAGAGTTTGTCAATTTAAATTTTAAACTAGAAAAAGATAACTGGAAAAAGAGGAAAAAGGGGAGGTCAAAAAAAGTAAAAAAGACCGGCGTTAACCGGTCTTTTAGATTAGTTGCAGCCGCATGGCTGAGTCGGAGGAGTGCTGCGCTTAGCCACGTCAATGCTGGCTTCTGCGTAAAATTTATTTCCGATGCTCAATGATTTATTCTCCGCACGGAAAGTATATGTACCTGCGGCAGGAAGTGTTTTGTTATTCAGTTTTAATTTGAACTCGCCAGCTCCTAACAAATCAAGTGCCAGAGGGATTCTTACTGTTTTCCCGTTATTGAGGATCTGTGTTTCACGCAACGCACGTCCGTTCATTGTGTCTTTCGTATTTGCAGTAAATCCGCTTGGCAATGTAAATTCCATAACGCCAAGGCTGAGAAGCGTATTTGGACGATACGTCAATTCGATATCTGAGAAAGACCATTCAGTTTTGCTGGCCCCTGTAATTGTTGCGAACAATGAAGCTGTTGACTGTGTTTTCATAGTAGACTCAGTATGAGCGGAAGTTGATTTAGATTCAGCCGCGAAAGAAGCTGAAGGTGCTGAAACGAGTAAACCGAGACTTAATGCACTGATTGCCAAAGAAGATAATAATTTGCGTTTCATAATAAAATTCCCCCTAAAAAGTTATAAAATATACAGGCCTGCCCGCTTTTCACCTCCTCTGAACGGCCAAATACAAATTTTACCTACATAAAATTACCATCAAATATTTTGGAAGTAAATGGGGTGTTTTTCCCGTATTTTTCAAATTTGTAGTAATTACATATAAAAGAACAAAAAAACGCCCGGTTTCCCAGGCGTTTCTGTTTTACTTTGTTTCAATCGGTATAAATTTAAAAATTTCCCCGCTCTGCACCGATTCAGCAAGCCGTTTCAGCCAATCATAGTAAGCTTTAGAGCTTTCCAGCTGCTCGTATAACTGCAGTGCTTCATTTTTGATGTCCTCACTGAGACTGTCTTTGTTTAAAACCTCTTGTAAATCAGCCTGAGCTTCTTCAATTGCTGCTACATTTACCTGAACTTCCCGTTCCCATTTGGGCGGAAAGAAATTTGTGAAAAATTTGAAGAAATCTTTTTCAGCTACAAATGTATGCTTGCGGATGCCCCGGTGAAATGTTTTTTTCACTACATTTAAGTCCTGAAGCTTTTTGACGCCTGTGCTCATGCTTGGCTTGCTCATTTGCAATTCCTCACGCATTTCGTCAAGCGTCATCTCATCCTTCATATACATCGTCCCATATAGAATCCCGACACTGCGGGTAATTCCGTAAAGATCCATCGTTTCAGCAATGGAGTCGATAACAAGATCCCGAGCCTGTTCTATAGCTGCAAATTCTGGATTTTCATCCATACTGACCCTCTTTTCCTTTAGAAAATTAAATTCGTTAAGTTATTTCTTTATGTTCTTTATCTTAACGAAACATAAAGAAATGTCAAAAAGAAAAATCAAAATGGGGCTTTGACAGTTTAAAATTCGTATGTTAGATTAAGGTTGTTAAAAACATTAAATTTTTATTTAACAAACTTTATTTACGTCAAGGAGGCTTATATGAGTCAAACATTATATATTGACGGAGAATGGATCAGTGCCGAAAAAGAGCAGATCCGCAGCATTATCAACCCATTTAATCAAGAAGAAATTGCAACCGTAAGCGAAGGAGGTCGAGAGGACGCCATCAAGGCAATCGCAGCCGCGCGAAGAGCATTTGACAAAGGAGAATGGTCATCTCTATCGGGGCTTGAACGCGGGAAGATTGTTCTGAAAATTGCGGAATTAATCAGGCGCGACCTTGATGAACTGGCTGAGCTTGAATCGCTTGATACTGGAAAAACACTCGAAGAAAGCAAGGCGGATATGGACGATATCGCCAATGTTTTTCAATATTACGCCGGATTGGCAGATAAAGATGGCGGAGAGATCATTTCATCTCCGATCCCTGATTCAGAAAGCAAAATCATCAGAGAGCCAATCGGGGTTTGCGGCCAGATTACGCCGTGGAATTATCCGCTCCTGCAAGCGAGCTGGAAAATCGCACCCGCACTGGCTGCAGGAAATACTATCGTCATGAAACCAAGTGAGATCACGCCGCTGACGACAATCAAAGTCTTTAAGCTGATGGAAGAAGCCGGTGTTCCAAAAGGTGTCGCAAATCTTGTTCTTGGACCGGGAGCCACAGTGGGCGACGAGCTTGCCGTAAACAAAGACGTCGATTTGATTTCGTTTACGGGTGGAATCGAAACAGGCAAAAAAATCATGCGGGCAGCAAGCGGAAACGTCAAAAAAATCGCACTTGAACTTGGCGGAAAAAATCCAAATATCGTTTTCAAGGACGCAGATCTAGAGGTTGCGGTCGATCAGGCATTAAACGCTGTATTTTTCCACGCCGGCCAAGTATGCTCAGCTGGTTCCCGCTTGCTTGTTGAAGATGCCATTCACGATCAATTTTTAGCAGAGCTTGTCAAACGGACAAAACGCATAAAACTCGGAAATGGTTTTCACGCAGATACAGAAAGCGGCCCGCTTATTTCGGCAGAGCACAGGGCAAAAGTAGAAAAATATGTAGAGATCGGAATAGAAGAAGGTGCGAAACTGGAGACAGGAGGCAAGCGTCCGGAAGACCATGCGCTTCAAAAAGGCTTTTTCTATGAACCTACTATTTTCTCAAACTGTAAATCTGACATGAGAATCGTTCAAGAAGAGGTTTTCGGTCCTGTATTGACAGTCGAAACCTTCAGCTCGGAAGAAGAGGTTATCGCGCTTGCGAATGATACCATCTATGGCTTGGCCGGAGCGGTATGGTCAAAAGATATTGAAAAGTGCGAACGCGTAGCAGCCCGCTTGAGAATGGGGACAGTTTGGATTAACGATTTCCATCCGTACTTTGCACAGGCGCCATGGGGCGGCTATAAGCAATCCGGGTTCGGACGCGAGCTTGGAAAAATAGGTCTTGAAGAATACACAGAAGTCAAACATGTGTATCGCAATACAAAACCGGCAGCGGTTAATTGGTTCAATTCATAAGAGGGGGAGTTAATGATGACATTAAATATGAAAATAGAAAGCATGCACAAATTCCATACATTTGAAATTCCGACTGTGATTAAGCACGGAATCGGAGCAGTCAAGAATACGGGTGAAGAAGTAGCTGCGCTTGGCGTTTCAAAAGCACTCCTTGTCACAGACCCTGGAATTTATAAAGCCGGCGTCGTAGATCCTGTTATCGAATCACTTAAAGAAGCAGGCATTGAAGTGGTGCTCTTTAATAAAGTAGAGCCAAACCCGCCTGTCCGTCTGGTGAATGAAGGGTCTGAGCTGTACAAAAAAGAGAACTGTAATGGTTTGGTGGCAGTCGGAGGCGGAAGCTCCATGGATACTGCAAAAGCAATCGGAGTAGAAGCCACTCACGAAGGAAGCGTGCTGGATTATGAAGCGGCAGATGGGAAAAAACCGCTGGAAAACCGTATTCCTCCGCTGACGACAATTCCGACAACGGCTGGAACAGGATCAGAAGTAACCCAATGGGCGGTTATCACAGATGAAGATAGAGAATTCAAATTCAACACGGGCGGTCCGCTGATCGCAGCGCACCTGACCATCATTGATCCGGAGCTTCATGTTTCAATGCCTCCGCATGTAACAGCCATGACGGGAATTGATGCGCTTGCTCATGCCATTGAGTGCTATACAATGAAATTTGCGCAGCCAATCACGGATGCAGTTGCCTTGATGGCGATTGAATATGCCGCTCATTACATTAAAAGAGCATTTGCTGACGGAGAGGATCTGGAAGCAAGATACGGAATGGCGCAGGCTGCGATGCTTGCAGGTCTTTCTTACGGCAGTGAATCAGCGGGCGCGGCTCATGCGATGAGCCAAACGCTTGGCGGTATTATCCCAGTCGCTCACGGTCAATGTGTGGCTGCGATGATGGGACCTGTCATGGAGTACAACTGGAAGGGCTACCCTGAGAAATTTGCACGTATTGCGAAAGCGTTCGGTATTGATACAAGCAATATGACAACAGAAGAAGCTGCGAAAGCATCTGTCAATTGGATGTATGACCTGGTCGAAGACTTAGAAGTACCGACTTTAGAAGAGCAGGGAGTATCACCTGATATGATCGAACGTTTGTCAAAAGAAGCGATGAAAGATCCGCAAACCTTCGGAAACCCTAGAGATTTAAATGAAAAAGCATACAATTGGATCTACAAGCGCTGCTTTAACCTTACACCTAAAACGGTATAACTACATGTCCCGCTCCTTTACAGAGCGGGATTTTTTTGGATAATAAAGCATAGATGGAAATTTTAGAGAAGGAAGGTGCTGCTGATGTGGAAGCGTATAACCGCAAAAACGGAAGGTGTATATATCGCAGATACAGAAAGCTTCGTAACAAAGCAAATGGACAAGCTAGATTTTGATTATGGCGGCATCCCCGGCGACTTGCATTTTGGCCTGACCAAAAAAGCGGGAGCCAGAGAACCGATGTTTTCAAGAGGGACTGAAATTTTTAACCGGAGACAAATTTCTATTGTTTCAATAGAGGAATGTGATGAAATTGCTTTAAAAATGGGAGTGCCGAGCATTTTGCCGGAATGGCTCGGGGCGAATGTGGCAGTCAGCGGCATACCTGATCTTACTTCATTAAAAGAAGGAAGCCGGCTCATTTTTCCAAGCGGAGCCGCTTTGCTGTGTGAGGGAGAAAATGATCCGTGTATTCAGCCGGGAGAAGTCATTCAGTCTTATTATCCGGACAAGTCAAAGCTGGCACCGGCTTTTGTCCGTCATGCACTGGGCATAAGAGGGATTGTGTGCATTGTTGAGAGACCCGGAGCTGTTTACGCAGGTGATGAAATAGAAGTTCATTCCTATCAGCGGAAAGTCAAACCACGAAAAGCAGAAAGGGTCTGATCAAATCAGGCCCTTTCTATCTTCTCTTTAATTTCTTTAATCTGGCTGAGATGCCGTTTTTCATGGTGGCCGATAAAATCGATCCACTGTCTGACAGTCAGCTCTTGAAACACAGGATGCGGAAGCACTCTCTCAAAATCTTCTTCTTTCAGAGAGGCAATTGCAGCAGTCAGCTGCTCTCTCACCACATCAAGCTCGCGTTTCATTTGGCTGCCTGAAATAAAATCATGCTCAGGCTCAAGATGACTCGGAGCTTTCCGTTTATTATTTCTATCCTGTGCTACCTCAAGCGGTTTTTCTTCAACTTCTTTAACAGGAGCTTCCTTTACACGTTCCTTCAGCATTTTTTGTGCGGCCATATCGATTTTTTTCAAATGGTCAAGCACTTCCCGTATGCTCCATTCTTCAGCAGAGGGCTTTTGATTCAGCTTTTCGTCAGAAAGTCCTTTTACTTCGTTCCACGTTTCTAATCTAGCTTCATTAAAGATACTCATCATATCTCCTCCTAAAATGACATTACCATATATATAAGCAATTATCATTTATCAAGCACTTCAAAATGGGTTATTTATCTTAAAATTTTGAAACCTTTTACATTGTATCTCGTATAAATGGTAACGGCGGCCGTTCATCAATGCATTGGTGAAGAAAGGATGAGGGAATTGGAGTTATTTGGCGTTCCTATACAAACGATTTATCTTTATACGCTTATTATTGCGGGCAGTCTTACGCTGTTATTTCTATTTTTCGGAGACGTATTTGCAGGGCTGTCAGAAGGCATTCCTTTTCTTAATCCGACATTGGTGCTCGCATTTTTTACATGTTTTTCAGCAGGCGGATATATAGGCGAGCTCATATTGCCCATGTCGAGCCTGTTGATCGCGCTTTTATCTTGCATCCTTTCGATCATGCTGGTGGTATTGCTTCACATCTTTGTACTGGTCCCATTATCATCCGCAGAAGAATCATTGGCTTATAAAGAAGATGATCTAAGAGGAAGAGTTGGTAAAGTGATTACAGCTGTTCCTGTTGATGGGTATGGTGAAGTGGTCATTGAAGGGATAGGCGGTACCATCTCAAAGTCAGCGGTCAGTTTTGATAATCAGCAGATCAGTTACGGAACAGCTGTTTTGATCGTGGATGTTAACAACGGAGTTCTTTCGGTCACTCCGCATGAACCTATTTAAAACACAAGGAGGAATGTGATATGACAATGCCGATTATAATTGTCATCGGAGTTGTATTCTTTTTATTAATTGCACTTATAGCCGTGTTTATCACAAAGTATCGTACGGCAGGGCCTGATGAAGCGTTAATCGTAACGGGGAGCTATCTGGGCAATAAAAATGTTCATGTCGATGAAGGCGGCAATCGTCTTAAAATCGTCCGCGGCGGAGGAACCTTTGTCTTTCCCGTCTTCCAGCAGGCAGAGCCGCTAAGCCTATTATCAAGCAAACTTGATGTATCGACACCTGAAGTCTATACAGAACAAGGAGTGCCCGTAATGGCCGATGGAACTGCGATTATTAAAATCGGCGGTTCTATAGGAGAAATCGCTACAGCAGCCGAACAATTTTTAGGAAAATCAAAAGACGACCGCGAGCAGGAAGCGCGGGAGGTTTTAGAAGGCCACCTTCGTTCCATTCTCGGCTCAATGACAGTCGAAGAAATCTATAAAAACAGAGAAAAATTCTCTCAAGAGGTACAGCGTGTTGCTTCACAGGATCTCGCAAAAATGGGGCTTGTGATTGTCTCCTTTACCATTAAAGATGTACGTGATAAAAACGGTTATCTTGAATCATTAGGGAAACCGAGAATTGCCCAGGTAAAACGGGATGCTGATATCGCAACAGCAGAGGCTGATAAAGAAACCCGAATTAAGCGGGCAGAAGCCGATAAAGATGCAAAAAAATCAGAACTTGAACGGGCAACGGAAATCGCTGAAGCTGAAAAAATCAATCAGCTCAAAATGGCTGAATATCGCAGAGAACAAGATACGGCAAAAGCGAATGCCGACCAGGCATATGATCTAGAGACTGCCAAGGCGCGCCAGCATGTCACAGAGCAGGAAATGCAGGTTAAAATTATCGAACGCCAAAAACAAATAGAATTAGAAGAAAAAGAAATTCTTCGCCGTGAACGTCAATATGACTCAGAAGTAAAGAAAAAAGCCGATGCAGACCGTTATTCAGTCGAGCAGTCCGCAGCAGCTGAGAAAGCCAAACAGCTCGCGGAAGCCGATGCCAAGAAGTACAGTATTGAAGCAATGGCGAGGGCTGAGGCGGAAAAAGTCAGAATTGACGGGCTAGCAAAAGCAGAAGCTGAAAAAGCAAAAGGGGAAACAGAAGCAGAGGTTATCCGTCTAAAAGGTCTGGCAGAAGCGGAAGCAAAAGAGAAAATTGCGGCTGCCTTTGAACAGTATGGGCAGGCAGCGATTTTCGATATGATCGTAAAAATGCTACCGGAATACGCGAAACAAGCAGCGGCACCTCTTTCAAATATTGATAAAATCACAGTTGTTGATACAGGAGGAAGCGGTGAATCAAGCGGCGCTAACAAAGTAACCAGCTATGCGACGAACTTAATGTCAAGCCTGCAAGAAAGCTTAAAAGCATCGTCGGGAATTGACGTGAAAGAAATGATTGAGAACTTTTCAGGAAAAGGAAATGTAAAACAAAGCATTACCGAATTAACAAATGAAATAAAAGAAGCGAAAACGGTCCAAAAACCAGAATAATGACTAAGGAAAGGATCCCAGCTGATGGCAACTGTACGAGAAGCAAAGTTAGAGGATATAAAGGACATTGCAAAAGTGCATGTAGACAGCTGGAGGACAACATATCAAGGAATTGTCCCGGCTGAATACTTAAACAGTCTGAACTACAAGGAATTTGAAGGCAAATGGAAAAGCCACTCGTTAAAAGGTGTATTTGTGGTTCACGATGAAAAAGGTTCAATATTCGGCTTTGCTTCATTTGGACCTATTCGCTCTAAACAAGAAGGCTATGACGGCGAGCTGTACGCTATTTACCTTTTAGAAGAGCATCAGCGGCAAGGTGCAGGCAGAGCGCTCTTAGCAAAAGGAGCAGAGTTTTTGCTTCAACATGGCTTTTCAAGTATGTTTGCTTGGGTCATTCAGAAGAACCCCTCGATTACATTTTATCAGGCCTATACACCTGAAAGAGTAGCGGAGGACAACTTTGAAATTGCGGGAGAAAGGCTGAAAGAAGTAGGGTTTGGCTGGCCGGATCTTTCTGCTTTGAAAACAGTTCTTAATAGATAACAAAAAACAACCCCCAGCGGATTACGCTGGGGGTTGTCAAGTTAAGCTTTGTCAGTTTTGAGCAAACGGGGTGCTGTCATAAATAATAAACAAAGGACAATTGCACAGATGATGAATGAAGGAACCATATAAGTAGCATTATAAGTTAAAGAATAAATCCATACCGGCGTTCCTTTTGGAGCGTAGCTGCCGAAAAACACTGCCCCTGAAATGACATGCGCGGCATAGCGCAGGAAACTGCCGATAAAAACTGCGCTGACCACTGAAACAATCAATTTCCCTTTTGTTTTGGATGCAGCGGCTTTCCGGACAGAATAAGCGAAACATCCGCTTATTCCGATAGCTGCGAACGCGACAATGTAATCTAACAATAGCTGTATAGGATGTTGTGCGAATAAGTTTCCGATTGCGATTTGAACCAGACCTGTCAGCAGGCCGGTAGTAAGGCCTGCTTTAACACCCCACCGAAACGAAATCAAAAAGATCGGAATCATCATGATGGAGACCGAGCCTCCTTGAGGCATCCTAAGAAACATTCCTGAGACGATGTCTAGAATAACAGCAGCCGCAGTCATAATTGCTATTTCAATAAGGCGAACCAGTTGCTTAGATTGATTCATAAAAATCCCCTTCCATTGATAGACCATCCAAAAGGACAACAAAAAAGCAGCACGCGGAAGGATGAGAAAAGTTCCACGCACTGCTTTACGATCTGCAATTCATTTGACTTTGCCACATCCCTACGCCAGCGTTAACTAACAGGTTCAAAGGGTCAGAACGAAACCGCTCACTCTCAGCTTTAATGCTCCCCTTGTGGTCATCAGTATTTAGTTCGTTTCTACTATACAAGAAAACGAAAAAAACAACAAGATCACAAGACTGATGTATATGTTCTTTTAAGAAAGTTATATGATAATACTCTTAAGAAAGCATAACGAGGATTATAGTTTATTTGTTTTGTAGATTTTTTTAAAAAAACTATTGCAATAAATAAATACAGGTGTTATATTATTAAACGTCGCTGATGCACAGCGGACACAAACAAGAAGCTTCAAAACAACTTGAAAAAAGTTGTTGACAAAAAAGAAGCTGAATGTTATATTAGTAAAGCTGCTTCGTTGAGGAGCGGTGAAATGATCTTTGAAAACTAAACAAGACAAAACGTACCTGTTAATTCATTTTTATAAATCGCACAGCGATGTGCGTAGTCAGTCAAACTAGGGCCTGCGCGAAGTAGGTCACACAGGTGTCGCCGCAGGATGCGGTGAACTTAACCTGTGATCCATTTATCGGAGAGTTTGATCCTGGCTCAGGACGAACGCTGGCGGCGTGCCTAATACATGCAAGTCGAGCGGACAGATGGGAGCTTGCTCCCTGATGTTAGCGGCGGACGGGTGAGTAACACGTGGGTA